>JACQWK010000092.1 GCA_016209525.1 Verrucomicrobiota bacterium
ATCCTCTCCCCACTCGTTCCTCGCGGGGAGAGGAAGAAGATTCTAAAGGCCACGTTTCGCTTAATTCAACACCAGTGGGGAGCAAGGGTGAGGGGAGTGGGTCTCAGTCAACTCATGAACTGATTAGTGAGCCGATGAATACTCTTTACGAATTTGGCGGTCCGGCAGTGGCCGGGGTCGCAAAGCAAACAAATACCCATCAACACCAGTTAAAAATATGAATAGACTGCAATTCCTGAAAAGCCTGATCGCCGCACTGGCGGCGACAGCCATGGCTCCCGTCGCTTCATTCGCCAAAGAAGCTGTTCAAGACGAGAAAGCAGAGCGCGACAAGGAGACCAAGAAAGCGAAACAGGAGGAGAGGAAGAAGAAAGAAACCAGGGAAAAGAAAGACGAGGATGACGAAGGCGACGACGGCAAAGGCAAACGCCGGAAAGAAGAAGACGAGCGCGAAGGCAAGAAACGAGGGCGTGAAAAGAGGAAGGACCGAGATGACGATGAGGAGGTCAAGGACAAAGCCAAGTCTGCCAAGAAGGAGAAGCGCGAACGCAAGGGCGAGAAGAAGGAGGAGAAAAAGGAGAAGGCCGAAAAAACGAAAGGAAAGAAAGACAAGGACGACGAAAAGTAGCCCGTGAACTTGGCCGCAGGGTCAGCCGTTAGAAAGCAAAACTTCGTAACTGGCCAGCCTTGCAAGGGCAAGGGCCGCTTGGCTCGTAGCGCAGATTTTCAATCTGCTGTATCGCCGAGTTGCACTCGGCTACGCGTTCAATCCGGCGGCCGCGCTGGGTATTTTGGGCGTTGGCAGAATGGAATTCTGCGATACAGCAGATTGAAAATCTACGCTACGCGGGGCAGGACTGAAGCCTTAAAGCATCATCGAAACGGCCCTACGGTTGACACAAGACGTGATCGAATACTTAATTTTTGCGACTGACCCCGGCCCTCCCGACAATGCGAGTCCTCTTTATTGAAGATTCGACGCGGCTTCAGCGATCCATTTGCACCGCGCTCCGTCATTCCGGCTACGCCGTGGACGGAGCCACCGATGGCGAGGAGGGACTCTGGCTGGCGGAGTCGAACGACTACGACGTGATCGTTCTGGATATCATGCTGCCGGGGCTCGACGGGCTGGAGATTCTCCGCCGTCTCCGGCAACAGGAGCATCCGGCGCAAATTCTGATGCTCACGGCGCGCGACACGGTCGAAGACCGCGTGCGCGGCCTTCAGCTTGGCGCGGAGGATTACCTCGTGAAGCCGTTCGCCCTGGAGGAACTCCTGGCGCGCATTCAGGCGTTGTGCCGGCGGCGCTATGCGCTGAAGACGACGCGGTTGGTCATCGCTGATCTGGAACTGGACATGGCGACCAAAACCGTCCGGCGGGCCGATCGACCCATTGACCTGGCACCGCGCGAATATGCCCTTCTTGAGCTGCTCGCCCTGCGTCGCGGGCAGGTCGTGTCCCGCCAGGAAATCGAGGCGCACATTTACGACGAACAGGCCGACCCCATGAGCAATGTCGTGGACTCCGCCGTGTACCTGTTGCGCAAAAAGCTTTCTTTACCAGGCCGCCAGCCCCTGATCCACACCCGGCGCGGGCTCGGCTACATCCTCGACGAAGAACCAGCATGCACTCCATCCGTGGAAAGTTGACCCTGGCCTTGCTGCTCGGGTTTGCGATGCTCCTCGCGGCGGGCGGAACCGTCGCGCATCGGTGGATGCACCACGCGCTCATCAGAGAATTCGACACCAACCTCCTCCGCCAGGCCCAGGCCATAATGACCTTCGCCAAAGCGTCCGATGGCCGGATAACAGTCGAATTCAGCGACCGCTTTCTCCGCGAGTACGAAGACGACGTCGCCACAAGCTTCTTCGAAATCTGGACCGCCGACGGACGTGTCGTCCAACGCTCCGAGTCGCTCGGCCAGGGGCATCTGCGTTTCCAGTTCGGCGCGCTGGCCGCGCCCAGCGTCTTCGAATTGACCCTGACGAACGCCATGCCGGTGCGTGCCGTCGGCGTCAGGTTCACCCCGCGCGCCGCCGACAAAAAAAATCCCATCGATGCCGTGGTGGTGGCGGCGGCGGATTTCCGGTCCGTGCAGCGCACCCTCGCGCAGTTGCGGGCGGTATTGCTGGTCACTGGCGCGAGCCTTCTCGTGGCAACGGTGGGGGTCGTTGGATTGGTGTTGCGCCGGGGTCTGGCGCCTCTGCAAAGCGTGGCCGCCCGGACGGCACGCATCACGGCGGAGTCCCTCGACACGCGGTTCCCGACTGAGAAGCTGCCCACCGAGTTGGCGCCGATTTGCGAGCGGCTGAATGAGCTCTTCACCCGCCTCGAAAGCTCCTTCGAGCGTGAGCGCCGGTTCAGCGCGGACATTGCGCACGAACTGCGGACGCCGCTGGCCGAACTCAGGTCGCAAGCGGAAGTGGCGTTGAAATGGCCCGGCGACCGCGACCGCGACCGCGAGCTCTTCCAAGAAGTGCTCGAAATCGCGCTGCAAATGGAAGCCATCGTGACACGCCTGCTGGCTCTGGCGAGGTCCGAGCAAGGCGACATCGCCCTCCGGCCGGAAATCATCAGTTTCGCCGGACTTACCGCCAGTGTCTGGAGCACCCTCAAGGAAAAGGCCACGGCCAAGGGAATCCGCGCGAAGCTCTCCATGCCCGACGACGCCACGGTGTTCGCCGACCGCGCCTTGTTGCGCTCCGTGGTGAGGAACCTTTTGCATAATGCGGTTGATCACGCACCAGCGGGCGGCCAGGTGCAAATCACGTTTGCGCGCGACGGTCACAACTTCGCCTTCGCGGTGAGCAACACCGCTCCTGGACTGGAGCCATCCGACCTACCCAACCTCTTCGAGCGATTCTGGCGCAAAGACAAAGCCCGCAGCGGCACCGAGCACGCTGGGCTGGGGCTGGCCATCTCGAAGTCATTCGCCCGTTTGCTCGGCTTCGACCTGGTCGCGACGCTCTCCGAAGCGACGATGCTCACCATGACGCTAAGTGGCGCCACGCCCGTATCCCGTCCCAAGCTAGCCTCAGACCCACTGACCGCCAGCCCGAATGGATCGCCAGTTGCCAGTGGTCAGTCGTAAGCGCGCGGGACTGGATGAGTGGATGAATGGATTGGTGGATTGGTGGATGAATGGAAGATGGTCTGCTCGTCGTGTATCCAATTATCCAATAATCCATGAATCCAATCATCCAGTTTTGCAGCGATCCAACCATCCATAAATCCTGTCTGCGGTGCCTCGCATTCCGAATTTGGCGTTGGTTGGCCGGGGTCAATAGACGCGCTCTGTTCCGTCGGGCCTCATGTGCCGGACGCGGGCGCGTTTTGGCAATGAATCTTCGAGAATCCATAGGTGCCCGTCTGGCGTGGCCAGCACGCCGTTGGGTCTGGCCGGAGCGGTCGATCGGGAAACCACCGTCACGGCGCCATCTTTGGAGACTTTCTTAATTTCGCGGCGGTCGGACACCGCCACCCAAACATGGCCGGCATCATCCGCGCACAGTCCTTGCACTTTGTGACGCTGATTGAATTTGAACCAATCGCCGGTAAGCCGCTCCGCCCGCACACGCATCCGGCCATCCGGGTCGATTTGAATCAAGTCGCTGCGGTCGATCAAATAAACCGTGCCTCCAGGCGAGCAGGTCATGAAACGGATATCGTGAAAGGATGTGCTTTGCAGGACCGTGGCGATGGTGCCGTCCGGCGACCGTTTGCGTATCGCCGGACCGCCTTTGGCGTCGCGGTCGGCCCAGTACGAGTTTCCGGCTTTGTCGCGCACAAAGCTATAGTTGGCCAGGAACCCCTCCGTGGGCGGTATGATCTTGGTCACCTGACCGCCGGGCGAACGCCGCCAAACGTAATGGCCCCATTTTCCGCTATCGCCTTCATACCAGAGATGCTCGCCGTACAAATTGTCCGCGGCATCAAGGCAAAGCTCGTGCGTGTGAATATTGGTGACGGCAATCGACTTAGTGCCATCGGGCGCCAGACGCCAGACATGAGCGAGGTCGGTGTAAAAGACGTTGCCGCCGCTGTCACGCACGATGCCGACGCCGGGATGGCCGTAAGCGATCGTGTTCGTCTCAATCGCAAAGGCGAGTGCGAGGGCCGTGGCTGCGGCAACGCCCGGGGGCTTTAGCCACCGCAAGAAAGGGAATTTGGGCTTGCGCATAAATTCGTTGCAGCCGACGTGAGGAGGCTCTGGACAATGACGAATGTCGAATGTCGAATGTCAAAAGAATGACGAAGCTCGAAGGTCCGAAGCCTCCCCGCCTGGTCGCTGGCTCTGCCTTCGTCATTCGGCCTTCGGATTTCGTCGTTCGTCATTCAGATCGCAGCGCCACGAGAGCGACCACTCTGACCAATGACGCCAGGGTCCGCCGATTGAAGCCTTTCTGATATAGTTTTTGCTCCATCGTCAGGGTGCGGTTATGAGTTATAGATCATCCATCCCGCCTCCGACATCACTTTTCGATCTGGGTGGGGTCGAGAATTGACATGAGGCCGCTGTCTGTTTTGCTGGCTTCATGAATCGGCCCCGTTGTGGTCACCGAGCCCGTGCGGCCTTGTTGTGCCTGCTCATTCAATCCGTCGGCGCGTCTCCGTGGATTCCAGGACAGGGATTTCGAAGCATGGAGGTGTCTCCCAACGGCCGCGGGAAGGCCGGCTTCAATTTGATGAATCCAAGAGACACGGGCGTCTGGTTCACTAACGTGCTCAAGGGCGATGCTGCTATGACGAACGCCGTAGCGCATAACGGCTCGGGCGTGGCGATCGGTGACGTGGACGGCGATGACCGGCCGGATATTTACCTTTGCGGTTTGCAGGGCCCGAACCGTCTCTACCGCAACCTTGGCGATTGGCGCTTCGAAGAAATCGCTCAGGGCGCCGCCGCCTGCGCCGAACAACTCTCCACCGGCGCGACGCTCGCCGACGTGGACGGAGACCGAGACTTGGATCTTCTTGTCAATGGCATCGCCGCAGGCACGCGTCTGTTTCTGAATGACGGAAAAGGCCGGTGGACGGAATCGGAGACTTCCGGCTTGTCGCGCACCGCTTCCTCCACGTCCTTGGCGCTGGCCGACATCGATGGCGACGGCGATCTCGACCTCTACTGCACGCATTACATCGACGTGATGTACCTGGCGGACCCCACGACGCGGTTTGCCCTCGCGCGGCGAAACGACACGTGGGAAGTGACCAAGGTCAACGGCGAGTCCGCGCGGTTGGCGCGCTGGAAAGATCGCTTTGAAGCGCTCCCAGACGGAAAGGTGCGTGAATTGCCGGAAGTCCACGGATTGTACCGGAATGATGGGCACGGGCAATTTACCCCCATTCAGTTCGATCCAGGCGTGTTTTCCAACGAGCAAGGCGCCGCCATTCCACCGTATCGCGATTGGGGATTGGCCGTGATGTTCCGCGACCTGAATGGAGACCGGGCGCCCGATTTGTACGTCTGCAACGACAATGCCTCGCCCGACCGAGTCTGGCTCAACTCAGGGCGGGGCACATTCCGGGCGATCGATCCCTTGAAGTTTCGGCACACCAGCCGCTCGTCGATGGGCGTCGATATCGCCGACCTTGATCGCGACGGACACGACGACATTTTGGTGCTTGATATGCTGGCCCGCGAGCACGGAAAGAGGATGACCCAATTGGTGAGGGACTCTTCGGACCCACGAGCGCGCGAGCGGGTCAACGAACAGCCGCGCTACAACCGAAACACCTTGTTCCTGGGGCGGGCGGATGGTTCCTTTGCCGAAGCCGCCTTCATGGCTGGCGTCGCCGCCACGGATTGGTCTTGGTGCCCCGTTTTTATCGACGTCGATTTGGACGGGTATGAAGATTTGCTGGTCACGAACGGATTCAGTTTTGATGTCATGGATCAAGATAGCCACGATCAACTGCGCACGCAGAGGTTGAGCGAGGTCGAACGGAAGCGTTATCGCCGGTACTACCCGTCGTTCCTGACGCAAAACGCCAGCTTTCGCAACCGGGGTGATCGCATTTTCGAGCCGATGAACTCGCAATGGGGGTTCGATCAGCGGGGTGTCTCCAACGGCATGGCGTTGGGCGATCTGGATCAGGACGGGGACCTCGATGTCGTGGTCAACAACCTCAACGACGTGGCTGGCTTGTACCGCAACGATGCCACAAGGGGACGAATCGCCGTTCGTTTGCGAGGCCTGCCCCCGAACGCGCACGGGATTGGCGCCCGCCTCCGGCTGATCGGCAGTTCAATGACCCAAAGCCAAGAAATGATCGCCGGTGGCCGTTACATGTCGGGAGACCAATCCCTGCGCGTCTTCGCGGCGGATTCTAATTTCGGAAAACCGATGCGCCTGGAGGTCACGTGGCGCAGCGGTCGTCACAGCTTCGTCGCCAATGCCGTGCCGAATCGGCTTTATGAGATTGATGAGGCGGGAGCGGCGGAACGTCTGGGAAATGTAACGGAGAGCCGGAGCGACGGGGTCTCGGCGAGGGAGAATCCAAAGCCAGAAATCGCAAATCTTTCCCCTCTCTTCCAAGAAGTCAGCCACTGGCTTGGTCATGTGCACGTCGAGGATTCGTTCGACGATTGGGAGCGCCAACCGCTCTTGCCTCGCCGCCTCAGCCGGTTGGGGCCTGGTCTGAGCTGGTATGATTGGAACGACGACGGTTGGGAAGATCTGGCCGTGACCGCTGGTCGCGGTGGCACGCTGGCGATTTACACCAACGACCACGGCAAGACCTTTCGGAGGATCGAGGGCATCCCTCCGGCTCACGCGGACCAAGGTGCGGCGTTGGGTTGGCCTGATGGCCGAGGAAAACGATCTCTGCTCGTCCCCGTTTCGAACTACGAGATGAGGCCGAACGCCCAGAGCGAGATCACGGTGTATTCGGTTTCGAAGCCCGGGGCGCCCGAACATCGATCGGCCGGAAGAGCGAGCCTCGGTCCCGTAGCGGCGGCCGATCTCGATAGCGATGGCGATTTGGATATCTTTGTGGGTGGGCGATTCCAGCCCGGTCGATATCCCGAGCCGGTTGCTTCATTCATTTGGCGGAACGAGCAAGGTGAGTTACGCCCGGATGCTGCGCTCAGCCAACCGTTCGAATCGCTCGGACTAGTCAGCGGCGCCACTTTTTGCGACTTGGACGGCGACGGTGATCCTGACCTGGCGTTGGCCCTGGAGTGGGGGCCATTGCGTTGCTTTCTCAACGAAAAAGGGATTCTCAAAGAATGGAATCCGCCAATTACAGTCCATGGAGAACGCTCATCGGTCAACGGTCAACCTTCAACCCTCAACCAGTTGCCCGGCTGGTGGACCTGCGTCACCACGGGCGATTTCGACGGGGATGGCCGGTTGGACCTTGCCGCCGGCAACTGGGGACGCAACACGCCTTACGAACTCTACCGTCCCAGCCCGCTACGCCTCTACTACGACGATGGGAACGGCGACGGCAACGTGCTACTCCTCGAAGCGTGGAAAAAGGGGACCCAGTGGCTCCCCGTTCGCGATCGCAACCGTCTCGCGCTTGGTTTTCCCGAACTGCAGCAACGCTTCGCGACACACCAGAGCTATGGCGAGGCCTCGGTCTGGGACATCCTGGGAAGTCGCTTTGACAAAGCCAAAGCGGTCGAGGCTGCGCACTTCGAATCCACCGTGTTTCTGAATCGCGGTTCGCATTTTGACCAAGTCCTGCTGCCGAGGGAGGCCCAACTTTCACCGGCGTTATCTATCAACGTTGGCGATTGCGACGGCGACGGAATTGAAGATCTGTTCCTGAGTCAGAACTTCTTTGGGAGCGTTTCGGACCTTTCGCGCGAAGACAGCGGACGCGGATTGTGGCTCCGAGGACTTGGGAACGGAACCTTTGCGCCGATGGACGCGAGCGTCACCGGGATCCAGGTGGAGGGAGAACAGCGTGGCGCGGCTCTCGCGGACTTCAATCACGATGGCCGCGTGGACGTCGCCGTTTCGCAAAACAGCGCCTCCACCAAGCTGTATCTCAACCAGGGAGCCAAGCGCGGAATTCGCGTCGTCCTTCAGGGCCCAATCGCGAACCCCGACGCCGTCGGCGCTCAAATGCGGGTGCGCTACAAGGGTGGGCGGGCCGGTCCCTGCCGAACGATCACCGCCGGGTCCGGCTACTGGTCGCAGGACGGAGCGGCGCAAATTCTCGGAGTCGAGGAGTCTCCGGTAGCGCTCTGGATTCGCTGGCCTGGCGGAAGGGAGCAGACCGTTCCATTGGAAGATGCGCGCTGGGAATTTCATGTGAAATTTGAATGATCAATTTCGAAAACAGGAGATCCAATCTGAAAGAGCGGAGGCGCTCGGCAATCGATCGGGTGCTTTCCATGAACGTCGGAGCGCGGGCGGCTCGCCCGCGAGATTCAAGGGCCCTCCCGACGGGGCGGGCGAGCCGCCCGCGCTCCGGGCAGTTCATGGTCCCAATACTCGCACGAAGCGCTTGGTGGCTCTCCATGAACTGGGCACGCGAGCTGGCCTTCAGCCGGGAACTTCGCAACACTGGCTCGCGGGCTTGGCTTGCTCTGCTGCGTTGCGGCCTCCTGATGCTGGTGGCGTTCTTCCTGGTTGCCTGTGACCGCCGTTCCTCCGGACCTGCCAACCAGACTGGCACAGCATCGTCCGTCCCAGCGCGTGTCGAACCGGTCCCAATGACCAATATGGTATTGATCAAGGCTGGCACTTTCCTTCGCCTGAGGCATCCGGTGACGCTCAGCCGCGATTTTTGGCTCGGCAAATACGAGGTGACGCAACGGCAATTCGAGGAGGTCATGGGAAAGAATCCAAGCCACTTCAAAGACGACCCCAATGGTCCGGTGGAGAAGGTCAGTTACTTTGATGCCGTGGCTTATTGCTCGGTCCTCACCAAACTCGAGCGCGAATCGGGTCGGCTGCCCGTCGGCTACGAATACCGGCTCCCCACCGAAGCCGAGTGGGAATATGCCTGCCGAGCAGGGACTACTAACTTCTTCAGCTTCGGCGATACGGTTACCAACGCAAATCAATACGCTTGGACCTGGGAAAACAGTGAAGACCGGCCCCATCCCGTCGGCCAGAAACTTCCCAATCCCTGGGGATTGCACGATATTCACGGCAACGTTTGGGAATGGTGCCTGGACTGGTTTGGGAATTTTCCCGAAGGGCCAGTTCAAGACCCGTCCGGACCACCGGCGGGAAAACTCAAAGTCTTCCGCGGAGGTGGCTGGAACAACGAAATCAAGTTCGCGCGCTCGGCAAATCGTTTCATGATGGCGCCCTCTAATGGAATCTATTTCGTCGGTTTCCGCGTCGCGCTTGGCCACACAAGTCCGCCGCGAAATCCTTAGAGCGTGTTTGTTCGACCATTGCAGGTCGGTGCATCCCGAAGTTGTCGGTCGTCGTAGCGCAGCCGTCCTCGGCTGCGAGTTCGAGCGGCGTCTCGCCGCCGGGCCGCGTCCGAGCGGGACGCTCGGCGAACTCGCAGGCGAGACGCCTGCGCTACCGACAACCGGTGGATGCACTGGTTCTCGCGCAGAGCGATCCAGAAGGCCATGTAAGCCAGTTAGCCGCCACCGCTCCAAGCGAAATGCCGGTGTCTGGGATAATTTCTTGATCCGACTTCGATGCTCTGTCTTCATACAGTTGTGGGGCTCAGAGCAGAAGCACCCGTGACAGAGGGACTACGGACTCTGGTCAAGCCTCCGACAAATTGGAGAAACCAACATGAAGAAAGGAAAACGAGTTGTCCGGGTTACGACAAACGCAAACAGGAAACATCGATCGGGCCGTGACCGCACTCGTGGTGCATCACGGACGTCGAGCATCTCAAGAACCACCAATAGTCAACTGAAGGTCGGCGCCTCACGGATCGTGATTGAAGTCCGTGGCGGCGTTGTTCAGGGAGTGTTGGCCGACGGCAGGATCGGTGTCGATGTTATTGACTTCGACAACGCCAGGGCTACAAGCATCGAAGTCTGGGATGAGGCGGAAAAGTATCCCGAGGAAAGCCGCAGAACGTTAATTGGAGTTTATTGAAACGCGAAGAATCACGCTCCCGATGCGGCGTCGAAGGTAAGAAATTTATACCATGCGTAGTGTCACGATGTCGGCGGACGTGGCGGCTTCGTACAAGAGCTCATCCCAAAAGGCGCGATTCTTCACTACGAACCATCAACATGGACCGCAAGGAACCTACTGCTGGTGCCCCATTATGCGTATTCCATCTCAGTGATTCAGAAGCGAAAACCTTTGGGCGCTTCCGCCCGCCGCGCCGGCTGGGTTGGATGCAACATCTTACTCGGGAACATCCCACGCGCGGCGAAGATTGCAGTCGTCGTCGAAGGTGCGTTCTTGAATCCGTGCTCCTCGCGCCGATCACTTCATCACGGGAAAGCCTTGAAGTTTTATGACCTTGGGATTCGCCAGTGAGACGAATCCTCGCCGGGCGCACGATTCGTGATGAAATTTACGCCCTGATCGAGCGATGCTCGCCGGGACCCTACCTCGAATTATTCGCGCGATTCTCCCGTGGAGGCTGGGTTCAATGGGGGAACGAGGACGTCGAGGAGAACGCTTCCATAGGCGTGGCGCGGCGCAAAGGACACCTTGATCCTCAAATGAGGCTCTTTGAAAGTCCCAGAGGTTACGCTGGAAAGACGGGTTAGGCTCGCCGCAGCTTCACCCCTCACCTCGAGCATCCCCCTCCCCTGTTGCCGGCGGCTTCGGCAGCAAACGTGCGATCACGGCCATCAACCCGCCCACCACAAGAACCAGGACACCCCAGAAAATCCAGCCGCGCACGCCGGTCAGCGGCCCGCCTTCGGCCCAGCCCTCCTTCCGCAGTGTTTCTTCCGTGCCCAGGGCGGCAAGAGCCTTGTCGGAAGCGAGCAGTTTGTGCGCAACCAAACTCAGATCATAACGCGGCATCATCGCAGATGGATTGCCGTAATAGAGCGCCGGCGCTTCGGCCGCCTTGAAGAGGAGCCGCGTCACGGAGAGGAACAGCCGGAAGTTCTCGAGTTCGAGCGGCGGGTTGTCTCCGTTGTCCGTCTCCAGGAAAAGTATGTCCGATCGCGGACGCGCGTGAAGGGTGACGATGAAGGAAAGCTCCTTCGAGTCCGTCGTGCGGCTCCAGTCGGCGTTGCCCAGCTCGCGCGCGAACTTGCCGCCGCGACCGTCGGCCACTTCCTCCCAGAGCCGGATGTGTCGCTGAAAGAGAGGCGTGCGCGCCCGGCATTCCAGGCGGGTCAAGGGGAGGTTCGGCTGCGCCAAGGTCAGTTTCCAGCGCGACAGCCGAGGTTGCTTCGGATCGTTCGACGGGGCGGCGTTTGGCGTGAGCGCACGCGTGATCGACGTGCGCTGGATCAGATATGGAACTTGCTTGCCATCCCGCACGAGGCGCAAATCGGCCAAATCGTCGCGAGCGCGGGAGAGCGCTTCGAGGTCAAGTTCGAGCAGTTGCGGGCCGGGCTTCGCGATTTGGACCGACTTGCGGAAACGCCAAGGGTTCGTGTCGAGGGCCGCGCCGAAGTCGGCCAACCCGGCCAGGGTTTCGGAGGGACGGAAGCGCGGGTTGGGCTCCAGAACACCTGGGACCAGCATCGCGCCCGAAGTTCTCTTCAACTGCTCGGCTAAGGGAGCAAGATCGTAGCGCGGCGCAGGACATTGACGATTTCCGACATACAGGAAATGCGTCCCACTTTCGCGCGCCTGGAACATCGCGAAAACAGGGCGGCGGGTGACGCGAAGGGCTGGAAGGGTCAGCGGCGGGCTGTCGAAGTTTCGAATCACGACGATGAGTTCGCCGGAGAATACCTGGCGTTCAACCGCCAGGGTCAGTTTTCGCGCAGCCGTGCTCGCGCCTAGGTTGATCGAGTAGATCGTGCCACGCATCACTTCGATCTCGCGGATCTCGTCCCCTGTGACCTCTGGCACGCGCACCACAACTTCGCGTTGGAACAACCCTTCAGGGGTGTCGAACTCCAAGGCGGCGACGGTCAGATTCGCAGCGCCGAGATCGAGCACCAGACGCGTTTCACCGTCTGCGTCTTCACGGGACTTGATGGCGGCCGGGACGAGTTCTTTGGGTGGATCCACGGACTTCGCTGTGAGCGCGCGCGCACCGGTGAAGGCAACCGGCCGTGAGCGCTGGTCGTCGAGCGTCAAGCGCAGCCATGGCCGTGGGCCGGCCGGCAGGCGGATCGTGAGTTCACTCACACCGGCCTGCCGGAACACCGGCACGCCTTCGGCCAGCAGAGTAAAGTTTTGTCCATCTTGCGAGCCTTCCACGCGCACAGCCTTGATGAAATCCCGGTCGGGCGATTCCAGCGCCAACGCGTCAATTGCGGAGGCGACGCCCGTCTCAATGAGAAGCGTGGTGGTCCCTGGCCGCAGCGTGGATTGAATCGATTTCACTGGTTGGACGGCAGGGACTTCCGGGGCAGTTCGTTCGATGAACACGGCCATCTCATTTCCGGCGGGATCGGCGATGCGCAGGTCGTCCAGTCCCGGTCGCAAAGCGTCAAGCGTCGCCGCGGGCAAGGCAAGCTTCACGAGGCCCGGCGTAACAACATCGAACGCCTGACGCTGCTGCCACTCGCTAAACGGCGCCGCGAGCGATCGGCTGCCAGCCAGAGAAATGAATAGGATGAGCAGAATAAGGTTCGGGGCGCGGACAGTCGTGTCCGCACGATTCAACGCTGTGCCCTGGCGCTTCGTCTCTCGCGGACAGGGCTGTCCGCGCCCGGCGGTTGGACATATTCGGCGCCGATCATCGTCCACATTCATGCGCAAGATCTTAAGGGCCGGCCGGCGGCACAGTTTTGCTTTCATCAGCCTGTGCAACGCTCGCGGTGAAGCGTTGGTAAAGGAACGACGCGACGATGGCGATCACGGCAACGCCGATGAGCGCGCCGATTCTGTAGAGCTGCGCCAATTTGGCGAGATCGTGGAAGAACAGCTTCAAAACCGTGACGCCCAAAAGCCCGAGGGCCGCGTAGCGCGCTGCGGCGATTTCTCTGATCAGCCCGACGACCAGCAGCACGAGCGCGAAGAGCGCCCAGGCGATGCTGTAAGTCATGTCGCGCCCGAAATTGCCCGAGAATTTGAAGGTGAGCGTCTTGGCGCCCGGCTCGGTGAAAAAGTCGGCGATCTGTATGTTGACCAATAGGAACGCGAGCATCGCGCCGAGGGTGCAGAGCAGCGCAGGAGCGTTCACAGTCAGCACGCGGTCCCGGGGAGGGGCGAGCAGGCGCGCGCCGGCGAACAGGCTGACCGTCACGAGACCGTAGGTGTAAAGATACCAGTTGAGGATCGGCGTCTCGCTGTGCGCATGATAGCTGAGCACTGCTGGATTCAACGATAGCCGGACAAATGCGATGGCCAGGAGCGCGACGCCAGTCAAGCGCAATCCCGGATGCGGCAGCCGGTGGAAAAGCCAGCACAAGGCCGCGCCTTCAAGCCCCCAGGCCACGGTCAGCCATTGGCGGTCAAACTGGAGCGGAAAAATCAGCGTGATGAAGAACAACCCGACCCCGCCGAACAGCGCAAGTTGGGTCCTTCGCACGGGTGAATCCGTAGCCATCAATTTCAGAATCGCCAACAGACTGACCAAGGCTGGAATTGCAAACACGGCCCCCAGCAAGCCCATGACGTGATTTGGCCAGGCGGCCTTCACCAAGCGATGCACGAGGAAGAATTGCGCCGGCCCAGCCAGCGCCGCCGCGATCCAGGGGCCTGTGCTTTCCGCAAAGCGCCGCGAGAAACCGAAGGGAAACACGGCGAACAGGGCGAAGAACGCCAGATACCACAACAGCGGCGTCAGCGGGGCGCCGGCGTCGAAGAGGCGCAAGTGCCAGGCGTACTCCAGCGCCGCCACGCAACCGAGCCCGATGACCGGCAGCCACTCAAATCGAAACAGACAAGTCACACCCAGCAACATCCCGACGAGCAACAACGCCAAGCCAAAGACAGGCGATGGGTTCGTCAGCGGCAAACGTCCGGTCAGGATCACGAGCAGCGCGAACGGCAGCACAATGGCGAACGCAGGAATATGGGCAGCCAGCTCGGCGTCCGGCGAAATCGATGGAGCCGCTTCCGGACTCGGCAACGGCCGTTTGCGCTGAAGCCACACTCCAACGGCAGTGAAAAAGACCGCGCACGCGCCGAGGACGATGAGGAGCAGCGGCAAGCCGGTCAGTTCAGCGGGTATCTTGAACAAGACTCCGGCGGCAGCAGCGAGCGTGAGCGCGAGGACGGCCATGACCGGCACAGCGGAGGCTGCCAGTGCCGCGAGTGCCACCGCCAAAATGTCCACCAACAAGATCACCGGCCAAACGAGCACGGTCAGCTCTGTGAATTTGAAGATAGGGATCAGCAGGACCAGGAGCGCCAAGGGCGCGAACAACAGCGTCCACTTGGGAGGAGCGCCCTGCACGCCGTCCAGACGCAGCAGCGCCAGCGGAACCACGGAATGAAACGCCGCAAACACAAGAGTGAAAACCAGCGCAGCGGGCAGCAGTTCGTTGGATACTCGCGTGCTCAGCCAGACCCCCAGCAAGAGAAACATCGCCGCGCCCGACAACGGTTGGGCAGCGCCGAGCCGGCGATCCATCCGTGTCAGCAGAAAAACCGCGGCATCGACTCCGAACGCAAAACCAAACATCAACCACGGCCGGGCTCCCAGCGATTCGAAGCCGATGAAATAGAACGTAAACGCGAAAGCGACAGCGGCCAGGGCAAGTGACGAGCCGCTGACGAAATGCTCCTCCCCCTCGCCGCGCCGCGCCCAGCGCGTGGCGCCGAGCCAAAGCGCGTTGAATCCGAGCAACACCGCCAACGGGATGAAGACCTTATTTCCAAGAAAATATTCCTCCCGTACGAAAAACTGCGCCGCCCAGCCGATCTGCATCAAGATGGTTCCCGCGGCAGCCAGAGGCGCGAGGTAAAACCATCGACGATGCAACGCTGCCGCCAGCAAGCCGGCGTCGAGCAGCGCGATGTAGCTGAACAGGGCGACAGGAGCGTCCTGGCCGGTCGAGAGCAGGATCGGCGTCAGGAATCCTCCCAGCATGCCGAGCAGTGCGACCACCTGTGCCGGAAAGCGCACGGCCAGGATGAACGCCGCCGCGGTGATGAGCGCCATCAAGGCAAACGTCGGCGTTGGGCCAAAGAACGGGAAGTGATAAACAGCCCGGCAGGCAAACGTGACGGCGTAGAGACTCACGACGCCGGTGGCGCAGAGGGTGTGCGACGTTATGGTGTAGGCTTTCTGCCGCATCATCACGCCCCCAACCACGAGTCCTATGCCGGCCAAGAATCCAAGAGCGACCTGCACCTCCGGAGGAATGAGGTTGTGGTCAAAGGAATATTTCACGAAGTAAGCCACGCCGAGGAACAGCGCGAACCCGCCGATCCAGGCGAACAGCTTGGCCCCCATGAACTGCTCCCAGTTCAAAGTGCCTTTGAGTTTCGCCAAACTGAACGCCGGCTCCGGGAGAGGGCTTGGCTCGATCCGGGGAGGACTCGGTTTGGGCGGCTCACTCGCCGGAGGACTTTCAGCAAGGACAGGCGGCGGCCCTAAGATCGGCTCGATCGTTGGCGTATCCGGAGCGGGCGTTTGAGTCGAACGGTCGAGATCCCGGTCTTGTGCCTCAAGCAATGTCGCTGCCAGCGATCTTGCCGCCGGAGCAGCCGCAGGCATCGGTCCGGCAGTGGGCGCAGGAGCAGCCGGCGCTTCGTGAGGCCCCGTTGGAGGAGGTTGCCTGAGCTGGTCTCTCTGTAAACGGGCGAGTTCGGATTCAAGTCCCCTGATCCGTGCGGTCAGGCGTTCGATGTCTTGAGCGGCGCGGCCGGAACGAACCATCGCCACGACAGGGAGAACAAAAATGACGACGAACAGCCCAAGGAGGATCAGAACGATGATAGGTTCCATGAGTGTTCTTCAACGAAAACTCACCGGCTCGACTGTGTTGGTTAGACTAGCGCGCCGATTCGGGAAGGGAAATGCAAAACGCGAGGTCACCGGTCTTGGTCAAACCCAGACCGGCTTCTTCGCAGTGGAGATTTTGATTCTTCGCTGTTTTCAGTGGCTGGCCTCCTCGGTTGTCTTCAGGTCCACCCGTTGGCGGCAAGCCCCTTTCTCCCACCCTGGCCCTCCCCAGGGAGAGGCAATCATTTCCACCGGCTTGGGCTAATCCGCGATCGCTGAACATTTCCACGCACGCCAAACGATTCTCCCTCTCCCCTAGCCTGACTATTTCACACGCGATGTGAGGTAGCAGACGCCTCGCCGAGGCGTCCCCGCGCCGTGCAGGCGCGGAACTCTTTTGAAAGGTTGCGACCACGTTTGCACGCTCACTTCAGGCTGTTCCGCCGCTGCACGCGGCGGCGACGGCGCAGGCGCGCCGTCCCTACCTTCAAAAAACGGATGCAGCAACCGAAAGTGTGAAATATTCGGGCGAGGGCAGCGTTCGCGTTGGCGCCAAGTCGGAGCCGACGACGAGGTCATCACTGTCGATGGAAGTCGTTTCCTTGCTGGAATCTGATTCGGCCTTCGGCTCCTTGTCTTTCACGCCCTTCAACTTCTCGACCATTGGCTTCGCCTTCTCCCAGATTTCCTTGGGCACCTTGTCCTGCTGCTCGCTGGTCTCGATTTCGCCGTCGAATTTCAAATTGCCTTCTTTGTCGTGAACCGTCAGGCGTTTCCTGGGATTTG
The DNA here is from genome assembly GCA_016209525.1 of Verrucomicrobiota bacterium. Taxonomy (GTDB): domain Bacteria; phylum Verrucomicrobiota; class Verrucomicrobiia; order Limisphaerales; family SIBE01; genus VHCZ01. The sequence continues at coordinate 16,712 of JACQWK010000092.1, forward strand.
CGACGATCACATAGGTGCCGGTGTCGTCGGCTTTCACCATGGTTTTGACCGAGGCGCCGGCACTGTTAACGGTCACGGTTGCGTCTTTGCTGACTTCGACATCGCCGTGTGCCAGATCCCTTAGAACCTTGGCGGCTGGACCGAGCAGCATATCCCGGTTCGTCGCGTGGCGCAGCGCTTCCTGAATCCCCTTCCGAACTTGCTCAACGCTTTGCCGGATGCCTTTCTGCACTTCCTCGCGGTCGATCCGGACCTGGCCCAAAGAATCGCGGAGCCCCTTCATTTTCGCGGCATCGCGCAAAGCTTCTCCGATGGGCAAGTCGCGCAGTTGGCGTTCGAGTTCGCGAAGATCGCCCTGCCAGCGATGTTCTTCCCCGAGCAATCCGAGGCGGGCGGTCGTTTTTCCCAAAGTCGCCGAAACGGACTGCTTCTTGCCGGCGCGGTAGAAGACGAGCTTGACGGTGTCGTCTTCCTTGCGCGACTGCACCAGTTTGCGCAGTTGCGCCGGATGAACCAAGGAATGGCTCTCGAATTCCACGAGCACGTCGTTTTTTTGGAGGCCCGACTTCGCGGCGGGACTTTCGGGCGCGACGTAAGTCACCACCAGCCCGACGGCGGGATCAAGCCCAAGCTGCGAGGTCAGGACGTCCGAAACTTCCTCGGTGGAGACGCCGAGCCACGGCAGGCTTTTCCGCTCCACTTCCTCGCCTTTGCCATCGGACACGACGACTTTGGTGACAATCTGCTCCTGCTTGGATTCTTTCTTTTTCGAATCCTGGCCAGGATCGTTGAGCGTCGCCTGATGAGCGTCCGCCGGAGTGGCCTTTTCGATCAACTCTGCCGCGGTTGGGGCCGCCACACCGAAGGTTAGGAGGACGGCAAGCATGGGCAGCCAGACGAAAGCATGTTTGAAGTGTCGAATCTCCAACCCAGGGCAGGTTTCCAGCTTGCCTCCGGTTGGACATTTCACAATTGAATGGGAGGCAGGCAAGATGCCTGCCCTACCATTCAAACAAGCCGCTAGCCTGGATATTTCACACATTTTTCGAGCCAGTGCGGCTCCGAGGCCATGTAGCGCAGACTTGAAGTCTGCTGTATCGCCGACTTGCAGTCGGCAGGGCGTCGAACGCTCCGGCGTGTTCGTCGATGTCCAGCCGGCGCAGGCTGCAAGCCTGCGATACGGCAGATTGAAAATCTGCGCTACGAGTTCGGGAAATTTCCCGGCCAAAGTCTTCGTTCTTGATTGGTTTTTGGTATTCATGGTCTTCAAGAGAGATTTTTTGGGTTACGAGTTAGTAGGTTTCAAAGCTCACGGGAACGATATCAAATCGTGGTGTGCGTTGCTCGATGACCACGCCGGACGTCTTGTCTCGCAAGACGACCTCGTCGAGCCATTCCCGGCAACGGAGCCGCACGGGTTCGCCGCTGGGGAGGCTGGCCACGGTGTCGAACGTGGCGATCAACCGGCGGCCAATTTCAATATCGTCCGCTATCAGCGCGGGGATGGAGGCAGCATTCGGGCGCTTTTGAGGTGTGTTTGGCAGGGGGGCGTCCAGCCGCCACAGCGCCAGGAGCACAGCCGCGGCTGCCGTCGCCGCGGCCGGGAGGAACCATCGCAAAAACAATTCCCGGCGCTTAGTGCGACAGCTCTTTGCGGTCGTGTTCGAACCGGGAGAGTGGACAAACGGCTTCGCCGCCGCCAACCGCGCCATCAGGTCTTCAGGCGGTTTCGCGGGACGGAGCCGGCGCAGTTCCGCCTCGAACCGCTCATGCTCGTGGATGATCATGCCAGCACCTCCTTAGTGCGCTTGCGCAATTCGGCCAAGGCGTAACGGTATCGCGAAGCGGCCGTGTTGGCCGGGATATCGAGCGCCTCCGCGATCTCGGCGAACGTCAATTCGCCCCAAACTTTGAGGGAGATCACGTCGCGGTAAATGTCAGGCAGATTTTGCACGGCGGCTTGTATCAGTTGGCTGCGTTCACGGTCTTCAATTCCTGAATCGAACCAGCAGACCTCCGGCGGATCCGAGGCCGCTGATTCGCGGCGGGCACGGCGGTTTTCGCTTCGAGCCAGGTCAATGGCGCGGCGGCGGATGGTGGCGAAAACCAGTCCCAACGGAGGTGGCGCGGCGTCGCTCTGCCGCTGCCAGGATTCCAGGACTGCCTCCTGCACCAGATCCTGCGCATCGGCCTCGGAGCGGGCTTGCTGGCGGGCGAAGAGCAGGAACTTCGGCGCGTGTTCCGCCAGCCAACGCTGCCAGTCCGATGATGTCGGGCTTTCATGTGTCCTATCGCTCTTCACGCGATTCCAGCAAAGTAAGCGTCACTGTTCGTCATTTTTGTCTAACAGCGCGTTTTGAAAATGGGTGGAACGGGCTACCAGCCCGTTTTCGGCGGCAACCTGCCGCCGAAAAAGGCGGCAGGCTGGTAGCCTGCGGCAACAGGCCAGTGGCCTGTTCTACCCAAAAAGGCATTTTCAAAACACCCTCTGAGAGCGCGTCTGAAAATCGGCATTGCCAATCTGCGGGCGCTGACGCCAGACTTGCGCAGCGAATGGCTTCAAGCATGCCGGGCGATCCGAACGAATCCGAGCTGTTTTCCGCCACTGCGCCGCCGAACTTTCGGCTGCGGGTGACGTTGCACCATGCCCATGATTGGATGCAACTGGATTGGTTCGATCACACGGGCGCCGAACCTGCCGCACGACTGCGCATCACCTATGACCCCAGCGCGATGCGGTTCTATGACGGATGTTGGGAACTGCGGTATTGCGGCCGGACGGAAACGGACCAATCCACCTTTCACCGCGCTTCGATCCGGGCGCAGTTGAATAAGCTCAAGAAGCGGTTCCTCGTGACGGAGACGGATGTTGCCGTTTGCGTCGCGGCCGCGGATGGTCGGTTAGCTCCGGCGGAACTGAATCCGGCTCACCCGGATTCGTTGCCATCAGGAATCTCGCCATGGCTTTGGCTGGAGCGGCGAATCGCTGAAATGTTCGAGGTTCAAATCCGGAGGTTCGAGGAACAAGTGCGGAGGCCGCCCCGGCCAAACGACCCGGAAAATGTCAAATCCGCGCGCGTCCTCGAACGGATGCGAGAACAGTTCCAAGGGGCAAAGACGCCGCGCACGGTTTTGCGCGTCAGGCTCGACTATGCCAAAGGGTGGATTCAACTCACTTGGACGAACTCCGCCTCCAAGGCCGTGCTGGCCCAAATGAGGATTCGCTGCACGGGCCGCGATGAGCTGACATGGCACTGGGAGAACTTGGGCGAGCGCCGCTCGGACCGCTCAACGCACCACCGCGCCTTCATTCGAGGGAAGCTGCATCAGTTGCGCGACCGCTTCCAGGTCGATGATGCCGATTTCTCCGCGGAAGCGCATCGGTTCGAAGAGAAGGGCGCGAAACGATCCGGGCGCACCGATCCGTTGGCCCTGCCACTGGACGTTTCGCCGTGGACGTGGCTTGAAGAAGCCATCGATTGCATGGCCGCGGAATTGCGCGGGCAGTTCACTCCGCCGGCCAGGCTCATGCAGGGAATTGACCCGGAGGTCAACAGGTTTCTGGAACGGGAAGAGAAACGGGCGCGGAAAGAGGAGAGGAGACGAGAGGAACTTCAGGCTCGAATTCAGCAGAATCAGCAACGCCTTCGGGAAGAAAAGCACAAGCGCGAAATGACACGCCAAGCCCGGGCTGCGGCGGCAAAACAGAAGCCGCCTGCGGCCACTACCCAACCGGTCGTCTCCGCCGCGCCTCGCCCCGAAACGCCTCCTGTGCCGTGCACTCTCGATCTCGGGCCGCTGCATTTCCAGGACACGCTCCTGCCGTGGGGCGATCTTCGTTCCTACTTTCTCCGCGAGAAGGCTGCGCTGTGGTGGGTCTCGAACCAATCAGACGATCTGCTCGGTTTGCCTTACTGCAAGATCGAACGCTTGGACTACCAATTGCGCACGGCCTTGCGGGTGATCGGCGCGCTCCGAGGGCGGGCTTTGCTCTCCGACGAGGTGGGCCTGGGGAAAACCATCGAAGCGGGCTTGGTCCTCAAGGAATATCTGACCCGTGGGATGATTCGTCGCTTTCTCATCCTGACGGTTCCCTCCCTCGTGGACCAATGGGAAGAGGAACTGTCGGAGAAATTCGGGCTCCGAGCGGCGACCACGAATCAAGCGCTCTTCCGCTCGGACCCCGCCGGATTTTGGCAGCAACAGCACGGGATCATCGCTTCGCTCCACACGCTGAAGCAACCGGCGCACTTGGACATCGCCAAGTCGCTGAACTGGGACATGCTGATCGTCGATGAAGCCCATTATCTGCGCAATCGCGCCTCTCAGGCTTGGCAGGCGATCAACGTCCTCCCGCGCCAGTTCCTGCTCCTGCTCACGGCCACGCCCGTGCAGAATTCGCTGGAAGACCTTTACAACCTGGTGACGCTGCTCCAGCCCGGACAGCTTCCTTCGCCCAAGGAATTTCACGACCGTTTCATCGACCGCCAGCGCCCGCATCAGCCGCGCGAGCCGGAGGAATTGCGGCGGTTGCTGGGCCAGGTCATGATCCGCAACACGCGCGCCAACGCCGGCCTCCAATTGCCGCATCGCCGCGCCGAAACCGTAATGTTCGAGCCGGAAGAGGCGGAACGCTCATTTTGGCAAAGCTGGGAAACGGAACTCCGCGAGAAACTCGCCGGCTTGAGCGCGAGTCAAGCGAGTCTGTGGGGCCGGTTGCTCCTCCAAGCCAGCGGCAGCAGTCCCGCGGCGTGGCGCGAGGCGCTGAAGTCGTTTCCGGACCGCTCGGCTGCCCAGGCCTGGAGCGAACAGGCTCCGCTTGAATTGAGTTGGAAGAAAAAATCGGAGCTGCTCTTGCCATTGGCTCAAGGCGAAGGTGGCGTGGTGATCTTCACTCAATTCCTCCAAACGCAAGCCGTCTTGGCGCAGCGCCTGGCCGCAGCCGGCGTTCCCACTTTTGTCATTAACGGCCAAACTCCGCCTCCGCAGCGTCAGCCGATCACTGAACAGTTCCGCCGCCAGGCCGGGGCGCTCATTCTCACGCACAGCGGCACCGAGGGGCGCAACCTGCAATTCAGCCATCGCCTGGTGAATTTCGATTTGCCGTGGAACCCGATGGAAATCGAACAACGCATCGGACGGCTCCATCGCCTAGGCCAGCAGCATCCGGTGCGCATCTACAATCTCGTGCAAGCCGGCACGCTCCAGGAGCATCTCCTGCAGATTCTCCAGGAAAAACTGAACCTCTTTGAACTCGTCGTTGGAGAAACGGGTCTTGTCCTCGGCGACCGATTCAGCAGCGATGAGTTTGCCGAAGAAGTCTTTCGCCGTTGGCGCGACGCGAAAGGTTCGGTGGCCGACGCCATGCGCGATCTGGGCGACCAACTGGCCGCAGCCCGGGCTGCGTACGGCCAAGTCAAGCAGCTTGACGAGACCCTTTTTGCCAAAGATTACGAATCGCTGTGAAACTCCAGAAGCTTCCCCACGATCCTGGCAAGCTCATCGACTTTTTCGAAGAAGGCTTGCCGGCTTTGGGCGCGCTCTGCGAGCGGACCTGGCACGACCGCTTGCAGGTCGTGGCCGAAGGCGCGGCCGCCAAACTTTGGCATGCGGATGGCACCCTGGTGGACGCGGAGATTCACTTTCCGCCAGCGGGCGACACCACTCCGCGGGAGGCGGGCCGGGAAGTTTTCCCAGGTTGTCCGCTCACCTTCCGCCTAGCCGAAGCGCTCTGGCCACAGACGTTGGTCCTCGATCGCGTCTGTATCCAGACCTTCGAGAACGTGAAACCTCCCACCGTCGAAGTGGCGGAAAAGCTCTGGTCCGCCCAAAGGCCCGGGACCCTCCGCTGGAAAATGGAAGCGCCGATGACGCCCGGTTGGCATTTCTCCGTGCTGGTCCTGGCGCGCTGCGAAATTCAGGCCATAGATCAACATTGGTCTCTCCACCGTCTCGCCGTGTCGTTGCCGGATGGAGACCTAGATGAATCCCTGGCGGGAAGTTTGGACTTCGCTCAGGCACAGACGGAAGGGCCGCAGGTCTCCGACTGGCCGGTCCCTGATTTGGCTCAATGGGCTCCACTGATTCGCCGCGCCCTGGAGGCGGATTTGGCGGCGGATTTGGAGCCCATTCGCACCCGGCAGCAGAATTACCTGCGCCGCGAACTCGAGCGCATCGATTCCTACTTCAAGAACTATGAGCGCGAGCTCCAGGAACGGCTGGAACGTCAGCATCAGCGAAATACCAAGTTTACGATCAGAGAACGCCTCGCCGCAGCCAAGGCCGAACACGAGCGCCGCCGGCACGACCAAGTCCAGCGCCACGAGATCCGAATCAAACCGCACCTCGATGCCCTTCTCTTGATCGCGGAGCCAGCCTGGCAAACCCGGGTTTCCTTCTTCCACAAAAACGAGACGCACAATCAGCCGGCGCGGTTCGTGCCTCGGTCCCGTCGCTGGATTGTCCTCCGATCGGGTTAGCGCGCGTGGTGCTCACGCCAGTCATGCAGTGCGATTGAGGACATGCGTGCCAGCGTTTAGTGCGGCGATTCATCGCTCCTTTTGCTGAGGCGTACAAAAAGACTTGGGACGGCCGCTTGGGCATGACATGCCTCTGAAAAGCGCCAATGAATTGGCGCACTCCAAACGCTCCGCGAACGGTCAGCAACTTTTCGGTCCAATCAGTGAGGACGGTCGCGTTCGTCGCGCCAGCTTTTGTCTACAGTGCATCCACCGGTTGTCGGTAGCGCAGGCGTCTCGCCTGCGAGTTCGCCGAGCGTCCCGCTCGGACGCGGCCCGGCGGCGAGACGCCGCTCGAACTCGCAGCCGAGGACGGCTGCGCTACGACGACCGACAACTTGTGGATGCACTGGGAGTGAGGGTTCACCAAACTTTTGCCTTCCCCGACCGGCCTTTTAGTTTTTAATGTGATGCCCGTGACAGTCGATATTTTCCAGGATGAGATGGCCGAAGCGCTCAAGTCGTTTGAAAAGTACGTCGTGTGCCTCGATAAAACGCCGGAGCAATGCGCGTCTTCGCTGAAATCATTAATGGAAAAGGCCATCAAAGCGTATGAGAATCGAGGTCCCAATCTCCGGCACGGAATTGCGCTCGATCGTCAAGTCACAATCATCCTGAGCCAAACCGATGGAGACCGCCCGCTGTGCGGCATTTACTACAATCTCTATTCGCCCTACCAGAAGAAGCCGGCCGCTCAGAAGGAGAAGAAGGAGAGCTAGTGCTAGTGCGGTTACTCGACCCGGACTTCGTCGCCGACCTGCGCCTCGCCCGCGACGATATCAGCCGCAACGTTGCTGCTCCGCTCGGGGCCTGAGATTTTCACCTCCCCAACTTTTAGCCCCTGGCGAAAGACGCTTAATCGCTGGCCAAATTGGGGCATGGGACTGAGGAAGAAGTCAATGACCACGAACCGCAGGTTGGCATTGACTGCGGCTACCTTGCCTTTCAATTCTTGCACGGGGATCACCCGAGCGTTTTTCGCCGCCGGCATGGAAGGTGGCATGGATGGACTGGTTCGCTTTGCTCCGGAAGCCTTCGGGCTGCCCTGTGCGCGGTGAACGTCAGACGCTCCACTCGGATCGCGATGCTTGCAGCCAACCAGGAAGCCCAAGCAGCAAAGGAGTATCCGGGTGAATCGCATGCGGTCAGTTAAGTGGAAGCGCCCCATACCGTCAATTGGCAAACCGAGGCGGGGGGGTGAGGCGGAAGTGCGTAAGGCCTCAGTCTCGCCGGGCGTAGCGCAGATTTCCAATCCATCCGTATCCGCCAAGAGCGCCGTGACTTGCCCGAATTCTTCGTCCTCGTCCTCGAAGCCGGCAGTGGCGAGGATGAGCACGAGCACGAGGACCGCTTGGATGCGGCTCCGCCGCCACCGGAAGCGAAGCGCGGCCGCGTTAGGACTCGGCAAGTTTCACAATCCCCGCCTCGACTTCCCATCGCGTCAAGTCTCGTCCCAATTCCGCCGGCCAATCCTCCCTCGTGACGGTCATGAAGACTTGGCTGCGCGCGCGGTGCGCGCGTCCCAAGAGCGGAAGCAATCCGCCTCTTCGCTTCGCATCCAACTCCCCCATGATATCGTCGATCAAGAGCACGGGCGCGGTTCCATGAATCCCGGTCAAATATTCGGCCTGAGCCATTTTGAGGGCGATCGCGATCGACCGTTTCTGACCTTCGCTGGCAAATTGAGCGGCGGACCGGGCTTCGAGCAGCAAGCGAATCTCGTCCCGGTGCGGCCCCACGACCGTGGAGCGTAGCGCCAGCTCGCGGGACCTCGATTGAGCCAATTCGACCGCGAAATCGTTCTGAACAGACGGTTGGTACTCCAGGCGCAACTCTTCCTCATCGGTGGCGATCCGGCGGTAGGCCAGCCTCGCCAAAGGCGAGAAGCGAGGCATCAATTCCCGGCGATGTTGGATCAGTTGGGAGCCGGTCGCGAGGAGTTCGTGGGTAAAACTCTCCAGGGCGACGGCATCCAAGAGCCGCCGTTTGAGCAGCGCGTTTCTGGAACGGAGGGCTCGGGTGTAACGCTGCAGCAGCGCGAGGTACGTGGGATGGGTCTGCGCGAGCAGGAGATCCAAGAAACGGCGGCGCCGGCTTGCCGCGCCCTTAATCAACTGAAGGTCCTCGGTGCAGAAAACCACGGCGCGAAAGGTGCCAAAATAATCCGCCAACTTGCGGACGGCGCGGCCGTCCAACGTGAGTCTTCGCGCCTGGGAAGACCAGTACATTTTGACCTCATGCTCGCCCTGTCCGATGACGTTCCCGCCAACGAAGTAACCCGCGCGCCCGTGGCGCGTCATCTGGGCGCCTCCGGCGCCTCGAAACGAGCGGAGGGTGGCCAGCAGGTAGATCGCTTCCAAGATGTTTGTTTTGCCTTGCGCGTTGTTGCCGATCAGCAAATGAAAGCCGGGCGAAAGATCCAGGTCGAGCCGGGCATAATTGCGAAAGTCCCGCAGCCGTAAGTGCGCCAAGTGCACGCAGAGGAATTACCCGTTTGGCCGCCGGCATGTCAGTTCAATTCTCCGCGCTGGCTTCTTCCCAAAACCCCAGTTTCCGCTCCTTCGCTTTCCGCTCGGCCCGCAACAGCGGGTAAATCTCCCCCAGAGGCAGGCTTTTGAGATAGCTTCGGTTCAGCCGCGCGAGGCCCGCTTCAACCAGAGCCGCGTTGAGGTTCGTTTCGCCCGCGTACACAACGCCCAAGCCGGCGCGTTGCACGGTCAGAAATGTCGCCGCGACCCGAACAGAATTCGAAAGGATGCGCTGGGTGAGGTAAGCACGGCTCTCCTGCTTTAACCGGGCAACCGACTTCTCGGCGCCCCCTCCGGAGGAGATCGGTTCGATTCCGGCCAACTGAAAATTGAACACCGCTCCCGCTTCGGCTTTCATCTGAAACGAATACTCGCCGGTGATTCCAAGAACTTTGCCCGAGACCGACTCCATCGGTTGGCGAGGCCTTTCACGGCTGGCTTCCAATGCCTCGGCCAAGTCAATGATCGGGGAAAAAACAGACCGCTTTTGATAGACGAAAATCCCCAGCCACACGCACAGGCCGGCAAAGATCAGCAACGATAGCTTTCGCAACAGGTGAAACATGGCCTAATCGCCCTTCGCGCCTGGGTCGGTTTCAAACAGGCGGATTCGAGGGTTTCGCTGCACCTCCGGCGGCTCCGGCGCCGGCGGCACGGCGACTTTGACCGGCTCGGGCTGGACCGTCCGTTCGAGGGTCATGAGCAGCAAGTTCACTTCGGGATTGTGGTGCGGCCGGGGATCGACCCCGTGCTTGCGGAGGACCGCGAAGGCCTGCAAGCAATTCTGCGCATTGTCAAACTTGAAGACTTCGCGCGCATAGACTTTCTCCAACCACGAGCCGGGCCGCGCGCTTTTCAAGCCTATGACGAAGGCGGTCGGTTGGTCCGGATGATGGATGCCTTCCAAGAAACAGAGCAGAGCCGCGCAACGCCGCCACCCTCGGTCTCGCACCCAGTAGATGAGCCGCAGCAAATAATTTCTGCGTTCGACGTAAGTGCTCTTGGTGATCGTGCCGGTGATGGGCTCGCTGATCTTGGCGCCGAAATACGGCGCCCAAACGAGGGCGTTCACGATGGCAAGCAGGACGCAGACCGCTAAATGAAACGCGCCCATCACATCGCCCGATTCGGGATGCGCCGCCGCATAGCGCCGGGTGACGACGATTCCATAGAAGAGCGCCCCGCCAAAAACGACTCTTAGGATGACGAGCATATCAAATTATTGCATACCTTCATGCACCCCGGCCCTCTCCCCATCCGATGGGGAGAGGGTGTCCGCAGGACGGGTGAGGGGTGTTTCAAGCAGAGCCTTCGCACAATTATTGACGAGACCGTTGGATGAACGACAGGTCGGCGCTTGTAGTCCCGGCTTTAGCCGGTTCGGGCCGCCTAAAGGCGGGACTACAAACCTTCCGCGTGTAGTCCATCCCACGGTCTCCTCTGTAAGCTCATCATAAGCGTTCATCAGAATAGTGGTGAGGGTTAGTCTTCTATTCACTGCAAAAAACGGCGGCAATCCACAGAGCCGTTCATTCGTCAGGTTTTAGGATTGGCGTGTGGGTGATGATGCCGCGAAGGGTCAGGTCAAGCTTATGTTTGTTCACTGCGTAATGAAGGGCCGTCTCCCGGGAAATGATCCCGGCGGCCAGCAACTCCGTCAGATACTGATCGAACGTGTGCATCCCTTGGTTTAAGGAAACCTCGATAATAGCCGTCAGCAACTCCAGATTGTTCGTCCGAATCGCTTCTTGCACGCCCCCATCCCGCCTCATGATCTCCAAACAGGGCGTGCGCGTTCCGTTCATGTTTGGGATCAGACGCTGGCAAATCACCGAATTGATATTGCGCGCGAGCAAACTGCTGATGTTGGCTTGTTCCGAAGCCGGGTAGTACTCCCGGATTCGTCCAATCGCTTGGGCGACCGAATCCGCATGCAGAGTCGTGACCACCAGGTGTCCCGTCTCAGCGGCCTGCATCGCGGCAAAGATGCTTTCCTTGTCGCGGATTTCCCCGACGAAAATGACATTCGGGTCTTGGCGCATGGCGTTCCGAATTCCATCGGCAAACGACGCCGTGTCCATGCCGACTTCGCGCTGTTCGAACTGGGCCTGACAGTCTTCGAAGACGTACTCAATCGGATCCTCGATGGTGATGATCCGGCACGCGAGGCTTTCGTTGATCTCCTGGAGCAGAGCGCGCAGCGTGGTGCTTTTGCCTTGCCCGGTTGAACCCGTGGCCAGAACCAGGCCGCGCGGATCCTGGATGAGTTCCTTCAATGACTCGGGCAACTGCAGGTCTCGCAACTTCAATCGCTGCTGGGGGATCGTGCGGAAGGAGAAGGATTGCGTTCCCTTCTGTTTGCTGAAATTCGCGCGATAGCGCTGGCGCCTGTAATAGAAGCTGAGATCGAGCTCCGCGGCCTGTTCGATGCGCGCGCAGAGCGCGGGAGAAAAGGTTTCCCGCAAGGCCTCATTGATTTCCTCCGGAGTCGGACAAGGGAAGGTTTCGGCTGGAAGACGCAGCAATTTTCCGTGAACCCTGATGGCGTAGGGCCGGCCCGCTTGCGCGTGGAGATCGGTGGCCTCCTGCGCGCCGCAATGGTCCAGCAGCCGGCTCAACTTGGTGTTCTCTCGGACCTGTTCCATTTCAGGCCAATTCCAGGTGTCACGACGGTTTTAGCATTACCGATGCCAGCGACGGGTCAGTCTGCGTCCAGGTTCATGGCTTGTCAGCCTGGCATTCCGCCAGTATCCTGTCCGCGCATGAGAACTGATTCGATCACAAAATACGTCGCCTTGCGCCGAGCCCTGCTCAACGAAAAGGCCAAATTGGAAGCCGGCCTGGCCCGGATTAACCAGGCGCTGTCGGTTGATTCGCCTCGTTCGGTTCCGGCCGTATCCAAGCACAAGCCCGCCCGCGCTCCGCGGCTGAAAAACCGAATGTCACTGAGAGCCGCAGTGATCCAAGTGACCAAAGCGAAACCGCTCACGAAGCCTGAAATCCTCGGGGCTGTTCAGAAACTTGGCTATCGCTTCGCTTCGGCCCAGCCGATGCGTTCGCTGAACACTATCCTGTACACCAATCGGCAGTTCAAGAATTCCGGAGGTAAGTTCAGCCCGGCTTGAGAGGCTGAGCTGTGGCATGCTCGCCAAACGCGTCATTCCGTGTCTCGATGTTCATGATGGGCAAGTGACCCGCGGGGTTCAGTTCGGCAGAGCGGAGAAGGGTGAACTGCGCAATGTGGGTGATCCCGTCGAGTTGGCCGTCCGTTACAACGACCAGGGCGCCGACGAGATGGTATTCTTCGACATCACCGCCAGTGCTCACGGACGCGCGACCATGGTGGACGTGATCGAGCGCGTAGCCCTGCGTTGTTTTATGCCCTTAACCGTGGGAGGCGGCATCCGTACCCTCGAGGACATGCAGGTGATGCTCAAGGCGGGCGCCGACAAGGTGAGCATCAACTCGGCGGCCTTGGCCAATCCCGACCTGATCCGCCAGGGAGCCGAAAAGTTTGGCAGCCAATGTATCGTCGTCTCCATCGATGCGAAACGGGTCGGTCCAGACCGGTGGGAAGTCTTTTCCCATGGAGGGCGGAAACCGACGGGTTTGGAAGCCGTGAGCTGGGCGCGGCGAGCCGTCGGCTTGGGCGCCGGCGAAATCGTTCTCAACAGTATCGACGCGGACGGCACAAAAGCCGGGTTTGACCTCGAAATCACGCGGCGGACCAGCGAGGCGGTCGGAGTGCCGGTCGTGGCCAGCGGCGGCGCCGGGACGCTTGAACATATGGCGTCGGTGCTGCTCGAAGGCAAGGCGGATGCGGTGCTGGCGGCCAGCATTTTCCATTTTGGCGAGTTCACGGTGAGTGAGGTGAAGCGGTTCCTGGCTCAGAGGAATATCCCGGTTCGAATTTGAGGATGTGCGGTTATGAGCTTTTACGACCAACTTAAATTTAATCAGGACGGGCTGATTCCCGCGATTATCCAGGAACAATCGAGCGGCCGCGTTCTTATGATGGCTTGGATGAACCGCGCAGCTATCGAGAAGACCGTCGCCTCGCGGAAGACGCATTTTTGGAGCCGATCGCGGCAGAAATTCTGGATAAAGGGCGAAACCAGCGGCCACACGCAGACCGTCAAAGACATCTCGTTCGATTGCGATGGGGACACGCTTTTGATTCAAGTGGAGCAGATTGGGGCGGCCTGCCACGAAGGCTATCATTCCTGCTTCTTCCGTTCGGTGGATGAGAGTGGAACGGACCATCAAGTGACCGAGCCGCGGCTGGCCACTCCGGAACAAATCTACAAGAACAAGTGATGGATACGCTGATCCCATGTACTCACCCACGGCAGAAGACTTCGTAACGCTGGCCGCGAGCGGCAATTTGATACCGGTGACTCGCCGGTTGCTCGCCGACTTCGAAACCCCCCTCTCCGCCTACCGCAAGATTCGGGGGCAAGGAGAGTCGTTCCTATTCGAATCCGTCGAAGGCGGGGAGCATTTGGGGCGCTACTCGTTCGTCGGCTGCAATCCCGTCGCGGTCGTCCGCCAGAAGGGCAACCGCGTTGAGCATTTTGAGAACGGCAAGCTGGTGCAATCCTTCGTCGTGTCGCGGGAGCCGTCTTCGGACGCCGCGCCAACTGTCAAGGACGGTCTCGAAGTCGTCGAGCTGGTTTTGAAAAAGTTTCGCCCCGTGCCGCTACCCTCTCTTCCGCGCTTTACCGGAGGCGCAGTCGGTTTCATCGGCTACGAATTCATCCATGACATCGAGCCGGTGGTGCCTCGGCCTCCGAAGGACGCGCTTTCGACCCCCACGCTCTATTTCCTCGTTGCGGACGAACTGCTGGTTTTTGATCGGGTCACGCAGACGTTGACGGTCCTTGTCAACGCGATGATCGACGATTCGGCAAAGCCGTTGGAGGCCTACGAAAACGCGATTGGAGAGATCGAACGCATCGTGTCGCTGCTGGAGCAGCCTTCCGAGTATGCTCCCGTCACGCTGCCGCAGGAAGTCGGCACGATTCCATTCGAGTCGAACGTGGCGAAGGAGAAATTCCTGGACAACGTGCTCAAAGCAAAGGAGTACATCACCGCAGGCGACATCATCCAAGTGGTCGGTTCCCAGCGCTTTTCGACCGACGTCCAAGCCGCTCCTCTGGACATCTATCGCGCCGCCCGGTCCATCAACCCTTCGCCCTACATGTTCCTGTTGGAGTTGGACGGTTTCAGTCTGGTGGGCGCGTCTCCAGAAATCCACGTCCGATGCGAGGACTCCAACGTCGAAATACGTCCCATCGCCGGCACGCGGCCCCGCGGTCGGACCCCCGAACAGGATTTCGCAAACGAGAAGGAGCTCCTGGCCGATCCGAAAGAGCGCGCCGAGCATGTGATGCTCGTGGACCTGGCCCGGAACGACATCGGACGCGTTTGCGATTTTGGGTCGGTGCAAGTGAAAGACCTGATGGTCATCGAACGGTACAGCCACGTCATGCACATCGTTTCCCAGGTGGAGGGGCGCTTGTCGGCCGGCCGGACGCCCTTTGATTTGATGCGGGCCACGTTTCCGGCCGGGACGTTGAGCGGCGCTCCGAAAATCCGCGCCATGCAGATCATTTCCGAACTGGAACAGACGACCCGCGGACCTTACGGCGGATGCGTGGGCTACTTCTCTTTCAATGGGAATCTGGATTGTTGCATCACGATTCGCACGGCCCTCATCAAGGACGGCAAAGCCTACGTGCAAGCGGGCGGAGGCTGGGTGAACGATTCGACGCCCGAAGGGGAGTTCCAAGAAACCGTGAACAAATCCAAGGCGATGCTCAAAGCGGTGGCGCTGGCGGAAAGTTTCACGCGGGCTCAGCTACCGGTCTTGAAGGGCGACTGCGGAACAAACTTGTAGTTCGTCTTGTCCGGCACGACGCGGACGTTGGTCGTGACCTTGAGCGGCGTCCCGCGCGGGCCGGCGTAGGTCAATTCCACCACGAAGGCAGTCCAACCCTGCGCCGGCTCCGTCACTCGCGCGACATACACGCCGTCCTTTGCTTCCAGGATGCCGCTGGTCCATTTCTTGCCGAAGGTCTCGACGCGGAAGTCGCGCGCTTCTGGATTTGTCGCCTGCCAGACCCTGACTTCTTGGGGCGCGTCGATCGTTTTCACTCGGATCGAGCCGTCTTTTCCCAGGGTCCAGTTGAACCGGGGCAGCGGCGCCCGAGTGAGGACGGAATCATAGAACGCTTGCAGTGTCGTCCAGGCATCCGTTTCTTTGAGGGAGTGATCCGCGTTGGGGACGTAACGCAAATACTTCAGGCCCGGCAGATCTTCGAAATAGAATTGCGAGGAGTCCGGGAGAAAGAACTGGTCGCCCGTCGCGTTGATGAGAAGCTTCGGCATCGTGTAACGCTCCCGATATTCGTAAGGTTCTTCGATCTTGGCCAGCGCCTGGAATTGCGGCGTGCCCATCCAGTTCATGATGCCGTGGTTCGTGTAATCGCCGACGGCCGGCGCCCAGAATCCATAAGCGGCATAATGATGCTGCATGGACGGCTGCATATTGAGCACGTCGATCACAATCGGCACAATGGCCACCACGCGTTTGTCCACGGCCGCGGTGGTCCAGGTCGTCCAGCCCCGCTTGGAGCCCCCGGCGACGACGAAGCCGTCGATTTTCGCGGCGCCCCCTTCCGGCGAGGCGCAAAAGGCCGTCATCGTGTCCATCGCGCGGACGGCGCTCTTGGTCATTGGCAGGCGCGCCGGCCAACGCTCGTCGCCGGTGCGCAGAAATTTGTCCCAGGTGTAGGCGATGAGGTCGTCTTCGACGCGCTTTTGGCCGTCGTGGTTGAAGACGAGCGGCTGGTTGGGGACATTGCGCAGCTCGGCGACCACCGATTTCGTCTCCGACGCGATGCGCACAGCGTTTCCATCGGGCCCTTTCGGCGGGCCTTTGTCATTGCTCCCTCCTCCGATTATGAGCAGCGCCTTGGAGCTGGTGACTTCGTCAGGACGCGTGATGATGAGCCAATGTTTCCAAATGGGCGAATCAACCTCGGCGGCGGTCAGCCAGGCTTGGGACGTCATCTCCAGGATGAAGGCGGATACGCCCGGCGCTTTGACCGAGTTCAGGATTCGAAAGCTGTAGTTCGTATCGCGCGCGGCGACGTAGCGATCCAAGGCTGTGAGCGCTCTAGCTTGGGCTGGGGCTTGGGCTTTGGCCTCGATCGCGAAGTGCAGGAAAGCGGCAACGCACGCGGCACGCAACGCGAACGATGGCGCTTGCATCTGGCGGTTCAAACCACGAAATCGACGAAACACACGAAAGAAACGAGGGCTCAGTCCAAGCGACCGCTTGCCCTCAATGTGAGTCGAGCGTTGCTCACAATCTCTTTCGCTCTCGTGTGTTTCGTGTGTTTCGCAGTTCCAACTCCGCATTTGAGATCGCGTTTCTGCGGTGCGGCGCAGAGCGCTTGCGGGACCGATGGGGATGCTTCTCGTTTTCACGCGCGCGGAGCATGGCAGCTTCGCCTCCCGAACTCAACTGCAAGATTCTGATATCCGTATCGCTGGACTAGCCTGTTTCCTCTCACCCCGGCCCCACTGCGGTTGAATTAAGGAAAACCGGCGGTTTCTTGCTCGTAATCGTGCTCTTACTCTTACTCTTACTCCTCAACTCCCTGGAGAGATTAAGATTAGGAGTAAGAGTAAGAGCAAGTCCTGCTCGGGATGGAATTGAATTCATTCTTCGTTCAACAGCAGTGCACCCCGGCCCTCTCCCCATGGGAGTTTCTCTGTTGAGCGGCGTTTCTGGCGTAGCACGAGTTGCACTCTATCAGTATCGCCCGAAATCGTCGCAAGCCGCGACGA
>JACQWK010000386.1 GCA_016209525.1 Verrucomicrobiota bacterium
GCGCCGAGGGCGACGCGCAGCGCGATTTCCTTTTGGCGCGACGCCGCGCGGGCGAGCATCAAGTTCGCGACGTTCGCGCACGCGATCAGCAACACACCGGCGACGACACCCCACAAAACCAGCAACGCCGTCCGCAGGTTACGACCGAGCGCCTGGTGCAGCAGCGGCACAACGGCGACTTCGGAGCCGATGCTTTCGTTTGGATACGCCTGTTTCAACCGCGCCTGGATCGCGTTCATTTCGGCCCGCGCTTGCGCCAGCGGCACACCTGGTTTGAGACGCGCGATCACATTGTGCCAGTGTGCGGAGCGCCGCTCGGTCAGCGTCACACCCATCCAGCCCATGGGCAGCCAGAGCTCGCACCGGCCGGGGAGTCCGAAGCCGGGCGGCATGACGCCGACAACCGTGTATTCGCGGCGGCCGTACGTGTCCAAGGTCAGCGTTCGACCGATGACATTCGAGTCGCCGGCGAAGATTCGTTGCCACAAGCCGTGACCTAGTACCACGGCGCGATAGCCTTCCTTGTGGTCTTCCTCCGGCAACAAGGCGCGCCCCAGCCGCGGCTTCGCGCCCAGTGTCGTGAACAAGCTCGCCGAGGTGTAGCTGGCCAGGACCTTCACCGTGCCGTCTCCTAACACGAGGTTGAAATTCTCGACGCCTTCCCAGCCTGGGCTCACCGCCATTTCGGAGAAAACCTTGTTCTGCGCGCGCCAGTCGAGGTAATTGGGGCCGCTGACCCGCTCCTGTTCGATGCCCCGCTGCGGGCTGCGCTCCCAAAGCGTCACGAGCCGATCCGGCTCCGGATACGGCAGCGGTTTGAGCAATAGGCCGTTGATGACGCTAAAGATCGCCGTGTTCGCCCCGATGCCGAGGGCCAGCGTGAACGTGGCCACGGCGGTGAAGCCGGGGTTCTTCAGCAGTTGGCGGAAGGCGAATTTGAGGTCGGTCATGTCAGTGGTCAGTGATCAGTGGTTAGTTGCTTATTGTGTCGCAGCAGAGTGGCCGCTGGACAATGACGAAATCCGAAGGACAAATGTCGAAAGAATGACGAAGCACGAAGGGCCAAACCGTTCCGGCGCGTTCGCCTGCTACGCTTTCGTCATTCGGATTTCGGGCTCCTCTCATTGTTGGAACTCCGCCTGCCGGCAAGCGACGCACAAACCAAACAAAACCACTCTTGCGTTTAGTATGACTAAACGATATTCTGCTTGCGTATGGTAAAGCGTCGATTTTGGCTGGATCGGGTGGAGTCCGCCTGGCAAAGACGCTCCATCGTCTGGCTGCGCGGCGTTCGGCGTGTGGGCAAAACCTGCCTGGCGCAGACCCTTGACCGCGTGGAATATTTCGACTGCGAATTGCCCCGCGTGCGCCGGGCCGCCGAGGACCCGGAGGGCTTTCTCGCCGGCCTGCGGCGCAAGCGCGTGGTGCTGGACGAAATTCATCGGCTGCCCAATCCGTCCGAACTGCTTAAGATTGCCGCCGACCATTTTCCAGACATCCGGGTGTTCGCGACGGGGTCTTCGACTCTCGGCGCGAGCGCGCGCTTTCGCGACACGCTGGTGGGCCGCAAAGTGGAACTCTGGCTGACGCCGATGATTGAAGCGGATTTGCGCGATTTTGGCGATGCGAACCTGCCGCGCCGCCTGCTGCACGGCGGTTTGCCGCCCTATTTCCTCTCCCCGGACCTTCCGGAAAAGGATTACCAGGAATGGATGGATGCTTTTTGGGCCAAGGACATCCAGGAGCTGTTCCGTTTGGAGCGGCGCGCTTCGTTCCAACGATTCGTGGAATTGCTTTTTGCCCAAAGCGGCGGGCTGTTTGAGGCCACGCGTTTTGCGGCGCCTTGCGAAGTCAGCCGGACGACGATCATGAACTATCTGTCGGTGCTGGAGGCGACCGGCGTCATGCTCGTCCTTCGGCCCTTCAGTTCGCGGCGCAGCCACGAGATCATTGCCGCGCCGAAGGTCTATGGCTTCGACACCGGCTTTGTCTGCGCCCATCGCGGCTGGACCGGACTGCGCCGCGAGGACCTGGGGCGGCTCTGGGAGCATTATGCGTTGAATGAGATTGTCGCCCACACTCAAGGAACGGAGGCGCGCTACTGGCGGGACAAGCAGGGTCATGAAGTGGATTTTGTTTGGTCGCCGCGGCGCGGTCCACTGCTGGCCTTGGAGTCCAAGTGGTCGGTCAAGGATTTCGATCCCGCTGGGCTGCTGGCGTTCGCGCGCAGTTATCCCAAGGCAAAACTGCTGGTGGTCGCCACCGATGCCGCGCCGCCTTTCAAACGGAACTACGACAACCAACCGGTCGAATTCGTCCGTCTGGGCGACGCGGTCGCAAGACTGTCGAGCCGGAGTGAAGGGTGAAGCGCGCATCGGTTTGCGATTGGCCAGTGGTCAGTGGTCAGTAATCAGTGGTCAGTGGTCGGTGGCCAGTTGGCGGTCGGGCTGCAACCGGGTTGCGGCTGCGTGAGGAGGCTCTGGACAATGACGAATCCGAAGGACGAATGTCGAGAGAATGACGAAGCACAAATGCCCAAACCGTTCCGGCGCGATCGCCTGCTCCGCTTTCGTCATTCGGATTTCGGGCTTCTTTCGTCATTAGGAATTCGTCATTCGTCATTCGTACCGCAGCGCTTCCATCGGATCGACTTTCGCGGCCCGCCGCGCCGGCAACCAACAAGCGAACAGGACGACGGCTGCAAGCACCAGTCCGGCGCAACAGAAAGCCGCCGGATCGGCCGTGCTGACACCGCAGAGGTAGCTGCGCAGGATCGGTCCCGTGGCCAGCGCGATCATGATCGCGATCCCGCCGCCCACCGCCGCCAGCCCGAGGCCTTGCCCGAGAGCCAGCGTGAGCACAGCAACGGCGGTGAAGCCAGGATTCTTCAGCAGTTGGCGAAAGGCGAATTTGAGGTCGGTCATGTCAGTGGTCAGTGGTCAGTGGTCAGTGGTCAGTGACCAGTTGCTTCTTGTGTCGCAGCAGAGTGGCCGCTGGACAATGACGAAATCCGAAGGACGAATGTCGAAAGAATGACGAAGCACCAATGCCCAAACCGTTCCGGCGCGTTCGCCTGCTCCGCTTTCGTCATTCGGATTTCGGGTTTCTTTCGTCATTGGAAATCCGTCATTCGTCATTCATACCGCAGCGCCTCCATGGGATTGACTCGCGCCGCGCGGCGGGCGGGGATCAGACAGGCCAGAAACGCCACCGCCAACAGCAGCAGCACCACGCCCGCGAAGACGGCTGGATCCGTCGGACTGACTTCGAAAAGCTGCTTCTGTAAAAGCCGCGTGAGCCAGAAGGCCGCGAGGAGTCCCGCGGCGGTTCCCATGACGATCAGTCGCGCACCCTCGGTCATGATCAGCCCCAGCACTTGCCGGCGCTCAGCGCCCAAAGCCATGCGAATGCCGATTTCCCGCGTGCGCCTCGTGACAGAGTAAGCCAAAACGCCGTAGATGCCGATGGCCGACAGCAACAAGCCAATACTGGCGAACACAACTAGAAAGAGCATGTAAGTCCGATGCGCTTGCGTGGCGTCGTAGAGCACCTGGCGGAAGGCCGTGATCCGCGGGGTGTTCATGGCCGGTTCGGCTGCTTTCAATTCCCGGCGGATGGCGGGAACCAGCGTGCCCGGCTCCACGGCCGTGCGAATCACGAAAGCCGGCGCCATCCCGGACAAATCAAATTCTTGGTAAGGCCAGTAGAACGTCGGGTTCACTTTCTGGTCGTAACGATAGTCGCGGATGTCGCCGACGACCCCGACAACTTCGTATTTCCGCTTGGCGCGCTCATGGGCTCCACGGAAGGTTTTGCCGATGGGGCTTTCCCCGGGCCAGCACAGCCGGGCCATGGTTTCGTTGACGACGACGGCGCTGGTTCCTTCGACGACATCTCTCTGAAAGAAATAATCGCCTGCGACATCGCTCTTGTTCAGAGCGCGCCCCGCCAGCAGGGGAACACGCATCGAGCGGAACAGATCGCTTTCTTCCACGCCGCATCCGAAAGAATACAGGTTCACGGGTGGTGACGAATCCGTGATTTTGAAATCATGCGAAAAGTTTTGTTTGTCGAGGCCGACAGCCTTGACGCCGGGCAGCGCGGCTAAACGCTCGTGCAACTGAGCGAGCAGAAGGTTCCGCGGTTCCCGGTGCGGGAAAGCGTATTTCTGCCACGGCAAATTGACATAAACCCGCAAGAGATTCTCGGGATCGTAACCGGGATTCACGTGCAGCAAGCGAACCACGCTCTGGATCATCAAGCCCGCCCCGGTCAGCAAGACCAGCGCGAGTGCGAACTGCGCAACCACCAGAGCCCCGCGAAAGCGCCGCTGCCATGCGGTGGCGGTGGTCCCGGTACTGGATTGCTTGAGCGCTTCGTTCAGCCGGGTTTTGCCCGCGCGCAACGCCGGCGCGAGCCCGAACAAAAGTCCGGTCGCGACGGAAACGAGCAGCGCGATGCCCAGGATGTGAGCGTCCACTTGAATCGCCTTCAACCGAGGCATGGATTCCGGAACCAAGATCATCAGCAGCTTCATGCCCCAAACGGCGACGACCAATCCACCCAGTCCGCCGACGCAGGCCAGCAGGACGCTTTCGGTCAGCAGTTGGCGCATTAATCGAAATCGGCCCGCTCCCAGCGCGGATCGCACGGCTAATTCTTGCTGGCGCCGTTCGACACGGGCCAGCGTCAGATTCGCGACATTGGCGCAGACGATGAGAAGCACGAAGCCGATGGCCGCGAGCAGCCCGAAGAGTGTCCGCCGGAGATCCTCCGAGCCATAGCTTTCCTGGAACGCGATGCGCACCGGACGGATCCAGAAACCCAAACCGCCGGGCCGTCTGCGCCACTCATCGGGATAGCCCCAGGTGTTGGAGTGATCTTGGATCAATCTCTGCGCCACCGTGTCCAACATCGCTTGCGCCTGTTCGACGGTGGCGCCTGACTTGAGGCGCGCCAGCACGCGGATATTCGGGCCGGTCATCGAGTTGGGCACCCAGCGCGGGTCTTCGGCGGGGACCCAGAATCTTGTGTAGCCGTGAGGAAATTCAAAGTGACGCGGCATGACGCCGATGACGGTGAACTGGCGCCCGCTCAGTTCGAGGGTCTTGCCGATGGCGCCCCGATCGCCGTTCAGCAACGATTTCCATAAGGTGTAACTCAGGACGATGACCGAGTCTCGTTCGGGCTTCTCATTCCGATCCAAGGGAACGGCTTCGTCTTTGGCGAATGTCCGGCCGAGCAGCGTTGGGACGTTCCAAAGCGTGAAGAAGTTTGGCGAGACCAAAGCCCCGGAAATTTCCTCGGTAAAATCTTCTGTCTTCCTCTCCAACATACGGCCATTGATCACCGCAAAATCCGAAAAGAATTCCTGGGTGACCCTCAACCCTTCAAGCACCGGTGGCGACACGCCGCCGAAGAAAGGTTTCTGGTCGCGGGAGCTGTAGTTGCGCTCGGCAATCTGAAGCAAGCGGTCGGGCTCCGGGCCAGGCACGGGATCGAGCAACACCGCGTTCACCACGCTGTAGATGGCGGTCGTACCCCCGATTCCCAAGGCGAGCGTGAGCATGGCCACGGCGGTGCAGCCCGGGTTTTTCAGCAATTGTCGAAAGGCGAATTTCAAGTCATTCATGATTTTGCGATTGAACTAAAGCACGATGCGCTCCGCGCTTGAAGCGCATGTTGTTTGATCGTACAAGCTGGCAGCCCATGGCGACCATTGAAGCCATTCTCCAGAACCCGGACTTTCGCGCCGCTTTGAGACTGGCTTGGCGCGGATCGCAGCCGGCACCGTCGGGCGGACACGAGGAAGGTGGATTCATCGTGTCATTTCGGCGGTGCTCATTTACGGTATCACTCCGTCGGGCAGCGTCGTAGAACTCGGCGAAACTGAGAGCATCTTGGCGGAAGCCTGACTCGAACGCACCATGCCGCAGACCTTGGATAAAGCAGTCCTGGAAGACGAACTGGCAGTGTCGCTGGCCCGGGCGGTGGCCGCGGCCAACGCGCGCGCCCGGCAAGAAGGCGTCGAAATCACCCGCAGCCTGGTCATGGTCGCGGAGCACGCCGGCGCGAGCGGAGTTTGCTGGCGAATCAGCTATGGTCCCCGCGACTACGTTCTTCGCCGAGGCGGAGATGTTGTCATTGACGTGGGCCTGGAGGACGGCCAAGTCCGGCGCGTTCTTCGAGGGCAATAGCCTGCTTGGGCGCGTCAGCTTGAGCACGGTCACGGCGGTGAAGCCGGGATTCTTGAGCAATTGGCGGAAGGCGAATTTGAGGTCGTTCATGGTTAGTTGGCAGTGGTCAGTCTTCAGTGATCAGCAGTAAGCAACCAGTCACCAGTCACGCATTACGCATTACGCTTTACGCATCACGTTTCACGTTTCACGTTTCACGTTTCACACCCCGCTGCTCTACGTTCCATGCCGATTGTGGCGGCGACCAAGGAAGTTCACGACAATGTCGAATTTCGAATGACGAATGTCGAAAGAATGACGAAGCACGAATGCCCAAAACGTTCCGGAGCGTTGGCTTGGTTGACCTTCGTCATTCGGATTTTGAACTTCTTTCGTCATTGGGAATTCGTCATTCGTCATTCGTACCGGAGCGCTTCCACGGGATTGATGTGCAGGGCGCGGCGGGCGGGGATGAGCGTGGCCAACAGTGAACTCGCAAACATGATGCCTCCAACCGCGCCGTAAGTCGAAGGATCGAAGGGGCGGGTGCCGTAGAGTAACTCGCGTATCCCTAGCGTCGTGACGACTCCCAGCGCCATCCCGACCGCCAGTCCGATCAAAACGTGGCGCAAGCCCTGCCGCACCACTAACCTCAGCGTGTCGCGCCGAGTGGCCCCCAGCGCCATGCGGATGCCGAGTTCGCGCGTTCGGTCCACGACGGAAAAAGCGACCACGCCGTAGATGCCGATCGTCGCCATGATCAGACCGAACAATCCGATGGCACCGATGGCTCGCATGCCGTCGAGGTTCCTTCGCACGGTTCGCTCGATCTGCGAATCGAGAGGCATGGGCGTGCCGACGGGGACATTCCGGTCCACGGACTGGATGGCCTTGCGCAACGCATCGCCGAGCACAGCAGGCTTTGGTTGGGTGCGGACGAGGAACAAGGTCGAAGCCCAGACGGGAGCGAATTGGTAGGCGCACAAATAAGCTTCAGGGCCGTGGTGCTCCTTGTAACCAAGGTCGCGCCGGTCCGGCACAACGCCCACGATGGTCAGCCAGTTCGGATTCGCTTCGACCGGCACTGCAAACTGTTTGCCGATCGGATCGTCTCCGGGAAAGTAACGGTTGGCGAAAGACTGATTCACGACCGCGGCCGCCGGCGCGCCACGCCGATCATCCTCGCTCAGCCCGCGTCCTCGAAGGACGGGCTGGTTGAGCATTCGGAGGTAGTTCGGGCTTTGCAGACTCAGACTCACCATTTGTCCCTGTCGCCAGGCCTCTTGGCCTTCCAGTCGAAAGCCGATTCGAAACGGGAAACGATCAATCGTCCGATCCGAACTGACGGCGGCTTCTTCGACGCCGGGCAGCGCGCGGATTTGGTCCAACGCTTGCCGGGTGAAGAGGAGGCGTTTTTCTGGTTCGCCGTAGATTTGCTGATTGAGCGAAGCGCCGACGGTGATCAGGGGCCTCGTGTCAAAGCCAGGATCGAACCGCTGTTTGTTGAAGTAACTCCGAACCAGCAACCCGGCGGCAAGACAAAGCGAAGTGGCCATCGCCACTTGTCCGATGACCAAGAAATTGCGCAGGCGATGGCGTCCCGATCCTCCCACAGCTCCGGTGCCGCCAGCCGCTTTGAGGTCGGTCAGCAGATTACCTTTGGTGGCGCGCCATGCCGGCAGCCAGCCCACGGCGACGCCGATCACCGCCGCGGCAAGCGCTGTCCAACCCAGCACCGCCGGGCTGAACTGGGCGTTGAGTCCGCGAGCCGCGGCCCAACCCGCGACCCACATGGCGCCGATCACTCCGGCGCCTGCGCCCAGGAAGGAAAGGAGCAGGCTCTCGGTGAGCAACTGGCGGACGATCCGGCGTCGCCCGGCCCCGAGGGAAAAGCGCACGGCGAACTCATGCCGCCGGTTCAGAATGCGGCCGAGGAGGATGTTCGCGACGTTGAACACGGCGATGGCCACCACGAACAGGGAAATCGAAGCTCCGGAAACAATCGAGGCGGCGTCCTTGCTTTCCGGCCGCTTGTTCAAGGGCAACGTCCGAACTGAGACTTCCTCCGTTTCCCAACCGCGCGCGGTCCTGAAGTTTGCCAAAATGGACGGCATGACGGCGCCCACCTCGGCGTTCAATTGTGCAGTCGGCACCGTTGGCTTTCGCCGGCCGACGACATGTATCCAGTGATTGTGCTGCGAAGGAGATTCAAAGTCCTTCGGGAGCCAGCCATCCAGTCCATAGAAAAGAGCGTTGCGTTCGAAGCCGGCAGGCATCACGCCGATGATGGTGCAGGGCGCTTCGTTCAACCGGACCACCTTGCCGATGACCGATTCATCGCCCTGAAATTCCGACTGCCAGGCGCCATGACTGATGACCAGCAAATCCTCGCGGCCGGCGCGCTGTTCCTCGGCCGTGAACCATCGGCCCAATAACGGTTGAACCCCCGCGACTTTGAAGACAGATGCCGTCACGTGCTGAATCGACAGCGACCGTGGCTCGCCTTCGCCGGTCAGGACTTGCGAACCGTAGCCGCCCAAGCCGGCGATAGCTTCCAGGCCCTGAATTCTGCCGGTCGTTTCGGCATAAACGGCGGCGGGGAAATGCTCCGCGGGCCGTTCCTTGCCAAATTGCCACAACCGGACCATCTGGCCCGGCTGCGGGAAGGGCATCCATTTGGCGAGTTCGTGCTGAATGACGCCGAAGGCGAGGCTCATGGTCCCAATGACCAGCGCGAGCGTGGCCAGAATGATCGCGGCGCCGCCCGGGCGCTTGAGCAATTGGCGGAAGGCGAATTTGAGGTCGTTCATGGTCAGTTGGCAGTGGTCAGTGGTCAGTGGTCAGTGGTCAGTTTTCAGTGATCAGTATTCAGCAAATAGTCGCCTGTCATGCATGAGCCAATACGGTTTACGCATCACGTTTCACGCTTCACATTCAGTCTTGGCGGTTCCTGGCAATCTCGCTTTCGTTCATGACCAATCCAATTAGGCTCGCATCCGTCATGCCACGCGGCGAGCATTTGCTAAGCTCCAGGAAATCATATAGGAACGAGTATGCTCTGCCGCCCGTTCTCCCAAAGGGTGACCGCTCCTGGGAATCGCGCGTCCCGGCAATGGGACGGCCTTTCCGTTGTGCGCTGTCCACTGCAGAGCGTGGCCCGAGCGGACGCGTCACGGTCTGGAAGGCCCTGCGCCAAGATCGATCCGTCGCTGTGGCGTTAGATGCTTTCCACCAGTCGCCCTCTCGCCCTTTCCGGCTGGACGATACGGAATGTCCTTGCATTCTCTCCGCTCACTCCGATTGTTGAAGGCGACAGTGGTAACTCTGTGGTGCGACGTATGAGAATGCTCCGTTCCTGTCATTCATGTCTTCCGCGAACCCGTCGCGGATTCACGTTGATCGAACTCCTGGTGGTCATTGCGATCATCGCCATCTTGGCGGGAATGCTCCTTCCAGCGTTGTCGAGGGCCAAGGAGAAAGCCAAGCAAGCCAGTTGCACGAGCAACTTGCGTCAGATCGGCATCGGCCTGTTCATGTACGCCAGCGACAGCGAGGATCAGCTCCCTCCGCCGCAGTTTGATCCGGAACGCATTTCCGCTTCGGAGCCTTGGCGAGGCTACGTGGTCTATGAGCAAGATGGGAGGAATGGCCAGCCTGCCGATCTTCGGTTTCCGCTCAACCTGGGCTATCTCTACACAGGGAATTACTTGCGGGAGCCCAAGTCTTACTACTGTCCCAGCCTCCGGCACGCCGACAACCTGCAAATCGTGCTTGAGAAACGGTTCTACGAGAGCAAAGACGTTCCGTGGCCGATGTATTTCAACAATCGCGTGCGCACGGCCTACATTTACTTTCCACAATCGGAGCTTCTCTCCTCGAAGCCCGCCGAGGAAAAACTCGGTTGGACTCGAGTCGCCCGCAAGCACACGGAATTGAGTGCCCAACGGTCAGTCGTAACCGACCTGATTTATACCTGGGGCACGCTGGCGCACACCACGGGCAAAAATCCCCTCGGCCTGAACGTACTTTGGGGAGATGGTCATGTGAAGTTCAGCACCACTCCGGCGGCGTTCGACGCGCGACTCTGGGGCGGCACCGGAGGCAATCCGTCGGATGAGACCCCCGGCGATAATCCGACGAAATGGCGAACCATCGTCTCCTATCTGCGGCCGTAGCGAACTCGCGTATGAAGACATCTACGCTACAACAAATCGGGCACAAATGTCGCTGGTTCTTTCTCATGCTGCTCCTCTTGCCGTTGGCGGTGTGGCCGGCCGATTTGGAAAAGATTCCGGGCGCTCGGCTTGTCGATGATCCCGGCAACGACGGCGACAGCTTTCTCGTGAAAGCCGGAGGAAAACAGTTGCGCATTCGGCTTTACTTCGTCGATTGCCCAGAAACCTCACTGTCTGCGGCAACTGATGCCGAGCGCGTGCTTGAACAGTCGCGGCATTTCGGGCTGACCAACGCCGCGCAGGTGACTCGTTTCGGCGAAGAAGCCAGGCGGTTTGTGGAGCGGACCCTCGCCCAGCCGTTTACCGTTCACACCGCCGGGGCAAATGCGCCAGGCCGTTTTGGCGGGCGCATCTATGCTTTCGTGACCGATGCGAGTGGCAAAGACCTGGGCGAGACGCTGGTGCAGTCCGGCTTAGCCAGGCCGCACGGCATGGCTCATGAATCTCCGGCTGGCGTCTCTGGGAAAGTCACCGCTGAACGCCTGCGAGATTTGGAAATTGCCGCAATGTTGAAAAAGGCCGGCGTCTGGGCTGAATCAAGCCCAGAACGGATTGCCGAGCTGCGCGAGATGGAGCGTCGCAAGAAGGAGGAGCTGGAACGCTTCCGTCAAGAAGGCGAAGTTCCAACACAGATCATAGACTTGAACACCGCGAGCCTTCGCGAACTTAAAGCGCTCCCCGGCATTGGCCTGAAGCTAGGCCCGCGCATCGTTCAAGGCCGCCCTTACCAAAAAGTGGACGATCTGCTCAAAGTCAAAGGCATCGGTAAAAAGAAACTGGATGCAATTCGGTCACGAGTTGCCGTTTGCCTAAGTCCAGCTACGACCCAGCCGAACGGAGCCCGAGCGCCCTGACGTCAGTCCTCGGAATAACAAAGGATTCAAGTCGAGGAAAGTGGCCGAACCAATTCCCCAATATCGCCGTTTTCTGTCGTTCGGAAAACAGAAGCAAACGGAGGACACGGAGAGGGCGGTCGATGTTTCGCCGCTTTCGGACGGCCAACTGAAACGGGATTCCGGCTGACTTATTGAGAAGACCGTGAGATGGACGACAGCTCGGCGTTCGTAGTCCCGGCTTTAGCCGGTCCGGGCCGCCTAAAGGCGGGACTACAAACC
>JACQWK010000409.1 GCA_016209525.1 Verrucomicrobiota bacterium
CGACCTGCTCCCTGCCTGAGACGGCCGTGGCGATTGAGACCGGCCAAGCCCCGCCACCTCAGCCCGCCCAGGCACCCAGTTCACCGGCACCCGCGCCATTTTCACGATTTTTGCGCGACGCATGCTCACCGAAGCAAAACGCAAAAACATCATCCAGTCGCCAGTTGAAGGGCGACTGATTTTCTCTCGAATCTTGAGATCCGCTTCGGGGAATTGCGGCGCCAGACCGCGCGAATAGAAATTCTGGAGCGCCACTGACGTTCAAGACGAAACTGCACAAGGCACTCATCGCCCGGCCGACCGAAGACGAGTTGAAGCGCATGAAGGACGCAGGCTTCGAGGGCGTCGAAGGCAGCCGCAACGTCCTGCCGGAAGAAGCGGCGAAGCTGCGGGTTGTCGCCGACAAGCTCGGCATGCGCGTCCATTCCGTGCTCTACGGATGGGCCGAGTTCAACAGTTCCGACCGAAGCGAGGTGGATCGGACGTTTGCCGAAAGCCAGGCCGCATTGCGCACTGCGGAAGCCTTCGGCGCCGAAACCGTGCTGCTGGTGCCCTGTCGCATCGGCAGCCGTGGGGGTGGACGGCGCGGGGCGCGGGGCGGGGCGCAGGTGCCGGTCCTGCCGATGCCGCGCGCCTGGGAGTTCCAGATTGAGTTCGACGAGAAGAACGGACACCTCACGCGCGTCGCCTACGGCGACAACGCACGCTACGCCGACTACATCAAGGCCCACAACCACGCCACAGACACCTCCACCGAAGCGATCAAGCGGTTGATTCCGCTGGCCGAGAAGACGAAGGTCGTCATCGCGCTGGAGAACGTCGGGAACAACCTGTGGGTCCAGCCGAAGATCTTCCGCCATTTCGTCCAGTCTTTTCAGAGCCCGTGGGTGAAGGCGTACTTCGACATCGGCAATCACGTGCGGTTCGCGCCGCCGGAGGACTGGATTCTCACGCTCAACACGCTTCTCGCCAAGATTCACGTGAAAGACTACCGACTCGATCCGGCCGACCCCAACGGGCGTGGCGCGTCGGTGAACATCCGCGAAGGCAGCGTCCGCTGGCCCGTGCTCCGCCAGGCGCTCGAGGCCGTCGATTACAATGGCTGGATGACCATTGAGAGCAACTCCAGCATCTCATTCGAGGAGCGCAGCCGCCGCCTCGACTTGATTCTTGCGGGCCAGTGAACCGAATAAGCCGTAAGTATGCAGCAGAAATTGGGGAGCACACGCGCCCTCGCGTCTTCCGCCCGGCGCCTCGCCGGGCGGAACCGGAGCGCAATTCAGTCACTAAACAGGGACACCTTCCAGCGCGCCATTGTGGTCGGCGAGGGCACGTGCGCTCCCCATATCAGCCAAATTGTTACGGATCACGGTCTGTGCAAAACCCAAAGTTATTTTTGCACAGTCCCGAATCCCTGCGGACTATGTGGACGCGCAAAAACTCTTCGACGTCCCGGTATGCCTGCGAAGCGGAAGCGGCGTGAACGCCGCGCTTGCGATGTCCCCACGCCGTGCAGGCGTGGAGACCTTCCGAACGAGTGGGGAGACTCCGTTCCCAACGCACTCCGTTCCGCCGCTGCCCACGGCGGTGACGGCGCAGGCGCGCCATCCCTACCTTCCCAAGGTGCCTCGGGCGATGTCGTAAATGAGAATCCCATATCCGACCCCGGCGGGGTCCCTCGATTTGGCCATCTGAAATGCGATGAACCGGCCATCGTCGCTCACGGCTGGATTGGAGGCTTTGTAGCCCGTGTAATCGCTGAAGTAAGTCAGGCGTTCGGTGTGGCCGCTGCCGTCGAGTTTCAGCTTCCAGAGATCCACGTATCCGGAACCTTTCCGGTTTTGGCGGTCACACTCCACAAGCGTGAATTGGCCGTCCGGAAAAATGCCTTCGGGTTCGTCGTACTGATTCGGCGTATTTGAATAGTTGATGACTTTCTTGGTCATGAGATCGATGCCGCAGACATCGGTTCCTTGGTGGCCGTAAGCTGAGAACGTCAACTCGCGTTCGTCGGGCGGACGAAAATTCTGTGTCTCCAACGTGCACTTGAAAGGAAGGTCGCGGCTGTCGAGGATCAAGCGTTGATTCGTGAGCTTGGGTATGCCGTTCTCATAGACGATGTCCGCCTCGTGCATTTGCGACACGCTGGACGGGAGTTTGTCCGGGTATTGTGCGCTGACGTGAGTCCACGCGATGTGGAGGCGCTTGCGTGAAACAGCGGGCCCTTCACTGCACTTCGTGCCCAGGGGCACGGCCGGTTTCGACAGGCTTTTATCGAGCACATAAAGGTAACACTGCACGCGGCTCGTATGGGGTTTCTTGGGATCAAACGCCTCGGCCCCGGAAAGCAGAATGTCGCCGTTCGATAGGTAGAGCGCGCGCGTATAGCCCAAGTGATGGTAATGGTGCGTGACCGGCCGGACGATCTTCGTGGCCAACTCCACCTCATAGGCGTCTCCGTAAGTCTTCTCGACAAAGAGAATCTTCTTGCCGTCATGCGACCAATCCGCGCGTTCGCCAAACCAAGTCAACCGCGTGATGTGCGGCGGCAAGTCGTCGGCCGGATTTTTGCCAGCCTTGTCCGAGTTTTGCGCCTGGGTAAACAACATGGTGAAGGCAACACCCATCGCGGTCAGAAATGAAGAGCGAGCGGGGTGAGAGCAGTGGGCCCGTGAGAGCCGGCGGGGTGCGGAGTCTGTTTTCATAAGTGATGTGGTTGAGACTCCTCCTTAACGGAGAAAATCCGGCTGCTGTCGAGCAATTTCCCACAACTCTTAGTCCTCCGCGATGCAGTGGAGGTGACTGTCGACGCGGAGGAAAATCTGACCATCGGAGATTGTCGGAGTCGGGGCAGATCTTGACCGTGCCACCGCGCTGGATAGGGAGAGCGCGCTGCGCTGTCAGCGCCGCGTTCAGCGGCGCAAGCGGAAACCCCACGCTGGCTTCGGCAGTCGAGTTCCGCCCGCTGAACGCGGGCGGGGACGCCGGAAGCCCGGTGTCATCTACCTTTGGTGGCAGTGTCAAGCTGCGCCCTCAGCGTCGCGGGACTCGATTTTCCAAAAGCAGAAAACTTCCCCCTCGCTTGCCTCCGGTGTTCGTGCGACGGTCTGCTCATGCCTTATCGGCATTACTGCGGAGACGGTGGGATGGACTACAGCGCGGTGCTCGTAGTCCCGGCGTTAGTCCCGGGCCGGGCCGCCTAAAGGCGGGACTACTTACTCTTATCGTGTAATCCATGCTACCGTCTCCTCAGTAAACTGGAACCTCAGATGGACACAGCCAAAGCCAGGCCGTTGTTGGAATGGTTGCTTCGAAAGCATCCCGACACGCCGAAAAGCCGCGCCAAACAATGGATTCTGGCAGGCCGCGTGAGCGTCAACGGCGCCGTCGTCCGCAAACCCCATCAATTGATGGCGGACCCGGGCGATTCGTTGGAACTGCGCGCTCGCCATGCCACCGCTCTCTCGTGCGGTTCCGGGTGGCAGATCCATCCTCGCGTCGCGTTGCTATATCTGGATTCCGCCATCGCCATCGTCAACAAGGGGCCAGGCCTCATCTCGGTGCCTGCGCCGAAATGCGGCCTTTCCGCGCTCAGCATCGTCGCCGATTTCCTGGCCGGCAAACTCACAGCCCAGGACCGCGGCGTCGCGGGAAAATCATTGCCGCCCGCCTACCGCCGGCTGCAGCCCTTGCCGGTTCACCGCCTCGACCAATATACCAGCGGCGTCTTTTGCATGGCCACCAACCCCTCCGCGCGCCACCACCTCATCGAGCAGTTGAAGGCGCGCACGATGCATCGGGAATACCTGGCCTGGGTGGAAGGCCGATCGAGCGCTCGCAACGGCACATGGCGGCAATGGCTGCAATTGAGCAATGACGAACTGCGCCAGCACGTCGTTTCCGAAACGCAAGCCAATGCCGCGGGGTCCGAAGCCTGCGAAGTCGTCACACACTATGAAGTCATGGCCGAGTATCCCCTGGCCAGCGGCCAAACTTTCGTCACCAAATTGCGGCTCCGGCTGGAAACGGGCCGAAAACATCAAATTCGCGCTCAGGCTGCCCACGCCGGACTTCCTTTGATCGGTGACCGAACGTACAATCCCGCCTATCGCGGACACGACCATGCCAACGCCCGGATTGATTTTCCGCGTCAAGCGTTGCACGCCGAAGTCCTCAGCCTGGAGCACCCCGAGCAGCACGGTGTGCGCATGACCTGGACCGGCGCATTGCCCAAGGACCTTCGTCAACTCGAGGCTCTGCTGCGGTCCGCTCGACTTCAAAAAGGCCAAGCTCGGCTCACCGAGTCAGCATGACTATTCAGACGAGTCGGGGAGCACTCGCCCCTTGCGCTCGGTGGCGAAGCCCTCGCCGAGGACATCGCACGCCCGAACAGATCTCTTTGCCGATAGCAATTCTCATTTGGGCAACGGGCGCGGTTCGTGACCGTAAGGCGGACACTCCTGTCCGCACATTTTCGGCGGTTTTGCGGACAGGAGTCTCCGCGTTACGGCCAAAATGAGAATTGCTGCTTTGCCGAGAGGAATGATAGACGAAACCTCGAGGCTTGGTGTATGCTTTGACCATCTGTTCGAGCACGGAATCATCACCTGCACAGAGCGGTCGATATGCACATGGCAAGATTCAAACTGTTCCAAGCGTCGTTCTTAATCGCCTTGGCTCTAGGAGCTCCCAGTAGAGCTCAAACACGGCCGGCCACTTCGGCCGCGAAAGCCAGCTTCAACCGCGACATCCGGCCCGTTCTTTCCGACAATTGCTTTGCTTGCCACGGCCCGGACACCAAAAAACTCAAAGGCGGCCTGCGCCTTGACCTCCGTGATCAAGCCCTGAAACCAGCCAAGTCCGGCCAGATCGCCATTGTGCCGGGAAAACCAAGCGAGAGCGAACTCGTGCGCCGCATCGTGACTCAGGACGAAGACGATTTGATGCCGCCGCCCGAATCTCACAAAGTTTTGACGCAGGCCCAGAAGGAATTGCTGCGACGCTGGATCGCCGAGGGCGCCGAGTATCAGGGCCACTGGGCTTACCTTCCACCGGTCCAACCGCCGGTCCCCGGAACTTGGAATGCCATAGACTTCCTCGTGCAACGGCGGCTCACGGATCTCGGCCTTCAACCTTCGCCTGAGGCCGATCGCCGCACGCTGGCCCGCCGCCTTTTCTTCGACCTCCTTGGGCTGCCACCCAAGCCCGAAGACGTCGCGTCGTTCGAGCGCGACCCATCGCCGGACGCGTATTCCAAGCTTGTCGAAAGCATTTTGGCCTCGCCGCACTACGGCGAACGCATGGCCATTGGCTGGCTCGACGTGGTCCGCTTTGCCGATACCATCGGTTACCACTCGGATAATCCCCGGAACGTTTGGCCGTATCGCGACTACGTCATCAAATCTTTCAACGAGGACACGCCTTTCGATCGGTTCACGCGGGAACAACTTGCCGGTGACTTGCTGCCCAATAGTTCGCTACAACAAAAAGTCGCTTCGGGCTTCAATCGTCTGCTGCTGACCACCGAGGAAGGCGGCGCCCAACCCAAGGACTACGAGGCGCGCATGCTCACGGATCGCGTCCGCGCCGTTGGGGCTGTTTGGCTGGGCCAAACGATCGGCTGCAGCCAGTGTCATGACCACAAGTTCGACCCGTTCACGATGCGCGACTTTTATTCGATGGGCGCGTTCTTCTCGGACATCAAGGAGCCCATCATTGGTCGGCGCGAAGACGGCATGCTGGTGCCGGACAATCGACAGGCCGCCGAACTTGACCGTTTGGAGGAGATCGCCACCCGTGCGCAACACGAATTCGAGTCGCCGCGCCCGGACTTGGCGGCATCATGGGAATCGGCAGTCCGCGAAACGATCGAGGCGGAAAAGCACTGGACGGTTCTGGCGCCTGAGAAACTTGTCTCGGCGGCAGGTCTGAAACTCACGGCGGACAATGACCAAACGATAACAACTGAGCGAGATCCTCGTAATGGGAAGGATACTTACCGCATCACCGTGAAAACCAATCTCAAAGGCATCACTGGTTTTCGCTTGGAAGCCTTGAGGACGGACAAACTGCCTGGGAACGGGCCAGGCCGCGCCCAAGACGGCAACTTCATCCTCAGCGAATTCAGCGTCGATGACGCCCAAACCAACAAGATCGCGCTCGCCGAAGCGACGGCCACATTCGAGGCCGAAGGATTTCCCGCCTCGGCTGCGCTGCTCGGAAAGAACGACGCGAACCACGGCTGGAGCATTCGCTCAAGCACGGGCGTCAACCAGGCCATTCATTTCGTGACCAAAGAGCCCGTGGCTGCGGAGGGTGACACGACCCTCTCTCTTGTCCTCAAGCAATCCGCCGGCGCCAACCAGGTCCTCGGACGCTTCCGCCTCTCGGCAACGACAGTCGCCGGTGGCATCAGGGCAGGCAAAACCGCCTTGCCGCCAGCGGAAATTGTGGAGATTGTGAAATTGGCGGCGGAGAACCGGACCGAAGATCAGAAGTTGAAACTTGCCGCGTATCATCGGAGCGTTGCGCCCGAACTCGCGGGCCTTCGAGAACGCGTCGCCGAGGCGCGTAAAGCCAAATCGGATTTCGAGGCCACTGTGCCCCGATGCCTGGTCTCGATCTCCATGGACAAACCTCGAACGGTGCGGATTCTGCCACGCGGCAATTGGATGAACGAGACCGGGGAAATCGTCCAGCCTGCGCTCCCTGGTTTTCTCCGGACGCCGGGCAAAGTGCCGGAGGACCAGAGCCTCAACCGTTTTGACCTCGCCGATTGGCTTGTCTCGCGCGAGAATCCGCTCACCGCGCGAGTCTTCGTGAATCGACTTTGGAAGCAGTTCTTCGGCATCGGCCTCTCGAAGGTGCTGGACGACTTGGGCGCCCAAGGCGAACCACCGCCAAATCCGGCTCTCTTCGATTGGCTCGCCTGTGAGTTCATGGACAGCGGCTGGCAGGTGAAACACATGGTCCGTCTCATCGTCCACAGCCAGGCCTACAAGCAAGTCTCGACCAGCCCCCAAAACCTGCAAGCGCGCGATCCCTACAACCGTGAGCTGGCCCGCCAGAGCCGCTGGCGGCTGGACGCCGAATTGGTTCGTGACAACGCCCTCGCCATCGCCGGCTTGCTCGTGCCGAGGATTGGCGGCCCCAGCGCCAAGCCGTACCAGCCCGATGGTTATTGGGAAAACCTGAACTTTCCGGTTCGGACCTACGACGCCAGCCAGGGATCAGACCAATATCGCCGCGGCCTCTACACGTGGTGGCAACGCAGCTTCGTCCATCCGAGCATGCTGGCATTTGACGCGCCCACGCGCGAAGAGTGCGCCGCCGAACGCAACCGGTCGAACATCCCCCAGCAGGCGCTCGTGCTGCTGAACGATCCAAGTTACGTCGAGGCTGCCCGGGCCTTCGCCGTTCGCATTCTCAAAGAGTGCCACGGCGACGAAGCGGCGCGAATCACGTGGGCCTGGAGCCTGGCGCTCTCCCGAGCACCGCGTCCCGATGAACTCGAAACGACCCGCGCTTTGCTCGACAAACACCTGGCTCAGTATCGCGGGGAAACCAAGGCCGCGGAGGAGTTCTTGAAGGTCGGCTCGCACCCCTCGCCGCCCAACGTAGATCCAGCCGAGTTAGCCGCGTGGACAAACGTCGCGCGCGTGATTCTGAATCTGCACGAGACGATTACCCGGAGCTAAGAACGGAGTTGAGTGCAGCGCCTGTGCCAGCTAAATTCGATTCATGATCACATCAAGACCGGCACCGTTGCCGCTCGAGGTTGGGGAACTCGGCAACTTCGAGGCGCGCATGATGCGAAACTTCCGCGCGGCGGTGGACGACTGGGACGAGGTCTGTTCCGCTCTAGGCGCATGGGAAGCCCAACACCTCACACACGACAATGCCGGCTCAGCCAAAGAACAACACCGGTTCTGGCTTGAGCAATTGCTTTCTTGGGGTGAACTGCTGCGCCGGGCAACTGAGCACTCGGAATTCCCTGATCGGGCGCTGGACGTGCGCATCAACGCCCGATTACGCCACCTTCAGGACAAACTTTCCCTGTGGCATCGTGACATGACAACTGCGGAGGAAGAGCGTATCCTCCGAGCCGCATTTCCGTGAGTCCGGAGTTGGAGCGCCTGCTCGCCGCCTTGGTCACACGAGACAACGTTTCCCCAGAGCAATTCCTTCAAGCCGACGCCGAGGTGGAGCGGCTGCTTCAGCCAATCCTGTCGCGCCTCTCTCCCACAGGCCGCGCCGAGTTCCTGCGCGCCTTGCAGAAACGCTACCGGGCTTACCTCAAAGCCAGTTGGCGTCCGCCCACGCTGCCGCCTTGTGCCTGATGCGATTGCATTCCCTCGCTTGCGATCAGGAGACTGATTTGGTAGCGTTTCTCAACGCCTGAATATGAATTTGCACGCCGACCTCCGCCAATTCCTCCTGCAACGCCAGACCCGCCGCGCCTTCCTCGGCCGCTCTTCGCAAGGCCTCGGGACGCTGGCCTTGGCTTCGCTGATCAACCCCACGATTCTAAAACTCGCAGCCGCTGCCGGCGCCGGGAAGAAAGATTCTTTGACCGGCGCGGTGAATCCTTGCCACCTCCCGCCCAAAGCCAGACGCGTGATCTGGCTGACGATGGCGGGAGGGCCGTCCCACCTGGAAACGTTCGATCACAAGCCGAAGTTGGCGGAGATGCACGGCCAGCCGATGCCGGAATCGTTTACGAAGGGCAAACAAATCGCCCAACTGCAGGGCGCCAAGCTGGTTTGCTTTGGACCGCAACACAAATTCAAAACGTACGGCCAATGCGGGGCGGAGATTTGCGAATTGTTTAGCCACATCGGCTCGCTCGCAGACGAGCTTTGCATCATCCGTTCCATGACGACGGAAGCGATCAATCACGACCCCGCGCACATGTTCATGAACACGGGCTCCCAGATCGCGGGCCGTCCCAGCATGGGTTCGTGGGTCGTTTACGGCTTGGGCTCCGATGCGCAAGACCTCCCCGGCTTTGTCGTGCTCACGTCGTTGGGCAAGGGAGGGCAGAATCAGCCCATCGCCGCGCGCCAGTGGGCGGCCGGATTTCTGCCGAGCCGATTCCAAGGCGTGCATCTGCGCAGCAAAGGCGATCCGGTGCTCTATCTCAGCACTCCCCCAGGCGTCACCCGCGAACAGCAAGGGGATGTGGTGCAAGCGGTGAACGTTCTCAACGCCAAGCACGACGCCATCGTGGACGATCCCGAAGTCTCCGCGCGCATTGCCCAGTATGAAATGGCCTTTCAAATGCAGGCGAGCGTTCCGGAGTTGATGAACATCAGCCAGGAGCCTCAACACATTCTTGATCTCTACGGCTGCAAACCGGGCGACGGTTCGTTCGCGTCGAATTGCCTTCTGGCGCGGCGCCTCGCCGAGCGCGGTGTCCGCTTCATCCAACTGTATCACAAAGACTGGGACCATCACGGCGGCGTCAAAGAAGGGATTGCCCTCAAAGCCCAGGAAGTCGATCGCCCCTGCATGGCGCTGATGACCGACCTCAAACAGCGCGGTATGCTCCATGATACGCTCGTCGTGTGGGCCGGTGAATTCGGGCGCACCCCGATGAGCCAGGGCGGTGATGGCCGCGATCATCACAACGCCGGCTTCAGCGTTTGGCTGTGTGGAGGCGGGATCAAACCCGGCCTCAGTTTCGGCGCCACGGATGAACTCGGCTACAACGCCGTGGAGAACATTATTGCGGTTCACGACCTCCACGCCACGATGCTGCGGCTCCTCGGCATCGAACACACCAAGTTGACCGTGAAATTCCAGGGCCTCGACGCTCGCCTCACCGGCGTCGCCGGCACCTTGATCGACGGCATTTTGGCGTAACGCTTTGCTTGTAGCCGCCGAGGTGACGAGGCGGAAATCATGGTGAAGTACGAGAAATCCGCCTCCTCCCCAGACGTTCGTGGGGCCGGTTACACTGTTTGGTTGTTATACGCCGTGTTCCCCCTCACCCTGGCCCTCTCCCTCAGGGAGAGGGGCGCGAGTCGAACGATGAGCGTTCCAGTGAATGAAATATGGCAAATCATCTGCTATGTATTCCTCTTCAC
>JACQWK010000397.1 GCA_016209525.1 Verrucomicrobiota bacterium
CGCTCTCCCTCACCCCGGCCCTCTCCCGCTGGGAGAGGGAGGCCTCCCTTTGATCACTGGGGATTCCGAAGGCCATGGAATTGTCCGCTCACGGGCATCGGTTCTCCCTCTCCCGCTGGGAGAGGGCCGGAGTGAGGGAGAAAGTGGACAGGCCGGTTCCGTGACTCCTCTTCTGGTGCGTGCCGCCTCGGGAAGGATCGGGCTACTTCTCGCTCTCCGACCGCCAATTTCGCAAAGCGTGCTCCAGCGCTTCTTCGACCGAGCGCATCTTAATCCCGGCGGATAACAGCTTGCGCACGTCCATGACGCAATTGGAGCGGGGCGTTTTGGCGGCGGCCCGGTAGAACTCTTCATCGCTGGCCCAGAATTCAAAGGAACGGTTGGGCTTCAAAATGCTCTGAATCTTTTCGACCACTTGACGTGTGGTGACCCAGCCAGGATTGGTCACGTTATAGACCCCGCAAGGCGCGCGCCGCTCCCACAATTCGAGGCAAGCTCTCACGAAGTCGCCTCGATGCGAGATCGAATTCATGTTTTCATAAACTTTCGCGTAGCGTTGCACCTTAGTCAGATAATTGCGGGAGTTATCGAATTCATCAAATGGGATGCGCAGCCGCCAGATGTAATTCTCCCCGAGGCGGGCGATGGCTTCTTCAGCGAGGGCTTTCGTGCCGCTGTAAAAACTGCACGGCGGACGGCGGAACGAAAAGTTGGGTTCGTCGTTCTCTGTGAAGCCGAGAATGGCGTTCGGATTCGACTTCGCCAACGTTCGAACTTCCGGCCGAGTCAGGTCCTTCTCCACCCTGGCCTGGCTGTCTTGAACCACCTTCGCACCGTCGTAGATGCAGCCGGAGGAGACATGGCCCCAAGGAGTGCCTGTCACGGCGCAGGCGTGAGCGATGGTTTGAGGCAAGAGCGTGTTCCCGGCCAGAGTCTCGGCCCGCGCGGTTTCACAGGCATC
This sequence comes from Verrucomicrobiota bacterium, assembly GCA_016209525.1. Lineage (GTDB taxonomy): Bacteria > Verrucomicrobiota > Verrucomicrobiia > Limisphaerales > SIBE01 > VHCZ01. Next base: position 962 of record JACQWK010000397.1, read on the forward strand.
CACGTTCGGTTTTCCCGTGTAGCCGGCCGCGTTGATCAGGAACTGTGGTTTCACCTCCCGCAAGAGATCAAGCAACGGCTCAAATCGTGTGTAATCGCGCTCCTTGCGCGACACCGCTAGGAACGGCGTTCCGCGCGCTAGGAGCTCCCGCGCAAAAGCCTGGCCGATGTATCCACTGGCGCCGAGGAGAATTAGCATACTATCCCCCTTTCGACAATGCTCGTGCCTCGGCCACGACTCCGGCCAAATAATCCCTGTATTCGCAGTTGGGCATCCGGCTGGTAAGCGTGGCGAGCTGGTCCAAGGAAAGGAATCCACGAAGAAATGCCGCTTCCTCCGGACAGCCGACTTTGATGCCTTGGCGCTTCTCAATCGTCTGAACGAACGCCGAAGCTTCGTGCAGGCTGCTGCTGGTGCCCGCATCCAGCCAAGCAAAACCACGGCTCAACCGGGCCACGCGCAACTGTCCTCGCCGGAGATAGGCGATGTTGACGTCCGTGATTTCCAGTTCACCCCTCTGGGACGGCTTTAGGCCCTGGGTAATGCCGACCACTTGGTTGTCGTAAAGGTACAGGCCGGGCACGGCATAGTTGCTTCTCGGTTTCTTCGGCTTTTCCTCGATGGACTTGGCGCGGCCATCGGCGCCGAACTCGACGACGCCGTACCGTTCTGGATCGTGAACGTGACAGCCGAAGATCAAGGCTCCTGCCTGAAATTCCGCGAACGCTTGCCGGAATTCGGTTCCACCATAGAATAAGTTGTCGCCCAGAATCAATGTGACGGGACTTTCACCGATGAAGGATTCAGCGATGAGCAAGGCTTGGGCGATCCCTTCCGGACGAGGCTGTTCCCGATACTCAATCGCGAGGCCCCACGCCGTCCCGTCGCCGAGCAACTGCCGATACCGAGGCAAGTCGTGCGGAGTCGAGATGAGGCAAATTTCCCGAATCCCGTTTTCAATCAAAGTGGTCAGAGGGTAATAAACCATCGGCTTGTCGTAAACGGGCTGAAGCTGTTTGCTCGCCACCAGGGTGAGCGGGAACAAGCGAGAGCCGGTGCCGCCGGCTAGAATGATGCCTTTCATCGGACGCCATCCTAGAAAAGCGGAGGAGCTTGGAAAGCGAAATGAACAAGTGGCTTCTATTCTTTCGCAACGGCTCGTAATCGAAGCTGGGAGGGCATTACTTTCCTTGAACCTGGTAGAGCTGACCTGCAGGTCAGCCCTACCAGGTTCATGGTCCCAATGCGCGCCAAATTTGGCGTGGGGGCTTTCCAAAAACCTCAAGGTGGGGCGAGACTCCTGTCGAGTCCTGACTTCTTGGCCAGCAAGGATTCCAGGGCTCGACGGGAGTCTCGCCCCACGAGGGAACCGGTTTATGGTCCCAATGCGCGCGAGAACCGCTTGGAGGCTGCCCATGAATCGACCCACCCCTACCCATCCCAGGAGGGGAGCCGCGTTGGGTGCCGCCTTTAGCCGTTCCCCTCCTGGGAGGGTGCAGAGGTGGGTTGTGGGGCACTCGGCGCGCACTTGGTCAGACAGTTTTCACCCTGTGATAGCTCCCAAATCCGAAGTTCGAAATCCGATGCCCGAAACAAATTCAAAATCTGAAGGTTCGAAATAGCACGCGAAGAATGACAGCCGTTTCGAATTTCGCATTCTTGGGATTTCGGATTTGTTCCGGAATTCGAGATTCGGAATTGGGATTTTGGTTGCGACGCTGCCGCGCCAGGGTTACTGAGGTCGCAAATGCGTAAGACAGCTCTGTTATTCGCCGGTCAAGGCGCGCAAGTCGCGGGCATGGGAAAGGATTTGGCCGAGGCCTTCCCGACGGCCAAAGGAATCTTCGACCGCGCGAACGCCACCTTGGGCTATGATCTGGCTTCGCTCTGCTTCGCCGGTCCTGAGTCTGAATTGACCAAAACCGAACATGCTCAGCCGGGCATTTTCTTGGTCGGCTGGATCGCGTTCCAGCTTCTTCAGGAACGCGTGCCGTCGTTTGGATTCCAGGCGGCCACCGGCTTGTCGCTGGGCGAATTCACGGCTTTGGCTGCGGCTGGTGCTGTTTCCTTTGAGGAGGGATTGAAACTGGTCCGGGCGCGCGGCCGTTTTATGCAAGAAGCCTGCGAGGCCACACAGGGCGGCATGGCGGCCCTCATTGGACTGGACGAAACGACGACGCGCGAAGTTTGCGGCGAAACCGGAGTCGAGCTGGCCAACTTGAATTGCCCGGGGCAAATTGTCATTTCCGGGGAGCGCGAGAAGATCGCCCGAGCTTGCGAGGCCGCGAAGTCGCGTGGCGCCAAACGCGCCCTGCCGCTGGCCGTGGCCGGCGCTTACCACTCGCAACTCATGTCCAGCGCTCAGCCGAAGCTTCGCGATGCTCTGGCGGCCGTCGATGTCCGGCCTCCCGCAGTTCCGGTCATCAGCAATGTGACGGCGCGACCGCATGGCTCCGGGCTCGAGATACGAGAATCGTTAATCCAGCAAGTCACCTCCTCGGTTCGCTGGGAAGATTCCATCCGATATTTGCTGGCGGATGGATTCACCCGCTTCATCGAGCTTGGCCCCGGCACGGCCTTGAGCGGCTTCATGAAGCGGATTGATAAGAATGCGCAGATATTGAATGTTGCGGACCTCTCCAGCCTTGAAGCTGCCGCTTCGGTGTTGATCACTTAGAAACGTATCCGGTGAAGGTCTTGGGCACGGAGGGAACTCGGCCGGCGCCCCGCTATGACTTTCGCGGGGTGCTCGACCGCTTAGAGCGCGTTTTAAAAGTGGGGCAGGCATCCTACCTGCCACTCTTTTGTGGTTGAATGTGCCCAAAGAAGGCAGGCTGGAAGCCCGCCCTACGTTAGGGACACCGACTTTTGGAACACACTCTTAAGGGCTGGAGCACAAGGAGCGATAGTTAGCATTTTCATCCTCCTGCCATCCATGAGCTTGCCATTCGGCGACAACCGAATTTCGTCGCACAGGGGCCAATTCGCTTCCCGTTGGGATTCACTCATTGACAACTGGCCACTGACCACTGACAACTAACGCGAATGATGGGACAGCTCCTGAATCAAATCGCCGTGGTGACCGGCGCCGGACGCGGCATTGGCCGCGCCATTGCCCTCAAGTTCGCGGCGGAAGGCGCGGATGTGGTTTGCGTTTCGCGAACGGCCGAGAATGCCGAGAAGGCCGCCGGCGAGATTCGCGCCTTGAACGGCAAGGCTTGGGCTCACGCCGTTGATGTCTCCGCTGCCGCCGATGTTCCAGCCGCTGTCGAGAAGATTTTGGCCGAGGCCGGCCGGGTGGATATCCTCGTCAACAATGCCGGAGTGACCCGCGACGGGCTGGTGGTGCGCATGAAGGATGACGACTGGGATACGGTGTTGAACACCAATCTCAAGGGGGCCTTCATGTTCACTCGCGCGCTGACCCGGAATTTCATTAAACAGCGATCGGGCCGGATCATCAACATCGCGTCCGTCATCGGCCTGATTGGCAACGCCGGACAGTGCAATTATGCGGCCAGCAAAGCCGCCTTGATCGGTTTTACCAAGTCGGTGGCGCGGGAGTTGGCGCCGCGGGGAATCACGGTCAATGCGCTGGCGCCCGGCTTTATCGAAACGGATATGACCGCAGCCTTGAACGAGGAAGCCCGAAACGGACTGCTGGCGAGAATCCCGTTGAATTGTTTTGGCCAGCCGGACGATGTGGCGAATGCGGCGTTGTTCCTGGCAGGTCCTGCCGCGCGGTACATCACGGGGCAGGTCTTGACAGTGGACGGCGGCCTGGTCATGTAAATTGCCACTGGACGAACCTGCGTCCGGGCGTTAGAGAGACACCGATTTTGAGAGACCAAAGACCTGAACCGCGAAACTGAAGATACTTTGAATAGGCGCACAACAGAATTCTTCGTAGCGCAGATTTTCGCTCTGCCAGTATCTGCCGAAATCGTCGCAAGCCGCGACGATTTTTCCGGCGCGCGGCCTTCCAGGCCGCAGCGGCCGCCCACGGAGGGTGAGGC
>JACQWK010000374.1 GCA_016209525.1 Verrucomicrobiota bacterium
TTGCAGGTTCCCCTCCTGGGAGGGGTGCAGGGGTGGGTCGGTTCATGGAGAGTCTCCAAGCGATTCGTGCGCGCGTTGGGACCATGAACCTGTGCCGCGGTGGGGCGAGACTCCCTTCGAGCCCTGACTTTAATTCCCGAAATAATGCCAGGGCTCGACAGGAGTCTCGCCCCACCTTGTGGTTACCTGGCGTTGGCAGTCGGCAATGGCCGGAGGCTCACCTCCTTGAACCAGACGACGTCACCCGGGTCATGATTTTGCAGGCCGATGTAGCCCGCTTCGGGACGCTTCGGTTCACGTTTCGGCTCGTGCCACGCCTTTCGCGCCGGCACGTCGGGACCGCTCGGATCTAAGCTCGTGATGCGCTGTCCATCGAGATCGACGAAGATTCGGTTGCCCGCAAGCGTGATGATCATTGTTTTCCACTCGCCGGGCGGCATCCGTGAAGCGGCCGACGAAGGAGCGAGCGAATAAATGGATCCGGTCCGGTGCCACGCGTCGCCGGCGTCGGCGATCTGAACTTCGTAACCGCGGTGAACCGCGAACCACGGTCCTTCCTCTCGTTCGGCTGAATCCATCATCCGCTGCATTGATTCCTTGGAGATCTTCCCCGCTGCGTCGCGATCGAACGCTGCTCCCGGCTGACGGGCCTGTTCCAGAATCCCGTCGGCGATTCGCACGTAAACGCCGGCATTCGACTTCGCGTCCTTGGTCTTGAAGACGACGCGAATCTGGTTATTGCCGATGCGCTCTTTGCTATAGACGAGCAGTCCGAGCCCTTTCGGATCGCACTCGGTTCGCAACGCGCCGTCGCCCACGGCGAATCCGCCCCAGCCCACGTGGGTCCAGCTTGGGTCCACTTTTCCGTCGGTGATGAGCGGCAGCGGACGCCACGCCGGTTCGGTTTTTGCGTCCGCGGCGTCCAACACGGCCAGGCGGCCTGTGAACGCTACCACAGTCACAAGCATCGAAAGGCTCCACGGCCTCCAAGCCGTGCGCACGGACCACGAACCTGGCGTCCGGAGCGCCGGTCGCCGACCCGGCGCGCTTCGGTGACGCAGAGTCATCGCGCCGAATCGGAGTTCGGCGCTCCGGTTCACGGGAAGAGCGGCGACGTTTGGCGTTACGTCAGAATAACTGAGTTGGCTTGAACTGGATTTCATGCCTGAAGGCTGACACGGCGTCCGTCTGGCGTCAAAGTCCAATGCTTTTGAAGCAGGTTCTCACGCCAGCCTGCCGAGCATGCGGTCGAGCGAATCGGAGGTTTGGTAGATGAGCGCTTCCGGATAGTGCGGATAGGGATGGAAGTACTCGAACGTCACAAAGCCGCGATAACCGATCCTGCTCAACGCTTCCATGACGGCGGGCCAATCGGTGGTGCCATCCAGCAGCGGACGAAACGTCTCGAGAGAGTAATCCGTTCCTTTCTTGGTGAACTCTTTGAAGTGGATGTTCTGAATCCGCTGGCCGAGGATGGGTATCCAATGTTCGGCGTGTTGGAACATGGAAATGTTGCCGGTGTCGAAATGCACCCGGATGTGGCGGCTTTGAAAACCATCCACGAAGGCGTTCATCTCCATCGGCGTCATGAGGTAGCCGTTGAAGAAGATGTTCTCCATGTTCAGATAGACATCGAGCTTCTCCGCTTGGGGGAGGAGTTTTCCGATGGCCTCCTTGGCCCGTCGATCGCAAACATCGTTCGGCACCGGTTCGTGGTCCGTCCGCCAGGGGATGTGCACCGCTCCAGGCACGACCAAGACATTCTTGACGCCGAGATCGTGCGCGGCCTGCGCAATTTTGCCGGCCAACTCCAGACCTCGCGCTCGTTTCTCAGGGTCATTGCTCGTCAGAGGAAACGGCCAGAACAGAAACGAACAAAGGCCGCTGATGGCAATGCCGATCTGGTCCGCCATCTTTCGGATCGCCTGGTACTCTTTGGCGCCGGACTTTGGAGAAAGGTCGTTGTCGAGGTCGTAATTCAATTCGATGCCGTCGAAGCCGGCGCGTTTGGCCAGCTTCAGGCACTCTTCCAGTGTCATCTTCTGCGGATATGGGAACGCCCAGAGATTGATCGACTTTTTCATATCGTAGCGTTTGGGCGATGCGCGGCGGGCATCCGGCTCTGAAGACGCGGCGCCAAACGATTCCTGCGAGACAAACGCGGCCGAACTTGCCGCAACCAGCGTGGACCGCAGGGCCGCGCGGCGTGACAGGGAGTGCGGCCGGTTTGGCGAGGGTGGCTGAGGTCGATTGCCGCGAGGGAATTCCATGGACTGGGATGGCATTTGGGAGTTCATGCAAATTCTTCTAAGCGGGACCCGTGAAACTGGCAAGCCCACAAGGCGACGATGCTCAACTTGGCCTATGCTGAGTCCTGGCTTTAGTCGGCGCGCGAATTCCAGGGTGGGGCGAGACTCCTGTCGAGCCCTGACTTCTTTGCCAGTAAGGATTCCAGGGCTCGACAGAGTCTCGCCCCACCGGATTTGGTTGCGGCTTTGCCGCGCTGCGCTACGAGTCGAAGAATTGTGTCATGCGCCCCAGCGGCGGTGACTCGCACCTCAGGCGCTCGGCATGGCCCGCTCCCTCAGCTTTTCCAGCCGCTTCAACTGCCATCGATAAGTATCGTTCGGCGTCCATTCCTGAAGCCGGCCGAGCCGTTGCAGCACTTCGGGGTTAGCCACGGATCTCGGCAATCCACCCGTGCAAACCCGCACGACTTCTTCGGCCGCGGAAGTTTTCAGTTCGATCTGCGATTCTTCCGAATACCACGCGACGTGGTCGGTCAGAATGACCCTTGGATGCGTGCGCAGCGGGGCATTCACGGGCGGAGGTTCTTCCTCAAAAACGTCGAGAGCCGCCTGTGCGACTCGGCCAGTCTCCAAAGCACCGACCAGCGCTTTCGCATCGACGATGGGCCCGCGGGCGGTATTGACAAGCATTACGCCGGGTTTCATCCGGGCGAATTGTGGCGCGCTCATCAGGTGCCTGGTCTCGGGCAAGAGCGGGACGTGAAGCGACAAGTAGTCGGACTCCTGCAACAAAGTCTCCTGATCCACCAAGTGAACCCCGAGTGCTTGGGCCCGCGCCGGGTCCACAAACGGATCCGTGGCCAAAAGGCGCAGGCCCCAGCCGCTGAGCTTGCGCGCCACGGCCTGCGCGATGTTCCCAAATCCCACCAGGCCAAAGGTCTTTCCCCGGGTCCGGTGGATCGGTTCAGGCGGATTCGCGTCCCAGCCGCCTTGCGCCAGCTTTTGATGGGTGCGGACCACCCTCCGCACGCAGGCGAGCCAGAGAGCGATGGCATGATTAGACACTTCGTCCAAGCAGTAGGTCGGCAGATGGCCTACCATAATTCCGGCTTCAGTCGCGGCGTCCACATCGACGTTGTCGGTCCCCACGCCATAGCGCACGATGATTTTGCAGCGTCGAAAGGTCTTGATGAGGCCGGGAGTGATTTTTCTCCAGCGGACCAAGATTCCTTCGGCCTCGGCACAAATCCTCTGCTCTTCTTCCTCCGAGAGCTTGTCGCCATCGAAAAACTCGCCGCCCGCATCGGTGACGACCTTTCGTTCGTACTCGACGTTTGGGTAGCCGTGTTTGATCAGGATGACTTTGAATTTTGCCATTTGCCATTCTTTCGTATAAAAGCGTGATCTAAGAGTAGGGTAGGCATCTTGCCTGCCTGCCATGAGTTCGCTGCGGATTCGCCAACAGCAGGCAGGCTGGAAGCCTGTCCTACCTTTGCGAACTGACTGCTAAAGCACGCACTATGATATTCTGTCCCGTATGGGCGGATGAAAATAGCCCAGGGCTCGCCTCCGCGGTCAAGCCCATAAAGCCCCGGCGCGGCGAAGGGCCGCAACTGCTTCGAGAATCTCGCGTCAGGAGCGCGGGCAGCCTGCCCGCGCGCCTCTCAAAAATCACACCAAGACGCGGCCCGGACAATCGGTTCGCGCTCCCTTCCGCTTCCGCTGCGTCAAGAGTCTGCTTATTGACGAGACCTTTGGATGAACGGCAGGTTGGCGTTTGTAGTCCCGGCTTGAGCCGGTTCGGGCCGCCTAATGGCGGGACTACGAACCTTCCGCGTGTAGTCCATCCCACGGTCTCCTCTGTATGTCGGCTGCCACGGTTTTTCGGACAGGCTCTCGGCGGCTTTTTCCTCCTCTTTCTGCCTTTCGTTGTCGCGGCCCTGCAGGCAGCACAATCTTCCCGCGTCTTGCGTGCCGGCGCTCACGCGATGAATATCACGCCGACGCGGTTTCCGGTCATCGTCAATGGCGGGTTTCTCGAAGGCAGAGCGGAGAAAGCCCACGATCCGCTTTTTTCACGCAGCCTCGTGCTCGACGATGGAACGAACCGGATCGCCATAACCGTCGTGGACAGTTGCATGCTTCCGCGCGAGCTGATGGACAAAGCCAAACAAATCGCGCACGAGAAAACCCGGATTCCAACCGATCAGATGCTGATCTCGGCCACGCACACGCACTCGGCGCCGGCCGCTATGGGCTGTTTGGGCTGCCCACCCGACGTGGAATACGCCAAGGGGTTGCCTGACAGAATCGCGGAAGGAATCCAGCGCGCCGCGCAAAACCTAGCGCCCGCTCGGGTGGGCTGGGCGGTCGCTGATGATTTCGAGCACACGCACAATCGGCGTTGGATTTATCGGCCCGACAAGATGCGAACCGATCCCTTCGGCGCGAAGACCGTTCGGGCCAACATGCACCCGGGTTACCAAAACCCGGATTGCATCGGGCCTTCGGGGCCGGTCGATCCAGGCCTTTCGGTTCTTTCGCTTCAGTCCACAAACGGAAAGCACATTGCTCTCCTCGCAAATTATTCCATGCACTATTTTGGAACCGCTCCGGTCTCGGCGGACTACGGCGGCAGATTCGTGCAAAGAATTTCCCAACTGATCGGCGCTCAGGATGCGGCTGACCCCAGCAGCCGTCGACGTGAGGAGGCGGAGCTTGGCAATTCTGAAACCCAAAATCCGAAATCCGAAATTGGCGTCCGCCTCGTCACCCCGGCGGCCACGTCGTCGCCTAATTTTCAAGCAAGTTCCGAGGCCGCCGGGCCGCCGTTCGTCGGCATCATGTCGCAAGGAACGAGCGGAGACTTGATGTGGATGGATTATGGGCAACCAGCCAACAATCCTGGAATCGATGCTTATGCCGACGCGGTGGCGCGGGTGGCCTTCACGGCCTATCAAAGGATCAAGTATCGCGATTGGGTTCCGCTAGGTATGGCGGAATCCACACTGACTCTGGCGCGTCGCACGCCGAACGAACCACGGCTCGCGTGGGCCCGGCAACTCGTCGCAACGATGGGAGCCCGCAGGCCGCAGAACCAGCCGGAAGTCTATGCTCATGAACAAATCTATCTTCATGAAAATCCGGTTCGTGAACTCAAACTCCAAGCGATCAGGATCGGAGACTTGGGTCTGGCCGCGATCCCCAACGAGGTGTTCGCCATCACCGGCCTGAAAATCAAAGCCCAAAGCCCGCTCACTCCGGCCTTCACGATTGAGCTTGCGAACGGCGCTGAGGGGTACATTCCTCCCCCCGCGCAGCACGCGCTCGGAGGTTACACTACTTGGCCGGCTCGGACGGCAGCGCTGGAAGTCGAAGCCGAACCAAGAATTGTCGAAGCGGTCCTCCGGCTTCTCGAAAAAGTGGCCGGGAAGCCTCGCCGGAAACCGGCGGAGCAATCCGGTCCCTATACCCGGGTCGTCCTCCGGTCGAAACCAGTTGCCTATTGGCGGCTCAGCGAGTTCAACGGGCCGATCGCAACCGACTCCAGCCGGCACCGGAACCACGCGATTCTCGAAGACGGGATCGCGTTTTACCTCGAGGGACCGCAGGCTTCGGGATTCTCGCCGCCGGGCGGCATGAATCGCTGTGCGCATTTTGCGGGCGGCCGAATGCGGGCAGCGATCAAGGGGCTCGGCGACCGCTACAGCGTGGAGATGTGGTTCTGGAATGGGTTGCCAGCGAATGTGCGCTCGGTCGCCGGGGTCCTGTTTTCTCGAGGAGTTGAAGGAGCGTCCGCCAGTTCGGCGGATCGCGTCATGCTGGATCGCGCAAACGGCCCGGAGGCAAATTTGCGTTTTGATTCACACTCATTATTTCACTCGCAAGGCTGGAAGTCCCAGGCCTACGGCGGAACTCCGATCAGGCCGAAAACTTGGAACCACTTGGTCTTCGTGCGGGATCGCCAGAAGCTCCGTGTGTTTCTGAATGGCAAGCAGGCTCCCGAAATCTCGGCCCTGACTCAAATCCCCGATGCCGCCGGTAACGGCGAAATAATCGTCGGAGGCCCTTGGCATCCTCAAGATGACACCTTCGAAGGCAAAATCGATGAGATCGCCATTTACACTCGTGCGCTGACTTTGAGGGAGATCACCCGGCATTTCCAGGCATCGGGAATGTCTCGCGAAACGAGCGAATAAAGGCGGGCCTTGCCAACGCTCTGGCGCAGACTTGCAGTCTATCAATATCGCCCGAAATCGTCGCAAGCCGCGCAGCTTTGTCGGTGGGGCGAGACTCCCGTCGAGCCCTGACTTCTTTGCCAGTAAGGATTCCAAGGCTCGACCGAGTCTCACCCCACCGAGATTGTTTGCGGCTTCGCCGCGCGGCGCGGCGTTGGGGGTTGCCGCGCGTTGGGACGTTTGCAGCGCGGCAAAATGCAATTCTGCGATACGGCAGATTGAAAATCTGCGCTACGCCCTCGGGCAGATGTGACAGGCGGTGTCATTGTTTGGGGCGGCGCCCATAGAATGCCTCCTGTCGCAAAAGGCATTGGCGACTCAACGACGGAGTGGTATGAATCCAAACGTGCCGCCAGTTAAGCCATCGTTGCTTCTAAGCCTGATTCTCGCGGGCACATTCTACCCGCCGACGGGCGCAACTCCCGCTGGCCACGGCTTTGACTCTGCCCGCCAGCACTGGGCATTTCGCCAACTCCAACTGCCTTCGCTGCCTCCAGTCAAAAACTTGGCCTGGCCAAGAAACGGGATCGATTACTTCGTTCTGTCTCGTCTTGAAAAGGAAGGACGGCAGCCAACGCGCGAGGCCGATCCGGCAACATTGATCCGCCGCGTCGCCTTGGACTTAACCGGCCTGCCGCCTACTCCGGAGGAAGTGGATGATTTTCTGGCCGACATTTCGCCGAATGCCTATGAGAAGGTTGTGGAACGGTTGCTGGCGTCGCCCCGATACGGGGAGCGCATGGCCATCGTTTGGCTTGAGGCCGCGCGCTACGCCGATACGAACGGTTATCAGAGTGACGGGGAACGCTTCATGTGGCGCTGGAGAGATTGGGTCATCGATGCCTTCAACAAAAACATGCCTTTCGACCGGTTCACGATCGAACAAATCGCGGGTGACCTGCTGCCTGCCGCCACGCTCGATCAGCGGATTGCCACTGGATTCAACCGGAATCACCGCGGCAACGGCGAAGGCGGCATCATTCCTGAGGAATATGCCGTGGAATATGTGGTGGATCGTGTGGATACGACCTGCACCGTGTGGCTTGGCCTGACCATGGGTTGCGCCCGCTGCCACGACCACAAATACGATCCTTTCACGCAAAAGGAGTTTTATCAGCTTTTCGCGTTCTTCAACAATTTGCCGGAGAAGGGGCGCGCGAATAAATTCGGAAACTCGCCGCCATTGATCAAAGCGCCGACGGCTGCCCAAGCCAAGCGGCTCGAAGACCTGGATGCGAAATTGGCGGCTGCCGAAATGGAGTTCCGAGTGCTGGAACCGGAGATTGCGAGCGCGCAAGAGGCATGGGAACAATCACTGAGCAAGGCCGCCTCGAGAGTCGGGATCGCAAATCTCAAGACTGAAGCAGGGCCCGAGGAGGGCCACGGGAATAGAGAAGAGGCTGGGAGCGTGAAATCCGACCCTGAACCTCGGACAGTGATCGACCTGGCGTCCGTCTCGGACGGCTTGAGGGCGCACTTTCCTCTGGATCGGGACACACTCTGCGCGCCGGGCACAACCAATTCAGTTCAAATTCAGGACGGCGATGCCGCGTTTGCCGCCGGTCGCATAGGCCTGGCCGCCGAGTTTGACGGCCAGCGTTTCCTCGCCGCCGGCGACGCCGGAAACTTTGGCTTTCTGGACAAGTTTTCCTTCGCGGCTTGGATCTTTCCGAAAGACGGCAACGCGGGCGCGGTTCTTTCACGCATGGCGGAGACCCCGGAAGCCGAAGGCTACAGCTTTTGTATGTCCAACGGACGAGTGCAATTGAACCTCGTCAAACGCTGGCTTGACGACGCGCTACGCGTGGAAACCAATGCGGACTTGGAGCCGAATCGATGGCATCACATCGTCGCGACCTACGACGGCTCCCGTGTAGCGGAAGGAATCAGGATTTATATCGACGGCAGCGCGCTGCTCATCAAGGTCAACCTCGACGAATTGAACCAATCGTTCAAAACGTCGGAGCCGTTTCGAATCGGCAGCGGAGGCGGGCCTGAAACTCGGTTTCACGGCCTCGTTGACGACGTGCGTATTTACCACCGCGCGCTCGATCCTGACGAGGCTCGGATCCTTTCCACGTCTGAGACGATCGCCGAGATTCTTTCCAGGCCGCGCGATCAGCGTTCCTCTGCCCAAACGCTTAAGCTGCGAACCTTCTTTCTGGACAACCGCGCTCCCGATCATCTGCGGCGGTTGAGAGCAGACCTCAAAGCGATCCGCGGCGCCCGCGAGGAGTTTTACGACGGCCTGCCGACGACGATGGTGATGGAGGAAATGGCCCGGCCGCGAGAGACACGCATCCTCTTCCGCGGTCAATATGATAAGCCTGGCGATAGAGTGAATGCGAATGTGCCGGCGGTCCTTCCGCCGATGGCTCAAATTGCGGAGCGCAATCGCCTCGGACTTGCCAAGTGGCTGGTGGATCCCGCCAATCCCCTCACGGCGCGCGTCGCTGTCAATCAGTATTGGCAGTTGCTTTTTGGCACGGGCTTGGTGAAAACGGCTGAGGACTTCGGAACGCGCGGAGAATTGTCGAGTCACCCTGAGCTGCTGGACTGGATGGCGAGCGAGCTTATCCGATCCGGCTGGAATGTAAAAGCGCTTCAGAGGCTCATCGTGTTGAGTGCCACCTATCGCCAGTCCTCCCGGGTTTCCTCTGAGCTCGTGCGGAGAGATCCGGAAAACCGCTGGCTGGCGCGCGGGTCGCGCATTCGTTTGCCTGCCGAAATCGTACGCGACCAAGCCTTGGCGATCGGCGGGCTGTTGGTCGAGCATCTGCGCGGACCATCCGTGAAGCCGTACCAGCCCGCGGGCCTGTGGAATGAACTTTCCGGAACCGACTACACGCCGGACAAAGGGGAGAAACTGTATCGCCGGAGCTTGTACACTTTCTGGAAGCGGACGAGTCCGCCGCCAATGATGTCGGTCTTTGACGCGGCCGGGCGCGAGGCTTGTTCGGTTCGACAGAGCAGAACCAGCACGCCGATCCAAGCCTTGGATATGATGAACGACGTGACGTTCGTCGAGGCCGCGCGCGCTTTGGCTGAACGAGTCATGAAGGAGGCCGGGGTTAGCGCCGAGGCTCGGATCAGCCGAGCGTTTCGCCGGGCCACAGCCCGGCAGCCCGGCCCGAAAGAGCTACGAATTCTGCTCGATAACCTCAACGACCACCTGGCGTATTATCGTGCCCATCCGGAGGCCGCCGCGGAGCTGTGTCGCGTCGGCGAGCTTCCGACGCAGCCAGAAACCGATCCCGTTGAATTGGCGGCATACACCGGCGTGGCCAGTTTGATTCTGAACCTTGACGAGACGCTGACGAAGCAATGAGTTCCGAATTCTGCGCAGAAGTGGGAGGGACTGCGCAGATTCGGGATAGAGCGAGGCCCTTGTGAATCTGTGAGGATTGTCCATTCAGGCCGGCCTACGTCCACGAAATGGAAGGAGACAGATGTGCCTTGTGAAAACGCGAATCCCCATCACATCTTTGAAGTTATTGGAGATTCTTGCGGTTGGTGGGTTGGCTGGGACTTGAACCCAGGACCAACGGCTTAAAAGGCCGCTGCTCTACCGACTGAGCTACCAACCCATTCAAGACCTCCGCGATCACCGGCGCTCGCCTTCTTTCCGGCTGCGTCGGGCATGCACAGCAAGCCTGCGGCGACGGCAGGTTGACGATCCGTTCGCAGCCCTTTCGCTAAGCGGATCGTTTGGCGGGCAGAGCCGCCCCGAAAAACCCGCGCAACCTAAACAAGGCTGATGGAGCGTGCAAGATAAAATGTCAGCTCAAAAGAATGCCGCTTAGAGAGTGTTCCGGAAGGCGGTTTGTCAACGTAGGGCAGGCTTCCAGCCTGCCTTGTTTGGGCGGTGCCAGACACAGGATTCGGAGGCAGGCCAGATGCCTGCCCTGCTTCTGAAACACGCTCTTAGAGCGATTTGATGTGCTCCCACAACGGTTTCAGATCAGAATCCGCCAGCGCCATTTCTTTAACTTCGTCTTTGTCCCGGAATTTGATGGCGAGCGCGAGGTGTTTTTTGGCGGCTTCCTCATCTCCTAATTGGCAAGCGTAGCAAGCCAGGTTGTAATAGATCACGCTGACCTTCGGAAATTTTTCGACCAGCGGCGAAAGCTCATCAAAGGCTTCCTGCGTCTTCTTCAGTTCGTGCAGCGCGTAGGACTGGTTGATCCAACCCGCCGGATGATCGGGCGCAACTTTGGTCTGCCTCTGGGCGACCTCACAAGCGGTATCCCAGGACCGCAGCGCGGCATGGACTCGCCATTCTGTTTCCAAAACCTCCGAGTTTTCGCGATACCGACCGGAGATTTGCCGGAGCTCATTGCGCGCCTCGATCGGATTTCCCAAATCCATCCAACCGATCGCCGCACTCAGATGAAAACTGTCCGGTGGTTCCAATTCTGACATCAGGCTAACCATTACGATTGTCGCCCCGGTTTGGCAAAATGGTTTTTACCCGGACGCTCTGGCTGCTATGAATCAGTTCATACGCAACTCGACATGAAACATGCCCCTCACCCCATCCCTCTCCCCATCGGATGGGGAGAGGGGCGGCCGGAGGCCGAGAGAGGGGTGTTAGCATACGCATAAACGCATTAATAAAAGGGACACACCATGAACCCGCTCCTGCACCTGCGGCTGATGACCGAAGGGGACTTGCCCTTTGCCGATTCCTTGCGAGCCGTCGTCGGCTGGAACCAAAAGCCTCATGATTGGCAGCGGTTGTTGGCTTACGAACCCCAAGGTTGTTTCGTCGCGGAGTGGAATGGATCCCCGGTCGGCACGGCTACTACAACGCGCTACGCCAACGAAGTGGCCTGGATTGGCATGCTCCTCGTGCATCCAGACCATCGCGGGCGAGGCGTCGGCCGGGCGTTGCTTGAGCGCTGCCTTCAGTCTTTGCGCGGAACCCGATGCATAAAACTCGATGCGACGCCCTTAGGAAAGGAGCTCTATGTCAAGTTAGGCTTTCAAGCTGAATGGCCCTTGACCCGATGGGAGACTCAATGCCTGGATGTTCACGGAGACTCGCCTGCATTGGCGGCAGAAGCCGGCGGGCAATCGCCAGCAGCCGCCGGACCCCTGGAAACGGTCTGTCACCCCGCGTCCTCCACGTTTCAAGGCGGGCTCCGGCTCAGGCCGTGGAAAGTCACAGATGCAAGCCGGATCGAGCCGCTCGACTCAGGCGTTTTTGGAGTTCCGCGCACGCGCATGCTGGAACTCTTGGCGACTCAAAGTTCCAACGCGATTGTCAGCACCGATGAGGCAGGCCGTGTGAATGGCTACGGCCTTCTCCGACAAGGTTCGAGGGCATTTTACCTGGGGCCGGTTGCCGCCAGTTCAAGCGAAGCGGGCGTGACGCTGATCAGGACACTGGTGCATCAAGTCAAAGGTCACCCAGTGTTTTGGGATATTCCCGATGCCAACCAAGCCGCCGTCTCTCTCGTGAAAGAATTGGGTTTTACGCCCCAGCGGCCTTTGCTTCGGATGTTTATCGGCAACAACGAGCATCCCGGCAACCAAGAGCGTTACTACGCTCTGGCGGACCCTTCCATTGGCTGACGGGCGGATGACGTTTCGGTGCGAGAGCTGCAAACCGTTCGAGAGATCGTCCTCACAACCGGCCGGCTTACGGCAAATTCAGGGCCGCGTCCAGATTCCTCAGCCGATAAAAACGGGAGGGCATGCCCCGTGCCGAAGAATCGAGATAATTCTTGGTCGCGTCGGAACTCACAAATCTCCAGATCGAATCCCAAGTCAGGAGATTGGTCGAAGCCTCGAGGGAATAGTTGTGGCCGGCGATCAACTCGAAGGTGAGCTCGGCGTCACCGGCGTCGAGTCGCCTCGGGCTCAACAACCGCGTTGGCCGCAAAGGAAGCTGCTGCACGATGTAGCCCTTCCGGCGCAACAGATTCACGACGCCGTCGTCGCCCACGAAATGTCCAGCCCCTGCGATGACGAGCGTTATTTGGTCGAGGCTTAGGAACGTTTCGATTTGGGAGACCCATCGATTGTTGCGGTCCGTGAAGAACCGGGCATGAGTCTCCGGGTTGTCCGTTTGTTCCTGTTGAATGATCTCGGTTAATTCCGCGAGGTTGCCGCTGGTCCACGCAGCCACGAGCTTCGATAAACCTTGCCCCACCTCACCGCGGTTGAGCAGAGTATCTCGCAGTTCCTTTTCCTGCTGAGCCGGCGGCACGTCGGCCAACAAGTCGATTTGGAGGGGGGCGCTTTCCAGCGCAAGAATCGGTTTGCCGACGGCTTTGGCCCGATCGTAGTAGTGACGATCCACGCCCAGCGCCTCGACGTAACCGAGCGGTTCAACCTCCAGATTGATGATGAGCGCGGTCACATACCAGGGCCGGAACGCATCGCTTAAGTTCAACCCGGTCTCGGCTTTGTAAGCCTTGAGAAGTTGATAAGTGTCGGCGGCGATGTGTTGCTGGAGAGTCTCCCCGCGCGGATAGCTGGCTCTGGAGGTTACGTAACTTGAGAAGAACGGCGAGTTCAATTCCTCGTATTTCACCTCGAAGACAACCTGATCGGCTTGATTGAACGCTTCGTCGATGACTCCGGCCAGCGGATAATCCATGGGACGCAACGCGTGGATAGATCCCAGCAAATAAACCGTGGCGTTGCGGTTGGCAACGGACCAAAGGAATTCTTGGTGTGGAAACCCTTGGGCGGAGCGCGTGCCGCACGACAACAGCGCGAGGAATATCAACAACCACCCGAATCTGAGAGAGCTGTTTAGGGTAGCACAGGCTACCAGCCTGTGCCGCTCGGCAACTTGCCGGACGAAACAGTTCTGGCGTCGATGAACTTGCCTGGCGCTGATTTCGTTGCGCCACTCGCTGCCGTTCCGGTCGGCAAGGGATGTGTTTAGCGTAGCGCAGATTTTCAATCTGCTGTATCGCGGAATTGCATTCCGCATCCGCCGGACAA
>JACQWK010000389.1 GCA_016209525.1 Verrucomicrobiota bacterium
GTGATTGTGGTTGGCATTGCCGACCTGAACGATGCGATTGTATTTGTGCGCGGCCTCGACCATCTTGCGGCCCTCGCGGATGCAGTAGCACAGCGGCTTCTCGACATAAACGTCCTTGCCCGCCTGGCAAGCCCAGATCGTTGCCAGCGCGTGCCAGTGGTCGGGCGTGGCCGTTGTGATGGCGTCCACTTCCTTGTTCTCGAGCAACTGGCGAATGTCGGTATAGCCTTTGACCTTTTCGTTGCGTTTCTTGCCGGCCTCAAGTTCGCGGTCGAGGACGGCCCGGTCGCAGTCGCAAAGCGCCGCGACGCGCACGCCCTCCAGTTCGCGCAGTGCCCGAAGATGCGTCCGGCCTTGGGCGTTAAATCCCACGACGGCCACGCGCAGGTCGTCGTTGGCGCCAAGAACGCGCGAATAGGGTGCAAGGGCGGCCACGGCGCCGGTTGCGAGGGAGGTGTGTTTCAGGAAAGTCCGGCGGTTAATTCGTTTCATAATGGTTCTCCTTTAGACCGTTTGCGTGCGTTTTTCTTCAAGTGAGTGGAATTTTGACGATTGGTGTATCATTGAAAAGAATGATCCCGTACCCAGGACCAGTTCGTCGGAGAGTGCCTTATCTCATCAACGCCGCGATGTCACGATAGCCGTTCAGGACGCGAATAACTTCCAATGGTCGAGCCTTGGGGTCGTAAATGATGAGGTATGAATACACCGGCCAGAAGCGAACGGGCTTGGAGGTAAGGTCCCGCCGCTCATGGCCCGATTCGGGATGGTCGGCGAGCATCGAGACGGCTTGCTGAATTTCCTGTTCAACGCGGTCGGCAGCATCCACGTTGTCCTGGGCAATGTATTCCCAGATTTCGAGCAGGTCGAGACGGGCTTCCGGAGAAAAGAAGGAATCAGCCATTTTGTCTGGCTCGCCGTTGACGGCTCCGCTCCAGGATCTGAGCATGCACCTGCTCGCCCGGGATTTTCTCGCCTCGCCTCAACTGGTCCAGACCAATTTGGATCTCATCGTCTAGCCGCCTGCGGAGAGCTTCGCGGTTCTCGCGGAGTTCGAGCCATTCCAGCAGCGCTTCGGTTTGATTTTCGTCCAGCTGTTTCACTTTTTCAACTGCCAATTCAAGGCGGCTCATGCCGGAAATCTATCAGTGTGCACACGGATCCGCAATCCTCGCTCTCGACGTTTACCTAATCAGGAACACAGGCACGGACTGACCGATACCAAAGTCTCTTGGCACTGAGACTCCAGCGCCGGCTTGGGTGTGTCGAGCTTAGTCCGAATCGCCTCTTTGTTCATAGTCTCAACCGCAACAGGCCTTTGTTCAAGCCGGGCATTCCGCGAACGCGGCTGAAAACTTGGCGCCTTTGTAGCCATTGCAGTACGCGCAGGACAACGCAAGGTTCCCCGATTCGGTTGCGCCGCCGTGTTTGTGTGGAGCGATGTGATCGACGTGGAAGCGCAATCGGCTGAGACGGGCAGCGAGGTGGCAATCCTCGCAACGGAACCGAGCCCGTGCCCGAACCGCCCGATCCGACTGAGGCGGCCTGGCACTCATGGCCGATGGCCGGTCTGCTTCAGCGCCAAGCGGGCTTTGGCTTGCATTAGTTCCAGGGCGGGGCCCACGGTCAAATAATGATCCAACTCGTCGGCCTCTTTTTTGGAATATTGCCCGGCGCTGGCCTTGTGTCCAAGTTCTTCGGCTCGACCCAGGTCATGCGCGGACAACCGAAGTCTCAAAACCGCCTCAGCTTTCTCGGCCAAGACTTCTTCTCATTCCGGCAGCATGGTGCGGAGCCAGATGTCCGCTTCTGAGTTCGTCAGAGCCATGTTCATGATCTACTTCTTAGCTGCCCCACGTCGTATTTTCAACCTGGAACACACGGTTCCGGAACGTGGCGCTTCTCACAGAGTCTCCAAAGCGACGCACGGCCAAGGCCGCGAAACAGCTCTGCCCAGCGATCTTCCAACTTGTCAAAACTGAGAACTGACACCTTCAGACACCTTCAAGGCACCACACAAAACAGTAGTTTGTTCCTTGGTAGGGCCGGTTGTGTCCGCTGCAGATTTCCAAACGCGGAGAAGATCCGTGATCGCCCTTGTCAAAAACAGCCAATCTGATTTGCTAATTGTCACGATGGAAGCTGATCCACTCCCGCACGGCGGGAAGGATAACCTGGAGGACGCGACGGGCTTCATCCGGCCCAACGCCCTGCGCCTGGGCATGCACTCCAGCGGGAACGGAACTGGGAATTTGTCGAAAAGCGATTAAAACTCGAACATGCTGACGCGGCTCAAAGTTTCAGGCTTCAAGAATCTCGTGGACGCGGACGTTCGCTTTGGGCCGTTCACGTGTATCGCCGGACCGAATGGTGTTGGAAAGTCGAACTTGTTCGATGCCATTCTGTTTCTTGGGGCTACGGCAGACCGAACGCTGGTTGAGGCTGCGAAGGCGGTGCGCGACGAAGCGAATCGTACCGGAGACATCCGCGCAATTTTCCACCGCGTAGGTGAAATCCACGCCGAGGAGATTGGCTTCGAGGCGGACATGATCTTGCCCTCGAGCGGAACGGACGAACTCGGCCAGTCGGTTGAGGCTTCGACGACCTTTGTAAGCTACAAACTCAGGCTGGGATTGCGAGACAGCGACTCGCCACATCAGGAAGCGGGTGCGATTGAGGTCTTGGAGGAAAGACTCGTCCCGTTGCGATTGCGGGATGCCGACGAGCATCTGCTCTTTCCCAAACAGCGAGACTGGCTCAAATCTGTGCTGCAAGGGCGGAGATCGTCTGATTTCATTTCGACCGTGGAGAAACTCTCGGAGGAGGAGAACGCAAAGCAGACGGTGGTGAGTTTGCACCAGGACCGCCGTTCCGGGCATCTGTTCACGAGGCCTGCCGCCAGTCTTCGGCGGACGTTGCTGAGCACCGTGCAGGCGGGTGAGTACCCCACAGCCATGTTGGTTCGGCGCGAACTGCAATCCTGGCGACAACTTCATTTGGAAAGCTCGGCCTTGCGCCAATCGGACCCTTTCACGGCTCCCGTTAGGATGGGTATGGGTGGCTTGCACCTTCCCGCTTCGCTCTATCATCTGGCGCGTCGGGCTGCATCGAGCAACGGCCAAACTGATGAAGCCAAGGTGGCAGCCGTCTATGCCCGGGTGGCGAATCGGCTGGCCGAATTGATCGAAGACGTGCGCGATGTCTCAGTGGTCCGCGATGAAACTCAGCAGCGATTCATCCTTTGTCTTCGCTCACGGGACGGCACGATCCATCAAGCCAGCGCGCTATCCGACGGCACCCTTCGTTTTCTCGCCCTTGCTGTCACCGAATTCGACGATCAAAGCGGCGGGTTGCTCTGCTTTGAAGAACCGGAGAACGGCATACATCCACGACGGATTCCTGCGATGCTTCGATTGCTTGAAGACATCGCAACCGATCCGTGCTGTGCCGTGGACAGGGATAATCCGCTCCGTCAGGTCATCATTAACACCCACTCTCCTTCAGTCGTTCGGCTGGTACCGGAAGAAGCCCTGCTGGTGGCAGAACTGGTCGAAGGTTTGCGCGTGAAGCAGAGAACAAGTGGCTCAACAACCTTGCGGTTCAATGAGCTTCAATTCGGTTGTCTGAAAGACACTTGGCGAGCCAAAGAACTCCCCGAACCTCGCATCACTTCCAAGGCAAGTCTGCTGGCCTATCTCAATCCGGCCGCAGGCGAACGTCACGAGTCAACCACCAGGAAACGGGTTATGGACAGACCCGACCTGCAGATGTTTCTCGGGCTGCCAATCGAAGGATGAACCTGCTCCGCTACACCCTCGTCGCGGAAGGTCCATCCGATGAGGTCCTCAAGTACCCACTCCATTGGCTGCTGGCCCAGGGAGGAGTCATGCGTGCCATCGAGGCGACCTTTCCCGACCTGCGTCAGTGGCCGCAACCCCTTCGCGGACTTCCCGATCGAATACGGGCTGCCTTGGTGTTGAGCGATCCGTGTGATCTTCTTTTTGTGCATCGGGATTCGGATGGGGAGCCGCGCGAGAATCGTTGTGCCGAAATCCAGCGAGCCATTGAGGAAGTCGCTGCTGATCTCCGCCAGCGCCCCTACGTATGTGTTGTGCCGGTTCGGATGACCGAAGCGTGGTTCCTCTTCGATGAAGCGCTGCTCCGCAAGGCGGTTGATAATCCGCATGGCCGCGTGCCCTTGGACCTCCCGTCGCTTTCACGCGTGGAAAGTCTGCCCGATCCCAAGGAATTGCTTCAGCAGTTGATTTCGACCGCCACCGAGAAGCCTCCGCGTCGGCTCAAAGGGTTCTCATCCACCGCCGCATTCCATCGTCTCGCAAGCCTGATTACTGATTTCTCGCCACTCCGGCGACTGCAAGCGTTTCAAGCGCTAGAGGCTGATGTGCGGCACATCATTCAAGCCGCTGGATGGAACCGCTGAGGCACTCGCCCCATGTGACACACGACGGATGAGCGGCACCACCGTGCCGAGTGAATGAATCACGGCCGCTCCCAGACTGCCGGCAGCCTCTGTGATTCGGGGCCGTAAGTCTGCGAGACGACAAAGCCGCTGGCTTGGGAGGTGTAGAAGATGCGTCCGTTCGACACAACGGCGCCCAGGCATTCGCGCGAATCAATCGCCGGGCCGGTCGAGACGAGTTTGCCGTTGTCCGAGAGGTCGATCATGTCCATGTTCGCCCCGAGGACGTAGGGTTCGGAAAGGGTGAAGCGGCAGCACGCGTAATTGTGGCCAACGCTGCTGACGACCTTGCCGGTCTCACGGTCGAAGACGTTGCCTTTGCCGCGCAGCGCGTTCGAAAAAATGAACTTCTCGCCCACCGTAACGACGTTCAGAGCCGACGTCACCGGATCGGACCGCCACACGAGCGATCCGTCCTTGGCGTCCAGACACCACACGAAACGGTCCTTTGTTCCTTCGTAGGCTTGGTTGTTTCCGCCCAAGTAAATGCGGCCATCCCTTGCGCTGAGTGTGCATTTGGCGGTGACAAAATACTTGGTCGTCAGCCACTCAACCTTGCCGGTCAGCGGGTCGAGGCGCGCGGTCAGACCGTTGTTGTCCACTGGCAACCCACGCCGCGCCCGCTGGCTTGAGGCGTAGCCGAAGAACGTCGAGTAGTAGAGTTTGCCGTCCAGCAGGCAGATGCCGCAGTCGTTGCCGCCGCGGCCATATTCGGAAAAATCTTTTTCCCAGACGACTTTTCCGGTGTCGAGATCCCAGGCCCAGAGTCGCGGGCGATTGTCCTTGGGATAATACGGATTGTCGTTCGAGTAAATCCAGCTCATGACCTCGCGCCCGCCGGCATCGGCGGGCGTGCCGCCAAAAACGAAGGGGCGTTCTGTTCCCTGCGCGGCGTATTCGCCGGAACCCGAAGCGTAAATCGCAATCTTGCCATGCACGACCGGCGGGAATTGCCGGCTCCAACTGGGCGACCCTGTGAACGGCGCTTCCCACAGCAGTTTTCCAGTGGCCGCGTCGAGGCAGCGCAGTAGCGACCGTTTCATGCCCGCCTGCGGAACCAGGAGCTTGCCGGAAACGTAGAGCGGCGATGTGAATGACAGATACACATCCGGCCAATAACGCCGCCACAGCAACCGGCCAGTATCCTGTTCGACCGCGATGATCTGGCCTTCGGCTGTGTGCGTGTACATGCGTCCGCCGCCGCAGACCGGCTCGTGCTTCACCGTGCCTTCCAGCCGGCGCGCCCAGCGCATCCGCAACGGCGGTTTCAATCCTTGATCGTTCGAATTGCAACCTTGGAAGTCGCCGTAATTCGTGTACCAGTCGAACTCGGGGCCGGCCATCGGTCCGGTCAATGGGCTGCGAATCTTGGACACCTGCAGATTTTTCGCCGGCAGTGGCGCGTTTCCGTTCGGGCCAAGGACGTAAAGATAACCATCCTCGCAGGCAACGTAGAGCCGCTCATCCGCGACGGCGACCGGAGCCGTGATCGGCGCGCCGAAAGCGGTGGCGAACGACCAGGCCTGTCCTCCCGCCAATGGAACGACATAGAGCTTCCCGTCCAGTCCGCCATAAACCGCGTGATTGCGTGTCAAGACCGGCGGGCAGATTGAGCCGGCCGCGTTGAGCGGTTGGGGTTGGTCCTTCCCTTTCGTGTGACGGCACAAGCCAAGCCCCTCTTCCGGGCGAACGCGATACACATCGTCACCGCGAATGCTGACCGAAGAAAAACTCAGCAAGCCGGGCAAGCGGATCAGAGTTTCCGTGCCTCGCACGAAGTCCGTCTCCACCTTGTCCCCGGCCAGGCGCATTTTTTCGAGGCGTCCGGAATTGTCGCGCCGGTGCCATTGGACATAAATGTTGCCCGCCGCATCGGCACTTTGGCCGAACGTGGCGGGATATTCCTTGCCGGCGTAATCGGGGATTTCTCCCACCGCGCGCAATCGCGGGCCTTTGCCAGCATCCTCCAAGAACACCGTTCGTCCGCCGGCTGGCATCACCACCGTTTTGCCGACCAAGCAGATATCGCGTGAACAGACGAAGTGATCGCGCCACGTCACCCGATCCTTGCGGCTGGCCAGCCAATCCGCGCCGCTCCAACGGTTGCCATCGAACTTGACCACTTCTTTCACGAAATCCCAAGTCCAGGCAACATCGCCGTTGGGTTCCACTGCGTAAACCCGAGCTCCGAGCGTGGCGAAGTACACGCGATCCGTTCCGGCGGCGGGCGCGGAAAAAATCGGCTCCTGGCAATCGATCTCCTTCACCACGGCGCCGGTATTCCTATCGAGCACGTAATAGTACCCCGCAGTGGTCCCGACATGCAGGTATTTTCCCGCGATCGCCGGAGTGGCGACGTTGTTGCAGTTTCCTAAACCGCCCCGCGTGGCAAAGCGCCAAAGTTCCTTGTGCGTTGCGGTGTCGAAGGCGAACACAACGCCCGATCCATCCATGACGAAGACTTTGCCCTCGCGGACGACCGGCGATGCGAAGATGGCGTCCGTCAGCGGAATGGCCGCGATGAGCCCGAGCGGAGTCGAGATCGCGGCTTCCGGGGCGTTGCCAGAACGAAGCGCGTCCCCTTGAAGCTGCGGCCAGTCCCCGAACACGTTTCCGACGCCGATGAGGCCCGCGGCGCAGAGCAGCGCGGAGGTGGTGAGCGTGGCGCAGATTTTCAATCTGCCGTATCGCAGGATTCCCTCCTGCAAAGCGTCGTGAACGTCGGGGGCGTTAGATCGGGCCGACGCCTTGCGGATTAAGAGTTGGCGAGACGGCAGGGCGAAACTCTGCGCTTCGCCGCAGGGGCGGCTCAAGACGTCAAGGAAAGTCGCGACGAGATTCAATGAGCGGGATGGGACTATCATGGCTGCCATCATTCACGGCCCTCTGATCTGGTGCAAAGCATATTTTTAGAAGTCGCGGTTGTCCGCTCGAATATCGGTTCATCAACTGAAGCCCCGATGGTCCTTCGCATTGCCCTGTTCAGTCTGGGATCCTGCGCCCTGTCGCGCGAGTTCGAAGCCTAAATGAACTTGGCCTTTATTGACCCCGCGCGCGGTAGAAGAGCTTCGATTGATCCGTTTTGATTGAGAGCGGGCTGACCGCGCCTTGGACCCCAGTCCACGGCCCCTTCACGTCGTTTGCGAATTCGAGCGTGCCGGTGAATGTGATCGAGATCCCGTTGGCGGTTCTGGCCGCGGCAATGGTCGGCTTCACCGCTGGTGGGGCGGAAGTAATTGGAGTGTTGGCAGGAACCAGCACCGCGTTCTGGATCAACGTGCCGTGGTTCCCCAAATGGGATGCATCCTTGACTACGCCATTAACCGCCTCATCAAAGTGGTAGAGCGCGGCGGTATCCGCATCGGAAGTGAACGCGGCTTTCGGAAGAGTGTACCCGTCTTCCGAGTAACGGATGACTTTTGAAATGCGAACCTCGTCGATGAGTCCCGTGAAGATGCTATGCGTATCGCCTCCGCGCGTGCGGCGTCCCACCTTGAAGGTGTCGGGGGAATCGTTCAGAACCCCCGCTTTGTCGAAAGCCTTGAGAAATTTTCCGTTGACGAAGGTCCGGATCATACTGCCATCCCAGGTGATGGCGACGTGCGTCCAAGTGTCGATGGGCACCGGCTCTTCGCTGTTCCACCATTCCCAACCTACTCCCTTGGGTTGAACGGCGGTTTGGAAGGTTTCATCTTTGACCGCAATCTCATAGGCGTCCTCCTTATTCAGGATGATGTTTTCGCCCACATTGACCGCCGGATTGACCCACGCCTCGACAGTAAATGCGGCGCCGAGGTCGGCATCTAGACTCTGGTGATCGGGAGCCGCGAAGTAACTCTCCGGATCGCCATCAAGTTTCAATGCCATTTGCGCGGCCTCACAGAGCTCGGTTAAGGCATAGACGCCCGCGAGCGCCGCCACGGCTGCAATCTTGGATTTGTTCATGAATGGCCTCCTGGTGTGATACATAGGTCGATCTTTCCGCTCTGACTGGTGATCGGAATTTGGTTGTGACCGGTATGGGCAGAGTAGGCCAGAAAACCGCCCTCGGTCAAGCACCAGGTCCAGCGCGGAGCGCAAATCAGCTCTTGAACACCGATTCATGAGCTAGCCACGGAGTGGCGGAAGATAATAGCCCACGGCGCAAGCCGTGGGAATCGGGCGCATCGGCTAAAGTCCCAAAGGGGCGACAGAGCGCCTCAGCCTTGAGGTTCTATCGCCGCTCTGCGGCTCCACCAGTTAGACGCTCTGACCCACGGCTCACGCCGTGGGCTACGGTCTGCCGCTGCCCCGCAGTTATGCGCGGCCCTTCAAAAGCGTTCCGCGCCTGCACGGCGCGGGAACGCCTCGGCGAGGCGTCCCTACCTCACTTCGCATGTGAAATATGCATGCTAAAGCCGGCGTTACGAACAACACCGAGCTGCACCGCTGGGAAGTGGGAGAGGTTCGCTGGCGCGTCGAACTTCCCCGGTTGAGCGCCAGCGAGTCGTCAGCGAGCTGAACCGCCGGGATTACAGAACCGCTACTCCCGATGTGCGCGCACGCGAGAAAGCGGGCCCCGGCATGAGCCATCATTGTTTCGCCCGATAAAACTTTTGAACGCCGGCAGGAGTCACCGCCAGCGGGCTGGCCGCACCGGCGACGTCGGCCCAAGGCCCAGTGACCGCGTCGGCCGATTGCAGCGTTCCGCTAAACACGATCGAAATTCCGGTCGCCGTTCGTGTGAGCGACAGGGTCGGCGCCGGCGCCTGAGGTTTGACTCCGGAAGCCCATTCGACGGCAGCATCGAAGAGTTTCAAGGCGTCGTCGGTGGAGGCGGCAAACCCGTTGTTACCCCAGAAGAACATCGCCCGTCGAGCGGGAGCGGGTGTCGAGCCGTCCGCCAAAACCGCACCCTTGTCGTAACCATAGACCAACGCTCGCGTCGGATCGTCCGCTACGGTCGCGATGATAACCGCATTCTGACTCGGCGCGCTCCAACTGTAGTCTTGAGCGGCCGTGGTCACGGTTTTTGCGCCCGTGCTCAATCCGCCGGCGAGCGGATGATCCGCCTTGACAATATTCACCTGGGTCTGGCCGGCCAGTGTTCCACGGTCCGTGCCGTCGGTATTCAACGTCATGAGGAAATCATCCTGGAGCGCTTGTTCCCAATTCAGCACCGGGACAGCCGAGTCCCGGAACTTCGTGCCCACGTCGCCGGAATTGACGGTCGAAGAGGTGATGATCAATTGCTTGCCATCACCGTTGGACGTGGTCGAGGCCGGCGGGTAGAAATAGCCGACGATTTGCGTTCCGTAATTATCGGCCCAATTGCCAGGCGGCGTCGCGACATCGCCGGTGGCGGCCCATTCGAAATAATGGTGAGCAACAGTTCCGTCCATGTCTTTCGGGCCAAGCTCTGATTCTTTAGTCCGTGAAACTTTGATGCGCACATGGGGGTTCACCGATCCGGAGCATCCCCGATCACACAACCATTGCGTCAGCCAGATTCAACCACCGCGTCGTTGTCGCGCCGGCGGCTGTGCTCTAAGGTGAATGCCGAACCGCGATGAACCTCGATCAACTTGGACAGAAAATTCGAACGCAACGCGAGAAGCTGGGCCTGAAGCAAAACGATCTCGCCGCGGCGCTACAAGTCAGCCCGCAGGCAGTTTCGAAGTGGGAACGCGGGGAGAACGCGCCGGACATCGCCGCGCTGGTCCCGCTCTGCCGGGTGCTCGGCGTCTCCGTCGAGTGGCTGCTGGGAGCATACGAGCCAGATCGGGACGTCTTTGTTGCGACCGTCTTGGTGACCGGCTTGCAGACGACACGCGAGATGTCCGAGACGCTCGGACCTCGTGAGTTCGCGGATTGGACCAATGGCGTCTGCTTCCTGCTCACGGAAGCCGTCGTCCGCTACGACGGGGTGCCAGCCAATTACATCGGACCCGGAATCGTCGCTTTTTTCTCGGGTGACGGCCATGCGCAGCGCGCCCTCCAGGCAGCGATCTCTGCCAAACGCACTTGCCACGAGCGGCTGAAGATCGGCCTCAGCACCGGGCCGATCTACTTCGGGCCAGTGGGTCATCCCGATTACGCCCGTCCGGACGTGATCGGCGAGGTGTTCGTCATCGCTTTCCTCAGCCGAGACTGGGCCGCGTCGCATACCCAAAGCGGCATCGTTGCCGACCATCGCACGGCCGACTCGTTAAGCGATCGTTCGAACCTCGGCGAGCCTCAGCCGGTCAGCTTCCCGGGAATTCGCCACGAGATTCGTTTGTGCGAGGTCCGCTGCTGACGTCTCGAGGGTGGCACCCAACGTGAGGAGGCCCGCCGGGAATTTGAGATCTCAAATTTAAGATTTGAAATTCTTAAGTCAGAGCCTCGTCACCTCGGCTGCTACGGGGCGCTTGGTTTTCAAATCAAGCTCCCGAACCGACATGTCCCAAATGGACAAAGACCGCTTCCTCTCGATGGCGGTGTGCTACGACCGCATGGCTCCGCGGCTCATGCCGGCGTACGACCTGTTCCAGGACCACGTGATCGATCTGCTGCACGAGGGCGATTGCGAGCCCGATCTCGTGGTCGATCTGGGAGCCGGCAGCGGCATTCTGTTGGAGAAAATCCTGCGGCGAAGCGCGCGCTCCCGCGCCGTCTGGGTCGATTCCTCGCCCGACTTTCGCAACGTCGCCGAAAAGCGCTTGGCAGCCTTTCGCGATCGCGTCCGCTTCATCGAATGTGCGCTGGAGGACGATTGGGAGCGACAACTGCTCGGCGCGCCCGACGCGATCCTTTCGATGTCCGCCATTCATCATTTGGAGAGCGGCCAGAAGCGCCGGCTTTACGCCCGATGCTTCAGCTTGCTCCGTCCCGGCGGGCGGTTCTTCAACATCGACGAGATGTCCACGCTCTGGGACGACGCTTACCGCAACACGCTGCACTATTGGGCCCGGCACGTGGAGCAAGCCCGCAAACATGTGCCGGCAGAGCTTGCCGACGACTGCCGCGCGTGGTGCGAGCGCTTTGACAGGTGGAAGGCGCGCAACATCGACGGCGCCGGCCGGGCCAAGGCCAGGGGGGACGACCTTCACGAACCGTTTCTCGATCAGATGCGCTGGCTGCGCGAGTGCGGGTTCCTCGAGGTGGACTTGTTCCTCAAGCATCACCTCTGGTCCGTCATCGGAGGGCGCAAACCGGATGCGAGTTCGAGGACACCCCACTAAGATCGTCGTTGTAGAACGTGGTGGTGTGGCCGCCAGCCTTGGTGAACCAGTAGGTGAAGCCCTCCTGCGGATGGAGGTTGTCGCCGAGATGCCATTTGCCGGAAAGCCCACAGACGTAACCGGCCTCCGACAAAATCTTCGGCAACGTGCGGAACTCGCCGATCGTGCAGTAAGCCTTCGGCCCAATTTGCGCCGGGCCGGAGATATACACATCCCCAATTTCAATTGAAGTCGGGGCTAGGTTTGTTTTGAATCAAAGCCATGAAGACCAACCGTCGTCAATTCCTCCGCACCAGCGCAACCGCCGCGGCGGCCATCACTTTGATTCCACGCCACGTTCTGGGGGGCGCGAAATTTGTGCCGCCGAGCGAGAAAGTGAACATCGCCTTGGTGGGCGCGGGCGGCCAGGGCGGTGTCAATTTGCAGGCCCTCTTCCGCGAAAACGACGCCCAAGTCATTGCCGTGGCCGACCCGGCGGAATCGTTTAGCCTCGAGGACTTCTACTACAAGGGCGCCGGCGGGCGTTCCCCAACTCGGGCGCGGATCGAGAAGCAGTATGCGCCCAAGTCATCCAACTTCCGCTGCTCCGAGTACGAAGATTTCCGCGTGATGCTGGAAAAGGAGAAGGCCGTTGACGCGGTGCTATGCGCCACGCCCGATCATCTGCACGCGTATGTTTCGGTGCTGGCCATGCGCGCGGGCAAACACGTCTATTGCGAGAAGCCGCTCACGCACAATGTCTGGGAGGCGCGCCTCGTGTCGCGGGTCGCCAAGGAAGCCGGCGCCGCCACGCAAATGGGCAACATCGGCCATTCGAGCGAAGGCATGCGCCAGACCTGCGAATGGCTCTGGGCGGGAGCCATCGGAGCGGTCCGGGAAGTTCACGCTTGGGTCGGCGCCACCCGTTGGAACAAGACGCTCACGGGCCGTCCCACCGACACACCGCCGGTGCCGACCGGATTGAACTGGGACCTCTGGCTCGGCCCGCGCGAGCCCCGTCCGTATCATCCGGCCTATTTCCCGGTAAGGTGGCGCGATTTTTGGGCATTCGGCAGCGGAGCCATCGGCGACTTCGTTTGCCACGACCTTGACGCCGCCTGCTGGGCGCTGGACCTGCGCGACCCTCTCTGGATTGAGGCCCGCGCCGGCAGCGAGATGGACGCGGAGATTTCTCCGCACAGCGAATTGGGTTACTGGCAATTCGGCGCGCGCGGCGGCAAACCACCGGTGCGAGCGACCTGGTATGACGGCGGCTTGCGCCCGGCCTTGCCGGACGGTTGGCCCGAAGACGAGGCCCTGCCGAGCCGCGGTTCCTTGTTCATCGGCGACAAAGGCATGTTGCTTTCCAGTTTTTCATCCAGACCGCGGCTGTTGCCCGACGAAAACAACGACTCTTATCAGCCGCCACCGAAAACGCTGCCGCGGTCGAAGGGCCACCACCGCGACTGGCTCGATGCCTGCAAAGGCGGGCCGCCCGCCAGCAGTAACTTCGAGTACGCCGCGCGCCTGACCGAGCTGTTGCTCCTAGGCATCCTTTCGTTGCGCACAGGCCGCCGGATCAACTGGGACGCGGCCAACATGAAAGCCAGGAACCTGCCTGCCGCGGACGCGATCATCAAGGAAAGCTACCGAAAAGGATGGACGTTGGCGTGAAGCTGGATGGACAACTTCCTCTCGAATCCCGATCATCGGTGTGGCGGCTCTGACTTTCGGGGCCGGCCAAAACACTGGAGGATGGTCTGCGCGGTGATCGCATGCATCATCTTGGGCGGTTGCGGAAACCATAAGACCCAAGACGATCCCCCAAAACCGACCTCTAATCAGACAAGCGTTTCGGAATCCGGTTCAACGGCTGGACGCAATCAAGCGTCGCGAGCCGCCTCGTCAAAAAGAGACCTGTTTGTTGAGTGCGCCCAAAAGGTAGGGCTCGACTTCACTCATTTCAACGGGATGAGAGGCCGATACTATTTTCCCGAAATCATGGGCGCAGGCGTCGCGGTGTTGGATTATGACAATGACGGGGACCTCGATGTGTATGTGGTGCAAGGCAACTATCTGGGCTCCGATTACTACGAGGGAACGACTCCGTTGCGCAAGTCCGACTCGCTGCTCCATTCCGATCGCCTTTTCCGAAACGACCTGAAACGAAATAAGGACGGAAGTGTCGAGCTGCATTTCACGGATGTAACCCGCGAGGCGGGCATCGTCTCGACGGGCTTTGGCATGGGAGTCGCCGTTGGGGATATCAACAATGATGGCTACCCCGACCTTTACGTGACGAACTTTGGTCCGAACGCTTGGTGGTTGAATCGAGGAGACGGCACATTTGCAGCGCATGACGAAAAGTCCGGCGTGAAGGATCCTGGTCTGTGGAGCAGCAGCGCTGCCTTTCTGGATTTCAATCGCGATGGCTGGCTCGATTTGTTCGTGTGCGAGTATGTCCACTACACGTTCGCCAACCACGTGGACTGCACGAATCCAAGAGGCGGCAGAGACTATTGCGGGCCGGAAGTCTATGCGCCCGAGAGCCATCGACTGTTGAAAAACCGCGGCGACGGGACTTTTGAAGATGTTTCCGCGCATTCCCATATCGCTAGCAAAGCCGGGACCGGCCTCGGAGTCATTGCGGCGGATTTCAATGGCGACGAATGGGTGGATATTTTCGTCGCCAACGATGGCATGGCCAATTTTCTATGGATCAACCAAAAGGATGGGACATTTCGCGAGGAGGCCGTTCTGGCAGGTTGCGCTTTCAACCTCTTTGGGCGACAAGAGGCCGGCATGGGCGTGGACGCCGCGGACTTCGACACGGATGGAGACGAGGATTTGTTCATCACCCATCTCCTTGGAGAGAAGAACACGCTCTATATCAACGACGGGCACGGCTTATTCTCCGATCGTTCCCAATGGGCGGGCCTGGATCATCCCAGCCGGCCCTTCACGGCATTTGGGACCGCCTGGTTTGATTATGACTTGGACGGAGACCTCGACTTATATGCGGTCAACGGTGCCGTCAAAGCCCTCGATGCCTTGGTGGACAAAGGCGACGCGTATCCCTACGCCATGCCGGATCAACTCTTCGAGAACCACGGTGGACGCTATCAGGAGGCGGATGGCGGACCGGGATTTCGGAAGCCGGCGATCAGCCGCGGGAGCGTCGATGCCGATCTGGACAACGACGGGGATCCCGATCTTTTGATCAACGATCTGAATGGCCCGTTGAGGCTGCTCCTCAATCAGACCGACGACGCCAAATCTTGGATCGGATTTCGAATACTCAACAAGAAGACGGGCTCGGACTGGATCGGCGCTCGTGTTGCTTTGGTCCAGCAGGGTGTTCCCGTGGCTTGGCGGAGAGTCCGGACCGATGGCAGTTATTGTTCGGCGCGTGATTCGAGAATCGTTTTCGGATTAAGGAATATCGATTTCGACGCCGTCTGGATCGTGCTGCCGGATGGAACCCGCCAATCGATCGGGCCGGAGGCAGAGCGAGGGGCGTATCACACAGTCCGCCTTTAGGCATAGGGGTCAGTCAATAGTAACGATTCTGCTGAAAAACCGCTCGGGGCGAATTTTTCCGTGGGGCCCGCCGGCCGAGCGGCGAGGGATGCAAATTTCCGCGTGGGGTTGAGTTTGAGCTTGTCTGGAAGGAGAACCGAGCGTAGGCAGAGCTATGCGACATGCCACCCGGGCTCGAATCAGGAGGCACCCGTGAGTCTGCCTTCCTTTTCCACGCAAGCGGAACTGTTTTCCACGGCCAGTCTTTCGTCCAGTCTCTTTGCGCCCACCGATCGCTACCGTCTGTTTGCGCAGAAGGTTTATCCTGCGGTCGTCGGCGCGCGTGGGGAACTGGAAAGGTGCGACTGCCTGGACAATGGCCGGGGGGCCGTCGAGCCCGTTCTGATGTTGGGGGTGAGCCTTCTCCAGTATTTGGACGGACTGCCCGACCGTCAGGCGGTGGAGATGCTGCGCTACCATGCGGGCTGGAACTTCGCGCTGAACCGTCAATTGGGCGATGAACTTTTTCATCCCACGACGCTGGTAAACTTCCGCCAGCGTCTGCTGGAAAACGAGCAAAGCGCCTTGGGTTTCAAGACGATTCTGGACGCGCTGGCCGAAGCGGGTCTGGTTTCGCGGCAAAGCCGGCAGCGACTGGATTCGACGCAAATGTTCGGCTTGGTGAGCCGGATGAGCCGATTGGACTGCGTGCGGGAAAGCTTGCGGCTGGCCTTGCAGGAACTGGAGCCGAGCGTGGGGCCGGAGGCGCGGCCGGCGTTTTGGCTGGAATTATGGGAGCGTTACCTGGAGA
>JACQWK010000398.1 GCA_016209525.1 Verrucomicrobiota bacterium
CCCAAACGGCGCGCGGCCTTCCAGGCCGCAGCGGCTCCCAATGACCGAGGCGCCCGAGAATCTGCAAGCCGCACCTTCCGTGTGCGGCCGCTGCGGCCTGGAAGTCCGCGCGCCGGAAAAATCGTCGCGGCTTGCGACGATTTCGGCAGATGCTGGTAGATTGAAAATCTGCGCTACGCCCGGCAAGACTGGTGCCTTGCGGTTTGTTTCGGATTTCGGAATTCGGAGGATCGGACTCCTTTTATCAGAACGACGCCGCAAACCCTGAAGTTGCTTTAGCGCGGGCGCTCAGCTCGAGATTGCATCCCAGTCCGCTGAGCGGAAAATAGGGGCATGACTGCCGTGACCGCGAATTTGGACCCATTGATTGAGCATCTCCGCCGCTCGCATCGCATTCTGATCTTCACCGGCGCGGGCATTTCGACCGGGAGCGGGATTCCGGACTTCCGCGGGCCGGACGGCGTGTGGAAGCGCCGCCAGCCGGTCTATTACCAGGATTTCATGTCCTAAGAGGCCGCGCGGATCGAGCATTGGGAGTACAAACTCGAAGGCTGGCCTGCGTTCCGCGACGCCCGGCCCAATGCAACGCACGAATCTATCGTCCGTCTGGAGCGCGCTGGAAAACTGCTCAGGGTCGTGACGCAGAACATCGATGGCCTTCACTCCAAGGCTGGGACATCGCCAGAACGCCTTGTGGAATTGCACGGAACCAACAGCCTGGTTGAATGCCAGACTTGCCGCCAGCTTTCCGACCCTGAGCCGCACTTTCGCCGCTTTCAAGCAACGCGCCAGCCGCCGCGGTGTAGCTGCGGCGGATTTCTCAAGCCGGCTACGATCAGCTTCGGGCAAGATCTCCGAGCCGACGACTTGCGCCGCGCCGAGGATGCAGCCCGCGAGACCGACCTGGCCGTGGCCTTGGGGTCCAGCCTCTCAGTCTATCCTGCTTCAACCATCCCGCTCCAGGCCTCCCGGAGGGGAATTCCTTATGTGATCATCAACCGCGGCCCGACCGAGCATGACGATCATCCCGAAGTGACGCGGCGCTTGGAGGGCGATGTCGGCGCGATCTTTCCGCCGGCTGTCGAGTCCGCGCTTCGAACTCGTTGAAAGCAGGGACGGAGTGCTTGCGCCGTCCTCGGCCGCGTTCAGAGGCGGAACAGAGCCAAGGGGTCGTGCGAAAGTCTTCCTTCCCTTCACAAGGGTTCCGTGCCCGTGCGGCGCGGGGAAGCTGCGTCGCGGCGTCCCCACTTCTTTCGCCGTGCGAACCTGGAAATAGCAGTTCAGCCGAAAGAAACGAAAGAAACCAAAGAAACCAAAGAAATCGAATCCTTTGCGCAAACCCGCTCGCTCACCTTGCGGGTGAATGGCTTCTGCCTCAGAACTTCTTTTCTTTGGTCATTTTTTGTTTTTTTGGCTATCCAACTGCCGGTTTAAGGGTGGATTTTTCAGGGTTAGAAACTCGAAACGCCCCCTTCGAGCTGCTGCACGGCCGCCTCCAGGCTGAAGCGGATAAACAGCCAATGCGGATGGCCACCTTCCGATTTCCGCGCCGCAGCCAAATGCTCCTTCATCATCGGCAACGCCGGGCGGGCCTTTTCACCCATGAGTTGAAGCGTGCGACAGGCTTGAAGGACAGACTCAAGTTGTCGGCCCCGCAATTCGCGGGTCAGAAGCTCCACGGCGGTCTGGGTCGCGCCTTGTTCAACCAACGCGGCCGCCGCCTCGATGCGCACACTGGAGGACTCGTCGCGCAAGGCGTTGAGCAACGCCGTGCGCGCTGACGCCGCGTCATTGCCCGACGCGTGCAAGCCCACGGCGGCCCAATAGCGAACGCCGCTGTCGGCATCAGCGAGCAGCCGGATTTGCTTCGACGCTGCGGGTCGTCCCACCCATTCAGCCGCTTCGAGCAGTCGTTCGAGGGGATATTGCCTCGAATTCTTCGCGATCTCGAACGGTGTTGAGCCGCCGCACCGTTTCCATGCTTCCTGTTCCGTCAAGAAGCCGGCGTCGCGTGTCTCCAGAATCCAGTCGTGCGACAGCTTGCGCATCCTTTCGAGCACGCCACGGTGTGGCGTTGAATCGGCCAGGTTTTGGATTTGGTGCGGGTCGGTCTGCGAATCGTAGAGTTCTTCAAGCGCTTTGCGCGGCGCGGCGTAGGTGAGTTGCGCGGCGTTGAGCTTGCCTGTCTGTGCGAGTCGCGTGATTTCACGGCGCAGTTCGGAGGCGTCTGAGAATCCTTCCGGCTGGTTCCACGACACGTGCGGCATGTAATTGCGAATGTAGAGAAAGCGAGAGTCGCGCACGGAACGGGAGAGTTCGAACGCTTCGTCCACTCGGTCCCGCGCGCCATGCACGTATTCCCGCGGTTTGCCGGCTGCCGAGCCGAGAAATGCGCAGCCTCGCATGTGGATCGGGATTGGAACGCCCGCGAGGCTGAGCACCGTCGGCGCGAAGTCCACGAAACTGACGAGGCGATCCACGGTCTGTCCGGCTGCGGCGGGCGCGAAGTGCTGGAATTTTTTCGGGAAGCGCACGAGCAACGGCACGCGCAGGCCGCTGTCGTGCAGCAGGCGCTTGCCGCGCGGCAGGCCCATGCCATGGTCGGAATAGAAAAAGACAATCGTGTCCTCGGCGAGCCCGTCTTCGTCAAGCTGGCGCAGCAACCCTGCGGCCTCTTTGTCCATCGCGGTGATGCAGTCGTGGTAGCGCGCCCACGTTTTCCGCGCCGCCGGCGTGTCCGGGTAAAAGGGCGGCAGCGGCGCCTGAGCCGGGTCCTGGCGTTCGTCCGGCCTGAGACTCTGGCCAATCATCCGCTCGAATTCCTGTTCCGGCCAAACGCTCGTGCGCGACTGGTGGGTCGTCATGATATTGAAAACGCTAAAGAATGGCTGGCCCGGCTTGCGCTGACGCCAATGGGCTTTGGGCGAGCTCTCATCCCACGCTTCCCGGATGAACTCCTGCTCGTTGGCGATGTTGTAATCGGTCTTGACGTTGTTCGAGCAGAAGTAACCCGCTGCGCGCAAGTAGGCGGGAAATCCTTTGAAGTGGGCCGGAATCGGAAACTCCGAGCGCAGCCGCTGCGTGCCCAGTGACGTCGCATAGACGCCGGTGATGAGAGTCGAACGCGCGGGCGAACAAACCGGCGCCGTGGCGAAAGCTTGGGTGTAACGCACGCTTTGGCGGGCGAAACGGTCGAGGTGTGGCGTGCGGGCGTAGGCATCGCCGTAACAACCGAGGTTTGGGCTCATGTCTTCCGCCGTGATCCAGAGGATGTTTGGCTTCCGGGGAAGTTCGGCGGCCGGGGAAATGACGGAGGCGGCAAAAGCCACGCAGATGCTCCAACAAACAAGGGGAAACATTCTGAACGACAGTTTCACGCTCTCAAGTTATCAGGAACCTGGGATTGGTTCACAACAAAAACCAGGCGATTCTCTTCAGATCTCGTGACCGGGCAGCCACGACAGGCGGAGAGACGGACACGGGCTAGCCCTTTCTCCCTCACCCCGGCCCTCTCCCGCTGGGACAGGGAGTTCTGCGCTTCCTGACTGGAGAATCCGAAGCGCTTGGATTTGTCCACCGACAGACATCGTTTCACCCTCTCCCCGCGGGAGAGGGCCGGGGTGAGGGAAAACGATCGGGACCTCAACAGCGTCATTGAATTTCCACGATACCAGGAATCCTGAGGCTAAAACTTCCTGATCCCGGGGAATTGTAATGGACCGATTCGGCCAGCTTGAGTGCAACTTTTGTTGCATATGCAACAAAAGTTTGTGCACCAGCGCTGTCGCCGCAGCGTGCGGCGGCGGAACAGATGGACGTGCCGGTGTAGGAGTCTCCCCTCCAAGTTGGAAGGGTTCCGCGCCTGCACGGCGCGGCCTCCCTACCTCCCTCTCCGTGCGAAACATCCAGGCTAGCTGTCCCTCGGAAGGTTCTTCTCGATGCGTTAGCCCACTCGTCGATTGTTCCGCCGCGATCGAAAAATGTCCAAACTCCAGGCGCGGACAGGAGTGTCCGCGTTACGGCCGCAGCCAAATGCTCACACTTCCACGTCAAGCTTCGCCTTGTTCCCCGGCAAGGCTTCCAAGCCTTTGAGTTCCTTCATGCGTCCTGCGTCCGGGTCGCTGATTCTGATCGTGTATTTGCCCAACGCGAACGCTTTTGGCTGAATGAGTCGGCGCCCGGGGCGCAGGGTGTAAACGATTTCGCTGTTCGCTTCGCTAATGACTTGGATGACCGGATTATCGATGCCGCTGACGAGAAGCGTGGGGAGATGAGCGACGGCTTTACGACCGTAGTTGTCGAGCATATCGATCGTCACGGGCCAGCCGGGGAATTGCGTGTTGGGCTCTGCTGGATTGGCGAGCAACGGCCAGCACTCGACGATGATTTTGCGCCGCGCTTTGTCGAATCGCACGACGCCCAACCCGGAGGCCTTTTCCGTGAGGAACTTCAACACGTCCCCGGGGCGCGGATTAACCGCTCCGTTCTTGACCGCGAGCACGGTGAGAGGATGGCCGAGGTGATCGATGAAATCGCCGGTGAGGTCCTGGCCCGGTTTTCGATTGTGCACCTGTTCGCTGGGTTCCCACCAACGGGGGTAACCGACGTTCACCGCCGGTCCCGCAAAGGCCGCGCCCGCGTCGCCATGTTTCTCGATGCCATAATGCACCACCGCCGGCAAGTGCTGGTCGCCGGCGATGTGGAAAGCGAACGCTTTGCGAATCTCGCTCAGGGCGCGATTCCGAGGCGTTTGCGGCCAACCGTTCGTGTCATAATCCGCGCGCAGCACTTCCCGATTGCCGCCGTGCGTGGTGGCCATGGCCGTGAAGATGGTTTGTGAAATCACCGCCTTCATGTCGGCGCCTCGCCAGTCGGCAGCCCATTCCCGGAGAAACTCCTCCTGCCTTTTGCCGAGCAATTCAACACCCGGCACGTCAGCGGATTCCGGGTCAAAGTCCATCCCTTTCACATGATCGCCGCGTCCGCCGGTCGGCGGCACTTTGCCTTCCGGACCGGATTTGTATTGGCGGTCGGCGAGGATGGCAAAACTCACGCGCCCGTAAGTCATCGGGCCGTAATAATTTGTCGTGCCGCGCTTGCACGGAGTGGGATCATAGGGGTCGGGATGATGCGCGGTCTGCGTGCGGTGCACGACATTGACCCATTCGGACGGCATGTCGTAGCCGCCCGCCTCTTGCGTAGTTCTACGCGCTTCGCCGCTTTCTCCCCAGAGATTGCCCTGATAAACGTCGTGGTCGTCAGGGATCGAGATGCTGGGGCGGTCGCGCGTGAGTTCCCGCCAGGTCCATCCGTGCATGTACCACTTGCGCAGATAATCCAGGATCGCCGTGGCGAGCGGTTCCCGCACGATACCATACCCGCCGCTGCTCTCGTAAAACTGGTCGCCCGTGAACGCTAGAAGGTCGGGATTCAACCTTGCCAGGTTTCGGACGGGAAGGACGTTGGGGAACGCCGCATGAAAGTTGCACGAAATGTCGCCCACGGTGAGCACCGGCTGTTCTACTGGGTCACGCCGCACGGTGCCGGTCCCGTAATAATTCTCCGCCCGGCCCTCGGCGAAGACCATGCTGTAAGCGAGGCGATAGGGCACATCGGCCTTGTCGTTCCACTTCTCAATCCGGAAAGCGGCCGTCCGGGCCGCAGAATGAATTTTTTCCTCGGCCAGCGTCGTCCATGCGCCATTTCTCTGAACCTGGAGCCGGACGGTTTGCGAATCTTTCAAGCCGATCGGAGGCATTTGCGCGGTCATTTTCAGAATGCCACCGCTGAGCGTGTACTGATTGAAGAGAATCGGGCCGAATGCTTGGTCATCGTGCGCCTTAAGCTTGGTCCCCGAAACGCGCCAGTCGGCGAACCAGAACCGGCCCGCGCCGGGACCGGCCACGGTGTTGGCTTCTTTGCCTCTGCCCCTCGCTTGGCCTGCGCCCGGCCGCGAGCGTCCGAAGTTCGCCACGAGCGCGATGTTGCCGGTCAGTTGATTCGAGGGGACGTTTTCACGAGTTCTCCTGCCAAGCAGCAGGCCGGTGGCCGAATCGTGCGCCTCCAAACTCACGATGTAGCCGTCGCCTCTGGGTTCGACGCTCAGGTGCAGGTCGATCGCCTCGACGCCGAATTTGAATTCCCCCGCGTTGACGGACTCAACCGGGCCGATGAACATACCGCCTGCGGTCGTAATCCCAGCGTCCAGTCCGCTTCCGAAAATGAGGCTGTTCCGATATTCGCGAAGCGGGCCAAGAATGCCGATGCGAAAGCCAACCGAGCCTTTCCCTTGATTGAGCGGTTCGCCGCCGACGCGGCCCAAGCGCACGCTCATGCGGAGATTTCCACGCTGATCGCCCAGTTGCCGCGTGAGCAGATGCACGTTGCGGTCAAGGGCGGCGTTCAAACATTCAATGCGCCCATTCCGGACGCGCCAATCCTGCAACGGGTTGGCCCAGTAGTCCGGCCCCAACCAGACACGGTCATGAGAGGCATTCCAGCGACTGACAAAAGCCGACTCACGGGCCTCGGCTGCCGCGGGTCGCGCGGGACTGAGCTTGCCGACGACAGCCAAGCCCGAGGCCAGCGCGGTCGAATCTTGAATGAACTTGCGCCGGGTGATTCTGCGTTTCACGGGCGAGGCCGGGTGGGTTGTGCGGGCGAACTTTCGTTTCATGGCGTGGAATTGAGTATCCAACTTTGCTCTGAGCGTTTCTGAAAATCAACTTCTGGGTGGAACAGGCCACTGGCCGTGGCGCATCTTGACACTGCCACCGTTGTTTTCTCCCTCTCCCACGAC
>JACQWK010000376.1 GCA_016209525.1 Verrucomicrobiota bacterium
AAGGTTTGTAGTCCCGCCTTTAGGCGGCCCGGACCGGCTAAAGCCGGGACTACGAACGCGGAGCTGTCGTCCATCTCACGGTCTTCTCAAAAATTAGTTCATAAGTAAGCCGACATGAAGAATGCCCCTCACCCCATCAGATGGCGAGAAGGTGTCCGTAGGACGGGTGAGGGGGTTTAATCAACTTCTGAACTCATTAATAAAGTCCCGCTACTTTGATCGCCTCAAGGAGCCGTCCAAGGAGCAGATTGGGCGCGCAACCCAGGACGACGACCGCGGCGGCCAGCACCGCGACCACCCCTTGCGTGAAGAGGCTGGGCCGGGCCGTCGAGGCGGAGGCGGGCGCCTCCGCCACGTAAATCTGTTTCAGGACTTGAAGGTAGTAATAGAGCGACACCGCGCTCATGGCCACGGCGAGGATCACCAGCCAAAGCAAGCCCAGGTTTGTGGATTCGCTGCCCACCGCAGCCGCGAAGAGATAAAATTTTCCGAAGAAGCCGGCCAGCGGCGGAATTCCCGCCAGCGAGAGCATGAAGATCATCATGCAAAACGCCAGGCACGGGGCGCGGCGCGCGAGGCCCGCGAAGTTGCCAAACTGCGAGTCGCCCGAAAATTCCTCGACGACGGCGACGACCCCAAAAGCCCCCAGCACTGTAAGGGCGTAAGTGATGACATAGTAAACCAGCGATGCAACCCCTTGGGCATTGTCGGTCAAGACGCCCAGCAACGCATAGCCGGCATGGGCGATGGCGGAGTAGGCCAGCAGGCGCTTGACATTCTTTTGGGCAATCGCGGCCAGATTCCCGAAGATCATCGACAACGCCGCCAGCAGGGCAATCGCCGGAACCCAGCCCGAGATCATGCCCCGCCACACGGCGCTTCCTTCGACAC
The DNA here is from genome assembly GCA_016209525.1 of Verrucomicrobiota bacterium. GTDB lineage: Bacteria > Verrucomicrobiota > Verrucomicrobiia > Limisphaerales > SIBE01 > VHCZ01. Next base: position 892 of record JACQWK010000376.1, read on the forward strand.
CGGCGAAGCCCAGCATCATGACTTTGGCGAAGATGAAGAAGCTGGCGACCTTCGAGCCTGAGGCAATGAACGCCGCCGAGGGCGTGGGCGCTCCTTGATACGCATCGGGCGCCCAGAGGTGGAAGGGCACGGCCGCGACTTTGAAACCGAAGCCAATCACAGTCATGACGATGGCACAGATGAGCAACGGATCGAGCGCCTGTCCGCTCAAGGCTTTGGCGATTTCTCTCAGGTTCGTAGCGCCGGAGAGGCCGTAAATCAGACTCAAGCCATAGAGCGCAAACGCCGCCGCCGTGCCGCCGAAAAGGAAGTATTTCAGCGCCGCTTCCGCCGACTTGAGCTCGCGCTTGTTAAACGCCGCGAGAATGTAGAGCGAAAGGCTGGTCAGTTCCAGGGAGAGGAAAATCATCAGGAGCTCCTCGGAACTGACGAGAAACATCATGCCGATGGTCGCCAGGAGGATGAGGGCGCAGTATTCGCCCACGTGCGCCGTGAAATCCCGTTCGACGGAAACCAAAACGGTGAACACCGTCAACGCCAGCAGCGCGGCTTTCATCAGCCGGGTCAGGGGATCGACGACCAACATTCCGTTCAGAACCGAGGCGTGCTGTTCGATGTTGAACATCCAAAACAATCCTGCGCAGCACCCGACGCAGGAAATCGCGGCGGCGACCACGAACCGATGCCGCACGGGCTCTTCGCGCATCACCAATAGGTCGGCCGCCAAGACCGCCAGCGCGGCGATCACAAGGATCGTCTCCGGCATGGCCAACGTAAGCAGTTCAAAGTAGTTCACAAAACTCGTCGCACTGGGATTATTGCCTCGGAGCGAGGGGATCGACCGTTTGCTGAAATGGGCGAAACACCAAAGCCGATTGAGCGATCAGGCTGTTCTCCGAGGGAACGCGTCGGCGAAAGTCTTGAACTCCGGCAGTTGGTCCTCGCGTTCCCCCTCACCCTGACCCTCTCCCGCCGGGAGAGGGAATTACTAGCGACCGTGGCCGGAAGATTTCGGCAGGCCGGCTTCGATCGCGCTCTGGAAACATTTCTCCCTCTCCCTGAGGGAGAGGGCAGGGGTGAGGGGGAAGAGGACTCGAACGACTCCTGCTTGCGCATTCTCGACGGTGAGCTTTTCTCTTTCACCCTAGAGTCCTGCTCCTTTCCTCAACCCGTCGAACAACGGTGAGTGAAAACTCGGCACGATCAGGTCGAGCAACAGCCGCGGGTAGAGGCCGATCACCAGACTGGTTCCCATCAGGAGCGCGGCGCCAACCCGCTCCGCAACGCTGATCGATTCCAAGGAATGACCGTGTTGTTGCCCACCCGGAGCCCGGTCCGCGAAGAATGATTTCTGAAGCGTGCGCAGCATGTAGGCCACTCCGACAAGAATTCCCACCCCGGCCAGAATGCCGAAGGTCGGAAACGCATGCCAGGCGCCGATCAGCACTTGCAGTTCGGCCACAAATCCACTGAAGCCGGGCAAGCCCATGGAAGCGACGCTGGCGACCAGGAAGGTGACCGCCGCATAGGGAATGGCTTGGCTCAAATTCATTCTTTGCAGCGCGGCCAATTCTCGCGTGTGCGTCCGGTCATAAACCATGCGGCCCACCACGCCGAACAGCAGGCCGGCGATCACGCCGTGGGAAAACATTTGCAGGACGGCGCCGCTCAGCCCGACCTCGTTGATGGTCATCAACCCGAGCAGGACAAATCCCATGTGGCTGACGCTGGAATAGCCGATCACAAATTTGAAGTCGCTCTGCACGAGCGCGACCATCGCGCCATAGACAATTCCGGTGACCGCCAAGAACCCGAACGGAATTTGCCACGCTTTCAGCCCCAGCGGAAACAGAGTCATCGCCACTCGGAGGGCGCCGTAGGCCCCCAGTTTCATCACGACGCCCGCCAACAGCATGGAAGCGGCGGTAGGCGCCGCCACGTGGCCCGTAGGCGCCCAGGTGTGAAAGGGCCAGAGACCTGCCAGGATCGCGAATCCGACGAAGACCAGCGGGAACGCCCAATACTGGAAGGAGGCCGGGAATGGGTAACTCGCCAATTCGACGAGGTTCATGGTCTTGGCGCCCGCCACCACGTAGGCCGCGATCAAACCGATCAAAACCATCGCGCTGCCGACAAACGAGTAGAGCGCCAGCTTCATCGCGCCGTACTCTTTGCGGGTGGAACCCCAGATCGCGATGAGGAAATACTTCGGGATGATTGCCAGCTCGTAAAAGACGAAAAGGAGAAAGAGATCGAAACTTAGAAACACGCCATAGACGCCTCCGATGAGCGCCAAATAAAAGGCGAAGAATTCCTTGGCCCGGTGCTCGATGTTCCAAGAAAAGAGAATGCCGGCCACCGCCGCGATCCCCGTAAGCACCACCAGCGTGAGACTGATTCCATCGGCGGCCAGATGATAGTCGATACCCAGCGAGGGGATCCATTCCAGGCGGCAGAGCTCGGCGACACTTGAGCCAGCTTGAACCTGAAGAGCTCCGGCCAGAGCGCACACCAAGCCGATGAGCGCGGTGAACAAGGCGACGACGCGCGCCGCCCGCGCCTGCTCTCGCGGCAGCAGCATGAGCATCACGACACCGACGAAAGAGCTATAAATCGTCCAAGGGAGCATGCTCAGAATTTCAGTTGTTCCACCATCCGCAGCACGGTTGCGTTGATCGGCCCGATGGCGAGTTGGGGATAAACGCCGAGCAAGAACATCAAGGCCACGGCGGGGACCACCGCCACGCGTTCGCCGAGCGTCAGGTCCGGAATCCCGGCCCACTTCCGATTTAAGGGTCCATGGAAAACGCGCTGGAGCAAGGTCAGGAGGAATATGGCCGTTACGAGTAATCCCAGTGCGGCGAGTGCCGTGGCCCATGCCGCCAAGGAGAACGCGCCCTTGAAAATCAGAAACTCCCCGACAAATCCGTTCAAGCCCGGAAGACCCAGCGACGCGAACAGCGCGATGCCCATCAACCCGCAAAAGACCGGCGCGGCTTTTCTCAGGCCGCCGAAATCGTCGAGTCCTCGGGCGCCGCCGCTCCTTTGTTCCAGAAATCCGATGAAGCAGAACAACGCCGAAGCGGTCAATCCGTGGTTGAACATTTGCAGGATGACGCCGTTGAGCGCCGCGGCCTTTTCCGTTGTCCATTGCGCATCATTCGCCGTGACGGTAGTGGCGGCGAAAACGCCCAGGACGCAATACCCGAGATGATTGACGGACGAGTAAGCCAGGATACGTTTCAAATCCTTTTGCGCGAAAGCCGCGCAAGCGGAGAAAACAATCGTCAGAACCGCCAGCCAAAGGAGCGGCGTCAAAACCATCCGCATCTGTTCGGGAAAGAGCGGGAGCAATATCCGCAAGAATCCATAAACTCCCATCTTGGACATAAGCCCGGTCAAAAGCATGGTCGTCGGCGTCGGCGCCTCGGCGTAAGCCGTCGGCAACCAAGTGTGGAATGGAATCAACGGCACTTTGACGGCAAAACCCAGGAAGATCGCGACAAAGATGAGCAGCGACAACCCGTCCGCGGAGAAGCCGGCCCAGCTTAACTTGCTTCCCAATTCAGCGGCGAGGCCGCGTTCGCGAGCCACCTTGGCCAATTCCAGGAAGTCGAACGTGCCGGTCGCGTAGTAGAGTCCCAGAAAGCCGAGCAGCATCGTGACGCTCCCTGCCATGGTGTAGATGAAGAA
>JACQWK010000378.1 GCA_016209525.1 Verrucomicrobiota bacterium
GCCGGCCCACGGCACGCTGATCTTGAGCCCGGACGGGAGCTACACCTACGTCCACAACGGGAGCGAGACCACGACGGACAGCTTCACTTACAAAGCCAAAGACGGGGCGCTGGATTCGGCTCCGGCGACCGTGAACCTCACCATCACGCCGGTCAACGACGCCCCGACGCTGACCCGTGTGGACACCTTGAATGGAGCGACGGAGGACACGCCCTTTTCGATCAGCTACGCGACGCTGGCGGCGGCGGCGGATGAAGCGGACGTGGATGGAGGTGCGCTGTCCTTCCAGATTGAAGCGGTCAGCACGGGGACATTGACCAAAGGCGGAGTTCCGGTGACGCCCGCAGCAACACGGCTGGGCATCGGAGAGACTCTCGTCTGGACGCCGGCGGCCGACGCCAACCAAACCTTGAACGCCTTTACGGTCAAAGCCCATGACGGAACCACGGCCTCCGCCAGTCCCGTCCAGGCGCAAGTCAGCGTGGCGGCGGTCAACGACGCCCCGAGTTTCGTCAAAGGGCCGGACCAGACCGTCCTGGAAGACGCCGGAACGCAGAGCGTGCTCAACTGGGCGACCGGCATCAGCAACGGAGCGGCGGATGAAGCGACTCAAAGCCGGAGCTTCTCGGTCACCATCGTGAGCGCGACCAACCCCGATCTGTTTGCGGTGGCCCCGGCACTCTCGGCGGAGGGGACGCTGACTTACACCACGAAAGCCGACGCTTCGGGCAGTGCGATCTTGGACGTCGTGTTGAAGGATGATGGCGGCACCGCCGACGGCGGCCGGGACACGAGTGATCCGCAGCGGTTCAACATTACGGTTACCGCGGTGAACGACGCGCCAGTCCTGACTTCGGACGACACGCTGCCCCTCTCTTATACAGAGAATGATCCTCCAACGCCGGTCAGTCCCACTCTCCGAGTTAACGACGCGGATGACGTGAATCTGGAGAGCGCGACGGTACGGATCGTGGACAATTACCGGGTTGGAGGAGACGTGCTGGTCGTGACAGGACCGTTGCCGACCGGGATCGCAGCCGCGCCATTTGACTCAGCGCAAGGGACCTTGCGGTTCTCTGGCACGGCGAGTGTGGCGGACTATCAGGCGGCGTTGCGGTTGGTGGCTTATCAGAACACCAGCGACAACCCGAACGTCGTGCCGCGGACGGTCCGGTTTCTGGTCAACGACGGCGATCTGGACAGCAATTTGCTGGAGCGCGAAATCCGGATCACCGCGGTAAACGACGCGCCGGAGGTTAGGATCGTTTCCATCATCGAAGCGGGTGTGCGCGAGATCGGGCCGGACGATTTCGTGTTGGCCGGATTGGAGATTGAACTGACGGGCACGTTCACGGACGTGGACAACACAACCGGTCACACCGCCAAGATCGATTGGGGAGACGGGCAGATTGATTACCTCGGCGACGTGAGTCCTTCGACGCCAATCCGAGCGTTCCACACTTACACGACTACCGATCCTGAAACACTCTACACGTTGAAATTGACTGTTGTTGACCCGGAGAATGCAGATGGCGATGCGAGTCGAGACCTCAAAGTGGTCAATGGCAGTCTGGCGTTGAAGACGGTGGCGGAAATCTTGACCGACCTGCTCGACGAAGGCGGTTTAAGCGCCAAAGCCGAAAAGGCCCTGCGCGACGCGCTGGAAAAGCTAATCGGGCAAAATGGCGGCAATGCGAACAACGGCGCGCTCGATCAGTTGGAGTTGGGCAACGTGGAAGCGGCGCTGGTCAAAACACGGCAAGCCATCGCGGACCTTCAAGCGGCGCAAGCGGCCGATCCAACTCTTGATCTGGCGCCGCTGCAGCAATTGTTGGCCTTATCGGCGGAGTCGATCATCAACCGGGCGATTCTCACCGCTGAGGCGGCCGGCAATTCCGCGCAGGATGACCAGGCGATTGCGGAAGCGGAAGCGATGGTCAACCAGGGGCAACTCTTGATTCAGGGGAACAACTTTCTGGGGGCGGTCGATAAATTCCTGGAAGCGCTGACCAAGATAAAGCCGCTGTTGCAGAAGGTGGGGAAGACCGGATTGGCCGCCGCTCGCGTTTTGAGCATTCGCAGGCTTTGGGGGGACGGTGAAGCGCAAGTGGAGATCGTGGTGGTGGGATTGGCCAGCAGCGAAGTGGCGATTGATTTCTCGACGGATCTATCGGATTGGCATCGGCTCAAAACGCTGCGCTTAAATGAGAGTGGTCAAGGAGTTCTTCGCCTGGCCGGGCCGACAGAATCGGGATTCTACCGCCTTCATCCCATCATGCAGGAACCGAAGTAATGCTGAGTTCAGAAGTAAGCACACACCCCTCACCCGGCCTCCAGCCATCCTCTCCCAATCCGATGGGGAGAGGGATGGAGCGAGGGGCATGTTTCAGCCCGAGTTACTGATGAACCGTCTCGTGACGGAGTTGCACGCCCGTTCCGCACGGCGGGGCGCCGGGCGGAACATGCCAGGGCGCGTGTGCTCCCCAATTCCCGCTGCATTCTTGCGGCTCAACCCGGAAACCTCACAATCTCGTGGCGCAGATTGAAATCTGCGCTGCAAAATCGCCGGTCTATGACCGGGCAAGAGTGACGGGGTACCGCCGGAACGCTTTTCCGCTTCCCCTCCCCTCCGTTTCGTTCTATCACCGCTGCCGGGTTGAAGAAGAAAAGTATGAGTGGGATTTATCGCTGCCTCGTTCGCCCGGTGCTCTTTGAGCAAGAGTCGGAGGCCGTCCATGATTGGACGCTCCAGCGGCTGGCCTACGTCAGCCGCAATGCGCTGCTCTGTGAAGCGGTGGCTTCGTTTTTTGAGCCTCCTGAGTTGACGGCGAGACTGTTCGGATTGTCCTTTCCGAATCCCGTCGGTCTTGCCGCCGGAATGGACAAGCATGCGGTCGCGCTCCCGGCTTGGGCTGCGCTCGGATTCGGCTTCGTCGAGCTCGGAGGCGTCACTTGGCACCCCCAGCCGGGAAATCCGCCTCCGCGGATTTTTCGAGCCATCCCCGACGAAGCATTGGTGAATCGCATGGGCTTCAATAATCCCGGCGCCGGAGCCATGGCCACGACGCTGCGCGAGTGGCGCGTCTCGGGCCGATGGCCGGACCATCCGGTGGGCATGAACCTGGGCAAATCCAAAATCACGCCTCTGGACAAGGCCGCGGAAGATTACGCGGCGTCTCTGCGCGTCTTGTGGCCGCACGCCGATTTTTTTGTCATCAACGTCAGTTCGCCCAACACGCCCAACCTGCGCCAACTCCAGGACAAATCGGCGCTGGCCGAAATCCTGGCGGCAACTTGCGATGTCAATCGGGAATTGGCCATCACTGCCGGCGCCGTCTCAGGCCGCGGACTTGCACGAAATCCAAATTCCAAAATCCAACATGCAAAATCGAAGAAGCCGATCCTGGTGAAAGTGGCGCCCGACCTTTCCTTCGAAGCGATTGACGAAATCCTGGAGCTGGTGGAAACGCACGAAATTGCCGGAATAGTGGCCACGAATACGACCACCGCGCGGCCACCGGCCAGCGATCCGCGTTCGGAGCGCGCCTATGCCGAGGCGGGCGGATTGAGTGGCCGGCCGCTGCGCGCCCGCAGCACGGAGATGATCCGGCACATTTTCCGTCGTTCGGGCGGCGCTTTGCCGATCATCGGAGTCGGCGGCATCTTCAGCGCGGAGGACGCTTGGGAGAAGATCGCGGCGGGGGCGAGCTTGGTTCAGGTGTACACGGGATTGGTCTTTGAAGGACCGGCTTTAGCCAAGGAGATCGTGCTCGGGTTGCATGCGCGACTCGCGGAAGCCCGGCTGAACCGAATTCAGGAAGCGGTCGGGTTTTGCGCGGCGTGAGGACGAGGCTACCAAGCGCCGTCCGCCAACAGCGAAGTGACGATCCTGGCGAGGTCTTCCGCCAAGAGGGCTGACGCTTGACGTTCGGCACTCGCAAAATCAAGCCCGGGGCGAAGACTGGTCCGGCCCGTGACTTCCCGATCGACGAGTGTTTTGCCTGTGGCGCGCTCCGTGGCGGTGATTCTCGCGGTGAGACGCAGGTTAAAGTCGCGCGCAGTGAGGATATCATTCGGCCGAAACGAGACCCCTTCCCGTTCGTAGCGCAGCAGCGCGCCGTTCAGAACGATGTCGGCATCATGGCGGCTCGCCAGACGAAACGTCCCGTCCTGCTGGAGCTGTTTCCGCAACGCGGAAACGACAGGTTCGATCAGGCGCGGTTCGGAGGTTTCATTCCGGAACGGGGTGACTTGGATGGATTTCGCCCCGGCTGAGGCCCCGGTGGACGTTCCAAAATGGTAACCGGCACATCCGCAGAAACCCCCGCCAGCCAGGCAACAAGTGAGCAGAACACCCAGATGCTTCTTGGAGTCGGAACGATCTAGAAGCAACCGATGAAGCCTGCGGAGCGGGGCGCCATGAACCGGCGGGCGGTCAGTTCTGAGCCGTCCGTTGGGCGGTCCGCCGGTTGATTTCTTCGATGCGGCGTTTGGCGTGTTCGGCATAGGGCGAGTTCGGATCCTTGTTCACGGCTTCGTTGTAATAAACCTTCGCGCCTTGCCACTGCTTCTTCTTTTCGTAAAACCGCGCGATTTCAACGCTGCCCCGAGCTTGTTCGGTTTTCAATTCCTGGATGATTTTCTGAGCTTCAGAAACGCGCGGCTCGTTGGGAAACAAAGTCACGAAATCCGTGAACGTGGAGATCGCGTGGCCGGCCACGCTCTGATCGTACTCGGCCGCTTTGGCTTGTTTGCGATAGGCGAGTCCGGCCTTGAAGAGCGCGTCCGCCGCCACATTCTTCTGGTCGTGGTATTTGTCGGCTGCCTTTTCGTAGGCCTTGACCGCCAGCGGAAAGTCCGACTGTTTTTCGCGCGCCGCGCCGATGTTCATTTGCGCCTGGGCGGCGACTCCGCTGAAGGGACCATTCCGGATCACCTTCTCGAACATTTCCGAAGTCTTCTGCATGTTGGAGAAGAATGGAATGTACCCCCAGAGCTTGAACCACTGGCCGGCCAGGTAGCGGTTCGCAATCTGGAATTGGCGCTGGAGAATCTCATCGTAGTTCGGAATCTTGGGATACTTTTCCAGGACCTTCTGGTACTCTTTGAAGGCCTTCTCGTCCTTGCCTTCGGCTTCGTAGCATCGGCCGGCCAAGTATTGCGCCTGAGGGGCGAAGTCCGACAAGGGCCAAACTCGGACGGTGCGGCGGGCCGCTTTCAGGGCCAGACTGTAATCTTTCTGGTCAAACGCGGTTTGGGCCACATCCAACTGGTCCTTCGCGCGGCCTCGGGTCCATTTTGCCCCGCCCACGGGTTCATAGGACCAACCCTCGCCTGCGCGATAGACGAGAGGCGCGGGGACTTGACGCGGCAGAACGAACAGGCAGACCGACACAATAAGAAAACGAGTGATCCAACGTTGCATGATCTGACCGTATCGAAGCGAGAAAATCGCGTCAATTCATCCTTTATAGACGATCATCACTCCGAAATCGGTCAACAGTTGCCGGGAGCCAATGTCCAGGTGGGTATAGGTCAGTGGGGTGATGCTGACAATGTTCGTTTCGCCAACTTTGTTCAGAAAATCCGAGACGATTTCGTCGAATCGGTCATGGCCCACCTCGACACAATCGGTTCTTCGGATGCATCTTATCCGCAGGTCTCTGCCGCCCTCCTTCGCCGTCGTCTCAAGCGTGGGCGTGGATTTCCTGATCAGGACCTCCGCGGGCCCTTCGTGCACTGGAACTGAGAAGTGATGTTCGACCTTTGCCGCCGCCGAGGTCGCCATGGGATTGTGCGTGCGCACATTCGACGCATCGGCCTCCGGGATCAGGATGGAGGTGTTGCACGATGGGCAGGCGATCTGGGTCCCGGCCATGGAGGTTTCGGCTTCCAACTGTTGCTTGCAGTTCGGACAGGTAAAAACTATATCCATAAGTACCTCGCTAAGCTGGGACTCTCCGGAAGTTTAGCGGTGCCCGTGGAACTTTCTAGTCAAAATTTGGCGGCTCGGATTTCAGCGGGAGTTCCCACTCCCCACCTCTTTGGCATTCCGTCTGCCCAAATCGTTTTGCTGTTGTGGAAAGCGCGCGGCGCAGCCGCAACCAAATCCGGTGGGGCGAGACTCTGTCGAGCCCTGGAGTCCTTCCCGGCAAGAAAGTCAGGGCTCGACGGGAGTCTCGCCCCACCCAAGAATTCGCGCTGCTTGCGACGATTCCAGGCGATACAGCAGATTGAAAGTCTGCGCTACGCCTGGCAAGACTGGGGCCTTACGCGAGCGCGCAGGTTCTCCTTGACAGTCTTTGAAATTCAACAGTCTAGCTCACGGGTCCACTTTCGCCCGCACAAATTATGATCCGCCTCTTCAGCACGTTTGGATTGTTGTCCAGCATGGTCATGACTCCTCTTTCCACCGCAGGAGAACCGTTCAGTGTCATCCTCCGTCATGGGACAATTCTCGACGGCAGCGGCGGCAGGCCTGTGCTCGGCGATGTCGCCATCAATGGCGATACGGTCGCTGCCGTGGGCGATCTGCGCGGAGCGGAGGCGAGGAAAGAGATCGATGCAACGGGGTTGGCCATCGCGCCGGGGTTTATCAACATGCTGAGTTGGGCGACCGAGAGCTTGATCCACGACGGGCGTTCCCAAAGCGACATTCGCCAGGGTGTCACGCTGGAGGTTTTCGGCGAAGGCATGTCGATGGGGCCCCTCAACGCCACGATGAAAAAGGAGATGGTCGAAGCTCAGGGCGACATCAAGTTTCCGGTCCGTTGGACGACGCTCGGCCAGTACCTGGAATTCCTGGTGCGCCGCGGCGTATCTTGCAACGTGGCTTCTTTCGTCGGGGCCACGACGGTTCGCGTTCATGAGATCGGCTACGCCGACCGGCCTCCCACGCCCGCCGAACTGGAAAGGATGAGGAAGTTAGTCCGCCAGGCCATGACGGAAGGCGCCTTGGGCGTGGGTTCATCCCTAATTTACGCGCCGGCGTTCTACGCCAAGACGGATGAATTGATCGCATTGGCGAAGGTCGCCGGCGAGTACGGGGGGATTTACATCTCGCACCTGCGGAGCGAGGGGAATCGGTTTCTCGAGGCGCTGGATGAGTTGATCGCCATCGCCCGGGAAGCCGCTGCTCCTGCCGAGGTTTATCATTTGAAAGCAGCCGGCGCCTCCAATTGGCCGAAGATGGATGCCGCGATTCAAAGAATCGATGCGGCTCGCGCCGCTGGATTGAGGATCACCGCGGACATGTACACTTACACCGCCGGCGCGACAGGCCTCGATGCCGCCATGCCGCCTTGGGTCCAGGAAGGCGGCTACAAAGCGTGGGCAGAGCGGCTCAAGGATCCGGGAATCCGGGAACGCGTCCGGAAAGAAATGGCCACCCCGACCGACCAATGGGAAAGCCTCTATCTGGCCGCGGGCTCGGCCGAGAAGGTTCTGCTCGTCGGTTTCAAGAACGAAAAGCTCAAGCCGCTGACTGGAAAAACCCTGGCCGAGGTCGCCGCTCTGCGCGGCAAGTCACCGGAAGAAACGGCCATGGATTTGGTCGTCGAAGACGGCAGCCGCGTGGGGACGGTGTACTTTCTAATGTCGGAGGAAAACGTGAGGAAGCAGCTCAAACTACCCTGGGTCAGTTTCGATTCCGATGCGGGTTCGCTGGCACCGGAGGGTGTCTTCCTCAAATCCAATCCGCACCCGCGCGCCTACGGCAACTTCGCGCGGCTGCTGGGCAAGTATGTTCGCGACGAAAGAATGATCCCGCTGGAAGAGGCGATACGCCGGCTCACTTCTTTTCCGGCAGAGAATCTCAAGCTTGACCGGCGGGGCCGGCTCAAGCCCGGCTATTTCGCCGACCTGGTTGTTTTCGATCCCGCCAAAATCCAGGATCACGCTACTTTTGAGAAGCCTCATCAGTTCGCGACGGGCGTGGTCCACGTTTTCGTGAACGGCACGCAAGTGCTTCGAAACGGTGAACACACCGGCGCCAAGCCGGGTCGTGTGGTCCGCGGACCGGGCTGGAAGCAGAAATCGCGTTGAACCGGAGCGCCGGTCACCGACCTAGTGTGGTGTCTCCGAATTAGCTAATTCGGAGACACCACACGCGCGAGGGGGCGATGGCTGGA
>JACQWK010000379.1 GCA_016209525.1 Verrucomicrobiota bacterium
CTCAGGTCTTTGAGCGCCGGAATCTCCACTTTCTTCGGGCCGAGGAAAGTTTTGTCCAAATGTTCAATGACGACTCGCGCCATAAGGAGAAGCTGCAAAAGAAAGCCCGGGGCTGTCGAGAAGGAAGAAGCCAGGCCACAGTCTGACTCATTCGCAGCGCGATTTGTAATCTATCAGTATCGCCCGAAATCGTCGCAGGCTGCGCAAATCTTTTTGACCACGGATGAACACGGATTTTGGTCTCATTTTTTATCCGTGTCCATCCGTGTTCATCCGTGGTTGATTTTTGGCTGCGGCCTGGCCTGGCCCCGCTGGGCTGTATCGCCGAATTGCATTCGGCATCCGCTCGAGGGCTCGACGCGCCGCGGATTTCAAATCCGGGAGAACCGCCTTCGCAGCGCTTCGGCGTGACAAGCGGCAGAGTGCAGCTCTGCGCTACGATCTGAGGCGTTTGCCTCAGGCAAGATGGCCCCAGACCAAACCCGCCTCACGGTACTTGTCGGCGGGCGGCAGTTTCCAGTAATCTCTCCCGCGTCAGCGAAGGAACAAAGACGACCAGAAAACTTTTTTACAAACACATTTCGCGAGCTTCGGCTGCTGTCCCCTACGAAACTGGCACTTTCACTCCAAGGACGGCTTTCGAGGCACGCCCACTCGGGCGTGCCTGAAAGCGTTCCTTGGAAGGCGCGCCAGTGCCTGTAGGGGAGCGTGAGTAGGTCACGCCCCTACACTTTAAGCACGGCGTTCCTCCAAGGAACCAAGCCATCCCCGACAGGGCTGAATCGCATCGCGAGCGAGGAAGCCCTATGGCTGAAGAACCCTTGGCGCGGTTGCAGGCATTGCTCCGTGACCTGTTTCAATATGATTACGCTGATCTCGATTTCGGGATTTACCGCCTGCTGCGATTGAAGCGCGTCGAAGTCGAGGCATTCCTGACCGAGCAATTGCCACGGCGCGTGGACGAGGTATTCAAAGGCGCGGCTGGCGACGTTCACGCGCAACTAGAACGGGAACTCGCAGAGATGGCTGTCCGGGTGCGGCAGGAGATTGACACGGAGGCGCTCTCACCGACCGGGGAGATCAAGGCGGAGTACCGGGAGCAGAAAGCAAAGGCAGCGCGAGATTTGATTGCGGCTTACGAGGCCAAGCGCAAGCAGGTTCAGGAGATTCAGGTCAGCGAGGACCAGAAGGCGGAGGTGTTCAACCATCTCTGGGCGTTCTTCTCCCGGTACTACGAAGCGGGGGACTTCATTCCGAAACGGCGTTACGGAGCGCGGGAGACTTACACCGTGCCGTATAACGGCGAGGAAGTCTTCTTCCACTGGGCCAATCGCGACCAGCACTACGTCAAGACCGCCGAAGCCCTGCGCGATTACGCCTTCACCGTGGACATGCTCGGCAAACCGTGCCGGGTGCGGTTCAAGCTTATCGAGGCGAACCTGCCGCCCGGCAACACCAAGGGCGACACGCGTTACTTCTTTCCGCTGCCGAAGCATGCAACGTGGGACAAAGACACGCGCACATTCACGCTGACATTTCACTACCGGTTGCCGACGGAAACGGAGATCGAGAAGCACGGGAAGAACAGCAAGCTGCAAGAATCCGTCCTGCAAGCGGCGTTGCCCAAGATCATCGAAGCCGCGCCCGATGCCGGGTTGAAGGCGCGGCTGGCCGAGATTGTAGAACAGAAGGAGAACGAGGAAAGCCTGCTCCTGAAGCGGCTGCGCCACTTCTGCCGGAAGAACACCAGCGACTATTTCATCCACAAGAACCTCGACGGTTTTCTTGGGCGCGAGTTGGAGTTTTATCTCAAAGACCAGGTGCTGCATCTAGCCGACCTCGACGGCGACGTGCCGGCCAAGCAACGCACGCTGCGCGTGGTCCGGCAACTGGCCGCGGAAGTGATTCAGTTTCTCGCGCAGATTGAGAACGTCCAGAAGCGGCTGTTCGAGAAGCGCAAATTCGTCCTGAAAACCGATTACCTCGTGCCGATCCAGAACGTCCCGCGCGAATTGTGGAAGGAAATCGCCGGAAACGCGGAACAGTTGTCCGCGTGGAAGGAATTGTTCGCCGTCGAGCCGAGGAAGGTGAACGAAAAGTTCTTGGCGGAGCATCCAACGCTCGTGGCAAACACCACGCACTTCGACCCCCTTTTCAAGGCGCGGCTGCTCGCCGGGTTCAACGACCTCGATGAAGCCTCGGACGGCCTGCTGATCCGCTCCGAGAATTGGCAAGCGCTCAGCTTTCTCGCTCGCCAGGAAGCCGGCCAGGTCAACTGCATCTACATCGATCCACCGTACAACACCGGCGATTCACAGATTCCGTACAAGAACGGTTACCTCTTTTCCTCGTGGGTTGCGTTGATGGAAGACCGGCTCACCCAAGCTATGAAGCTGCTGACCAACGACGCAATTCTGTTCATCGCCATAGATGACTTTGAGATGGCTGACCTCTGCCAGATTGTAGATCGGGAGTTCCCGTACCTGCGCAGGGAGATGATTGTCGTTAACCATCATCCGCAGGGAGGCAAAGCCAAGACCTTCGCAACAACTCACGAGTACATGCTTGTGTGCGTTCGCCGGGATTCCGCCAGAGCACTCACCGGCAGGGCAGACTCCGAAACCACCGAACGCCGACCGTTTAAGCGCAGTGGAACAGCAGAGAGCAACTTCAGGAGAGGAAGACCGAACAGCTTCTATGCTGTTTTAGCTGACCCCAAAACCAAGAAGGTTATCGGTCTCGAACCGCCCCCGGGGGCTGGCTATCCGACTAGCCCAACCAAAGACGGTCACGTCCGCATCTACCCGATGGGAGAAAACGGAGAAGAGCGTGTGTGGCGACGCTCTTACGAATCCGGCCTCGGCCTGTCCCGTGAGGGTAAGCTGGTGTGCAGTGACGCGATGACAGTTTATCAGTTGATTGAGGCGGGGGATCGAACGCCTGCACTTTTCAGCAATTGGGTTGATCGCCGTTACAATGCTGGGACATACGGCGCAAACCTGCTTGCTGACATCATCGGAAAACACAATCCGTTTGCGTACCCCAAGTCTATTCACACGGTTGGAGACGCGCTCTTTGCGGGTAGGCTTCAGGATGAGGATGTGTGCTTGGACTTCTTCGGCGGGTCTGGCACGACCGGCCATGCGGTTATTAACCTGAACCGGGAGGATGGTGAACAGCGCAAGTTCATCTTGGTAGAGATGGGCGGCCACTTCGATACCGTGCTCGTGCCTCGCATCCAGAAAGTCATGTTCACACCCGAATGGAAAGACGGCAGGCCTGTGCGGATGGCAACCGAGGAAGAGGCCGAGCGCACGCCGCGCTTGGTGAAGGTGCTGCGTTTGGAGGGCTACGAGGACGCGCTGCACAATTTGGTGTCGGATGACACACTCGATCGCGAACTGCCCCGCGCGAAGGCGTTCACGGAGAAGGTCGGCGGCGATGCTTACCGGCTGACGTACATGGCGCGGCTGCCGTTGGAGGCCAGCGCCAGCATGTTGAATCTGGCGAAGCTGGAGCATCCGTTTGCCTACACCATCGAGGTCCTCGGCGAGGACGGGCCGCACACGGAGACGGTGGATTTGGTGGAGACGTTCAATTTCCTCTACGGCTTGCACGTTCAGCGGATCGAGACGTGGTGCGACGATGCCGGCAAACGCAACTACCGGGCGGTGAAAGCGAAGAAGGCCGACGGGCGGCGCGTGTTGGTGTTGTGGCGCGATATGGACAAGCTCGATGCTGCCGTCGAGCGGAAGTTTGTCGAAGCGCGGTTGAAGCAGAACGGGCCGTTTGACGAGGCGTGGATCAACGGGGACTGTGCCGTGCCGGGCGTGCAGTCCTTGGACGGGTTGTTCAAGCGGTTGCTGGAGGAGGAAGAACGGTGAGGCTGGAACACGCGCTCATCCTCAACCGGTATTTTCACGGGCTGTTCGATGCGCGTGATCTAACGGAGTTGAAGCAGCCGTTGAACGTGCAGGAAGGCCGGGGGGCCGACGGGCAGAGCTATTTCTACGGGTCACTGTTGGGCCGGGTGCAGGATGCAGCGTTGCGAGACAAGCTGGCAGAGTACGATGCTCGCGTGATGGGATACGAGGCGCGGATAGCCAAGGCGCGCGGCCAGTTTGCTTTCAAGTATTTCCAATACCTCGGCCTGCTCTACACGGAAATCTTTCTCGACCGGTTGACGACGGAGCCGGTGGCGTTTCTGGCCTACTTGAACGCTTTCCTGCTACGGCAGAAGCGCGCCGAACCGTCATTGCATGAGTTCACGGCATTCGAGCCGGATGATTTGCGGCGGCTGGCGCTTTTCATGGCGACCGGCAGCGGCAAGACGTTGCTGCTCCATGTGAACCTGTGGCAGGTGTTGTACTACCTGCGGCATGGCCGGTGTCCCGAAGCGTTGGTGAGGCGCGCGGATAAGCGGCGGGAGTTTGATTCGATCCTGCTCATCACACCAAACGAGGGATTATCAGAGCAGCACTTGAAGGAGTTGCGGCTCAGCGACGTGGATGCGGTGTTGCTCGTGGAAGACCGGTCCGGGCAGCAGACCTTTGAGCCGCGCGTCCGAATCATCGAGATGAGCAAACTCGCGGAGGAAGCCAGCGGCGAAGGCGTCAGCGTGCCGTTGGAATCGGTGGGCGGCGCAAACCTGGTGTTCGTGGACGAGGGACACAAGGGCACGGGCAGCGAGGCGCGGACGTGGAAGAACCGGCAACAGGCGTTGGGCAAGGACGGGTTCATACTGGAATACAGCGCGACGTTCGCGCAGGCCATCGGCGCGGCGGGCCGAAAGGCGCAACAGGCATTGCGAGTCGAATACGGCAAGTCCATCCTCATGGACTATTCCTACCGGCATTTCTACCACGACGGTTATGGAAAGGATTTTCGGGTGTTGAACCTGTCGCGGGCGCGGGAGAATCAAGCTTACGATTTGTTGGTAGGCGGTCTGTTGGCGTTCTACCAGCAGTACCACTTGTTCCACAAAAACAACGACGCTTACCGGCCCTACAATCTGGAGAAGCCGCTTTGGGTGTTTCTTGGTTCAAGCGTCAAAGCCATCTTCACGCGGGACGGTCGCAGCCGCAGCGACGTGGCGCAAGTGGTGGCGTTTCTCCGCAAGTTCCTGGAAGAACCGGATTGGGCGATCAGAACGATCCGCTCATTCCTCAGTGGAGCGAGTGGGTTTCAAGACGCGCAAAACAGAACCGACTTGTTCAAGCGCTTGCTAGGAGAACTTGCCGGGCGCGATGCTGACCGGCTCTACCGGGAAATCTGCCAGAAGCTCTTCCACGGCTCGGGCGGATTGGAGATTTGGGAACTCAAGAACGCCGCCGGCGAACTGGCGCTGCGGGTCTCAACTTCCTCCGGCAGCGAACGTCCCTATTTTGCGGTCATCAATATCGGTGACGTGAGCGCGTTCAAGAAACACTTGGAGGAGAACCTGAAGCTGGATGTTCACGAAGACAAGTTCAGCGGGTCGCTCTTCGGCGAAATTGACCGACCCGATTCGTCCGTGAACGTGCTGGTTGGCGCGAAGAAATTCATCGAGGGCTGGTCGAGTTGGCGCGTGTCGGCGATGGGTCTGCTGAACATCGGACGCGGCGAAGGCCCGCAGGTCATTCAGTTGTTCGGTCGTGGCGTGAGGTTGAAGGGCAGGAAGTGGACGTTGAAACGCAGCAGCGCCTTGCCTGCGCCGTATCCGGACGGGCTGAAGAACCTCGAAACGCTGTTTATTTTCGGTTGGAACGCTGAATATCTGCAAGCCTTCCGCGACATGATCTCGGCGGAGGAGATTCAAGAGGAACTGGAGTTGTGGGTCAGGTTGTTGAATCCGCAGCCGCCGTTGCCAATCCCGGTACCGCGCGCCGGTTATCGCGTCGAGGCGGAAACGTGGCGATTGGAAGGCGGACCGTTGAACGTCGTCGTGGATTTGACGCCACGGGTTACATCCATTGCGGGGGAGGATGTCGCGACCGGTCAACTGGGGCGCGGAAAGGAGATTGACTTCGGGGAACGCAGCGAAACCGACGTTCTGGATTTCGATGGGCTTTACGCCGACTTGGTCGAATACAAGGCGTTGCGCGGCTACGATAATCTTCTGTTGCCACGCGATGCCTTGCGTGAGGCATTGGCACAAAACCACCTGGTTATGACAGAGGCTGACGCACGCAATCCCGACCGATTGCAGGAAGGAGCGAGTCGCCTCTTGCGGAGTTACCTTGATCGGTTCTACAGCCACAAAGCCCGGCAGGCCGAGAGCGCCCAACTCGAACCGCAGTCTTTGGTCCTGGAAGAACGTGCGACTACCAGTTACCGGGTCCGTGCCCCAACCGAGATCCTGACCCAAATCAAACGTTTGGTGAAAAAGCGCAGATTTGATGCTGATGGAGAAACGCCGCTTCCTCGGTTGCACATAGACAACAGTCTTTTCAATCCGTTGTTGTTGGACCCGGCGGACTTTCGGCTGGAGGATGTCTCCATCCGTCCTCCGGGTCTGGGCAAGAATGAGCGGGAGTTTGTGAAGGACCTGTGCACCTTCTGGGCGGTTCATCGTCATGAAGAAGCCTACCGCCAACTTGAAATTTACCTTTTGCGCAACGTCCCGAAAGTGGGCGTGGGGTTTTTCATCCACAGTGGTTTCTACCCGGACTTCATCCTTTGGGCACGGAACTGTAACGACAAGACAATCCGTGTCCGTTTCCTTGACCCACACGGGCTGCATCACGCGGGTTTGGCCGGTAACGCCAATCGCTTCGATGCCTTGCGCCAGTTGAAAGCGGTGAGCACACTACCTGAGTTCGTCGAAAACAAAATCAAGATGGACGGCTTTCTTATCGTCGCAACGAAACTGGATCAGATCGTGGATCGCGGCACAAGAGACTGGCCCGCGCTGGAACAGGAATTTCCACTGATTAGACAAGAGGCAGATTACCAGCGAAAGGTTCTGGATTTCAGTCAGCCGTGACGCTTACCGGCTTCCCTGCGGAGGAGTTGGACTTTAACTACAACATCAAATAGCGCCTCGGCCGCGACGCCAGCGAGGACGATTAAAGTTGTTGGCGCAATCGCTGCCTGGCGTTGAAGTCGAACCCTGCAACACTGAGCCATGCCGCTAAGTTTTGAATGGGACGAGATGGGAGCGCTATGAAGAAAGCACGTGAGAAGAGTGGCGAACCGGAAGTGCGGGCCGAATACGACTTTTCCGGCGGCGTTCGAGGTAAATACGTACGGCGTCACGCGCAAGGCACAAATGTCGTGGTCCTGGAACCGGATGTGGCCAAGGTGTTCCCCAATGCCGAAGCGGTGAACAGCTCTTTGCGCGCCCTTGCGGACATCATGCGTCGGCGTCAGAAGTCCGCCGCCGCCAGGTAGTCCTCACCGGGCACGACAATTCTCGCCGGCTGGGCAACGATCAGCCGCCAATGGCAAAAGCTTCGATGCTTCTCTCCACCTTCCCCACCGCCCGGGCGCGAGTAACAAATGTTGCACTGGGGCTGTGGATGAGCCGCTTCACCTCAGCTTCTTTACCGCCTCAAACTTGGCGTAGTCTCTAACCGCGAGCCGGAAGTAGTCGATGTCGATGAAGATGTTTCCGCATCGACATCCAACGTTCTCTTTCGGGACCGACGGCACCATTCCCCCACACTCCGTGCAGCGGTAGAAAATGTCCTTGCCCTTCGGAGTTTCGCTGGTGTCGGCATGAAGCGCATTCTCTTCACGGCCGACGAAGATCATGTCGTCGCCTTTTCGGAAATTCGCCACAACGCCACGCGGTCTCACATGAACCGCGTGGAATGAATAACCAAGATTGCCGAGGACATCGCCCAGAACCGAAATACACAGGGCTTTGAAATCTTGTGCCGGCGTCACGTCGTCACTGTTTCACCCATTGTAGAGGTTCCACGCGCCTACGCTCCTCGCCGTCGCCAAGCCGGTCCCGGTGGTGCTAGGCACTCCGATAAGCCTGTTCCGCCAACAGCAACGCGTCGGCAAGTGTCGAATCGGTCGGCCATGAGTCGGCAATCATGTGTCCCATACCGCGCAGCCGTTCGTCCTTTGGAGGTAAGCTGCCCGATTCCAGTTCAGCAATCATGGCTTGCAACTGCTGTTTGCAGGTGAGGAGTTGGCTGACCGTGCCGACTGCTCCCGAGCCATGGTCTTGTCGCTCCATCTCTTGGTTTATCAACGCCAGAGCTTGCTTGGACAGCGCGAGTGCTTTTGCGATTTGGTTCATCGTGCAAGTAGATCTTCAGCCGAGTTCAGGACAAACTTTTGCCATTGCCCGCCTTCCAGCCAGAACGCCTGCAGCGCGGCGCGACCCTCAATAATAGTTACGCCAGGACGTATTTTCCACTGGGCAATACCAGACATTTGGTTCCAGCGAGGAAAGATGGCCAGCGACTGCCGCGAAGCAGGAAAGCTCTCAAAAAGGAACCGACCTCGCGGAAGCGCATTGATATTATCGAAAAATCTTAGCCCGTACTCTGAAGCATTGGCCGCCCGGGCTCGGACGGTGCCTGCCTCAAAAGACTGAAGCCACTCAACGCGTTTGGTGCGACTGACACCCATCTCCTTCAGGTACTGAGACGCTTGCCTGATCCCGGTGTAAGAGTCGGGTAATTGTCTAACTGCCTTCTGACCGTTCTGGCAAAAAACTTCGCTGGTCTTGGGAACTGCTGGTGCCCTGCTGAACAGCGCTTTTCCATATTGCCAGGTCGTTTGGCTCCACCTTGTTCCTACGGCCAAAGCCCTGTCTCCCTGTCGTTCAATCCATCTTCCGGCCGGCGTTCGACCGATCCAATTTGCCGCAGGAACAATGATCCTTTGCAAAATGGGATTCAGCCCATCTGGATCAATCCTATTCACCGGATCGTTCCCGACGAACTGGTAGAGGTTGATGCCGCCGGTTTCGCCGATGGGGTCAAGCGTCAGCCAGCGTTGCAGGTTCGGGTCGTAAAAGCCGGACGCGGTCTGTGCGCCCAGCATGGTCAGCAGAC
>JACQWK010000380.1 GCA_016209525.1 Verrucomicrobiota bacterium
CCCTACCGAGCTCCGGTTCAAGGTCCCAATGCGCGCCAAAATTGGCGTGGTGCCTTTCCATGAACCGACTCGTTCGGAGTTCGGCCGTCGTTGGCCGAGCGCCGCACCGACCGAAGCCAAGACTCCAAACCAAGCATCCCGCGCTAATCTTCACCCCCATCCCCCACGCTGCGCGTGAACACAAACGCGGCGCGCGTGGGTGCCGGCATCGGAGAATCAGGTCCGCGCACAGAACGCCAGACCACTTCGTTGAGCAAGAGATCGTCGGCCACGTCTTCCTGGGTGAAATCCATTTGCTCGGAAAATTTGCCGCCCCAAGCTGTCTTCACGTTTTTCTCATTCACATCCACAGTGATCGGCACCGCCTTGTAGGCCCGCGAGTCCGATTTACTTTGAAAGCACCGGAACATGGGCATCGCCGCCGCGTCGAACTGCGACATCGGTTTCAAACCGAGAATCAATTCGATGGTTCGAAGCATGCTCGCCGTCGAATACATCGTGGAATCGACAGAGCCGCGTTTCACAAAGGGGCTGATGACATACGCAATCGTGCGATGCGCATCAACGTGATCGGGACCGTTCTGCGCGTCATCCTCAACGACGAAAATCGCGGTTTGCGGCCAGAACTTCGAGCGCGTGATCGCTTCCACCACCCGGCCCAACGCCAGGTCATTGTCCGCCAGATAAGCGGTTGGCGTCGGCTTGCCCAGGCTCGTCCCGGACGTGTGGTCATTCGGCAAGCGCACGATCTGGAGCCGCGGCATCTCGCCTTCGCGTTCGAACCGATTCAACTCGGCGATGAATCGGTCCGCGCGTTTCGAGTCTGGATAATCCATGTCGAAGCCGCGGTACCATGGATCGAAGTGACCTTCCAGGGCGGCGACGCGCGACGTGCCGGGCTGGTCCGGCGTCGGGCCGTTGTTGATGAACTCGCCATAGCTGCGGTAGCTCACTTTGGCTTCGCGCGCGCGGTCCCAGAGATAACCTCCGGCCGGCCGGGCGATCGCGAAGTTGCCTTCGCTTGGATAGGGGTACTTGTTGCGCCGGTTGTGCCCGTAACTCATGGGCCAGGACTTTTCCACAAAATCCGTGGCGTAGGCGCCCATGGTCCATTCGTGGCCGTCCGCGCTGACTTCGCTCTCCACGTAAAAGTTATCGAGCAGCACGAATTCGCGGGCCAGTTTGTGGTGGTTCGGTGTGATGCGCTCCGGAAAAAGGCAAAGGGACGGATCGCCATTGCCTTCGGGCATGTCGCCGAGCACCTGGTCGTAGGTCCGGTTCTCCTTGATGATGTAGAAACAATACTTAATGGGGGACGAATCTCCGATTTTGCGCGGCACTGGATTGTTGACAAACTCAGACGCCGGCCACTCGCCGGCGCTCTTCGGCATGGAGCGATACGCCTGCGCGGTGTGCCGCTTCATCTGCTCCTCGAATTTCTCGCGGGAAGGCAAGTCGATCACACTCAGCGTCCCGCGGAATAATCCGCCGATGTATTCGCGAACGGTTGCTGGAACGTCCCGACCCGGTTGCGGGCCGTACCGGTTGGCTTTGGAAATGATGCCTTTGCCGTTGGCGACCAGCAGACGCTTGCCGTCCGGCGTCACGCGAACCGACGTCGGATACCAGCCGACGGGAATGAAGCCGAGCGACTGGCTCTGGCCGTTCACGGAAACGTCGAACACGGCGACGGCATTGATGTTCGCGTTCGCCACAAACAACAACTTTTCGTCCGGCGAAAGTGCCAGGCTATTCGGCGTGGAACCGGGCAGTGAATTGGGCCGCAGCTCAGCCACGAGCGTTTCCATCGTGCGCCCTGTGTCCGTGTCGATCACGCTCACGGTGTTCCGGTTGGCGTTGGCCACAAACAGCCGCGCGCCCGATTTTGAAAGCAGCATCTCGTTAGGGTGCTCTTCCGTCGTCCAACGCCCGACCACGGCCTTCGACTTGAGATCGACGACCGCCACGGCCGACTGTGCCCAAAGGCTCACGTAAAGCCGGTTTCGTTTTTCATCCAGCACGCAGGCATAGGGGAAAGGATCGGCGGAGGTTGTTTGATCGAGCAAGGCCTCGGCGCGTTTCGTGATAGCGTCTTCATCTGCGCTGATTGTTCTCTCGCCGCCACGAGCGGAAACCGGAGAGGCGTTCGTGCCGAGCTGGATGTCGCCGACGTTTGCTCGGCCCATGAGATCAATTTGGCTGACACGCTGGCCCCAAAGATTGGCGACGAAGAGAGTTTTGGCATCCGAGCTGACGGCCAGACCGGCGGGAATGCCCCGTTCCTTCAAGTCCCTGACTCGGATGCTTTGGAGATTTGCCGGATAACCGCCCGCGAAGGAAAAGGTGTGAATGACTTCGTCGCTTGCGCCGCTGCTAAAAAGCTGTGTCCCATCGCGCGAGAACTCGATCCCGTAGAAGCTTTCTTCCACCGCGACTCGGCAGACCAATTTCGCCGACGCAACCTCGACAATCACGATCTCGTGCTGGCCGTGGCCGCAGTGGAGGACGGCGGCATAGCGGCCGTTTGGATGGAGGGCAATGTTGACAGGGAAATCGCCCAGCACTACCTGGCGGCCCACTGGGCGGAGATACCATTGGTTCGGCAACAATACGGAGCCATCGGCCTGCGGTCCCGGGGCTTCGAATACAGCGCGGCGCAAGTTTTCTCCCGTGGGCAAAACGCACCCAGCGCAGACCATGAGACAGCAAACCGTGAGAGAATGTGGAAGAGGTTGCATAAAAGACAGGCGCGTTATGGCAGGAGTTCGAGCGAACGAGAAGCCAATTATTTGAGCGATTTTAGGAAAGCTACCAAGTCCGCCAATTCCTGTTTGCTCAACTGCTGATCCATGCCTTCGGGCATGATGGAAACCGTTCCGGGCCGCATTTCCACGACATCCGCCATAGCCAGACGCTGTTGAGCGTTGGCGCCGCTGATCAGCACCAAGCTGTCGGCGCCTTCTTGGCGCAGGACGCCGGAATATTCCTCCCCGTCTTTGGTCCTGACGTTCATCGATTCGTAACTCCGAACGAAACTGGCGCTGGGAAACACCACGGCTTCGATCAAATCTCGCTCGGTGCGCACGGCTCCAATCTTGGTCAAATCCGGCCCGACCCTCCCTCCGAGATAGCCCACCTGATGGCAGGTGGAGCAAGCCGTTTTCTGGCTTTCGAAAACACGCCGGCCCTGATCGCGGTTGCCGCCGGCCAGACTCGCTTCCAACTCTTTGACTCGCCCTTCCTGTTGGGCCAAGTTCGCGTTCAGAATCCGCAGCAATTCCTCGCCTTGCTCCTGGACCGCGCGGCTCTGTTTGGCGAGCGCCGGCTTGAGCAAGTCCGGACGAAGCCCGCTCAAACCTTTGGATTCCTTGAGCGCCGCCACGAGTTTCAAACCGACCCCCTCGTTGGTCAAATTCTCGAATGGGCTCATCAGCTTGCTTAGCTCCATCGGGCCGGACGATTTCAGCGACTCGGTCAAAGCCAGAAGCTGATCCTGTTCGAGCTTGGCCCGGCCCAGCACCGTTGCCGCCGTGGTCCGCTCCAGGGGCGGATTCTCCGGATTCAAACGCTCGCGCAAGAAATCGAAAGATTCGGCATCAAAGCTGGGCGAGGTTCCGGGGACCGCGGCGAGCGCCTCCAACCTCAGGTCGGCCGGCCATTTCTTTTCGCGCGAAAACCGCAGCAGCGGCTCGGCCAGTTCCGCGGCGTTCGTCTTGGCGACGGGGACTGCGCGAATGGCTGCGATGACCCCGCGCAAGATCGATTCTTGCGGGTCGGTCAAGCAGCGAATCAGTTCGGATCGCCAAACGGCCGGCATCTCTCTCAAAGGCGCTTTGGCCAGGACCCGAAGCAAGAGCCGGCGCGCAGGCAGCGGACTCGCGGGGTCCGCCAGTATCTGCGCGATGAGGTGTTGAATAGTGCTGTCCCGAGTGAACTGGACGAGCTGTTGGTGCAGGTCGTTGAGTTCCTCCGCCGACAAATCGGGTCGGGCCAATCGCCGGCGAAAATAGTCGGACAAATCTTTGCCCCATTCGGAGCGATGACTCACGATCCAGGATGCGGTTTCTTTCAGGATCGGATCGCTGGACTCTAAGTGAGGGATGACGTCGGTGGGAGTTAGCGCGCCGCCGTCCATCTCGTCCAACGCGATTAGAGCGGCACGCTGCCGATAGGGTAGGACAGGCATCCTGCCTGCCCCTTGATGAGGAACATTCTTCGAGTCGGCGGACAACTTGTGGATGGATTCCTTTTCCGAGGAAGACAAGCTGGAAGCCAGTCCTGCGTTGGGGAGCGCTTTTCTGACGCTCTGGGAATCTCCAATCTCGATCAGCGCGAAGATGAGCGAATGCTCCATCATGCGAAATGGAACGCTCGAGAGCGGCTTTTCATGGCTCTCCGCTGATTCCCCTGCCGCCTGCCGCGCGAGGTCTTCAACCGCCACCAGCAGTGCCGGAACTGCGGCGTTGTCGCCGATCCGCCCGAGGGCCGTGGCTGCGTTTCGCCGCAGATGCGGAGCGCCGTTCTTCAGGATGTCCACAAGCCGCGCGATCGCCGCCCCATCGCGGTGCAGGCCTGCGGAATGGATCGCGGCCTGCTGGACACTGGGATCAGGGTCATTCAAGGCCGCGCGAACCGTTTCACGTGCCGAAGGGCCGTCAATCCGCGTCAAGGCCCAGACGGCATTGCGCCGCGCTTCCGCCGCCTCCGCCTTTTCGCCGTCGTCCAGCCTTCCAGTGCCTCGAGACCGGCGCGGTCCAGGCAAATCCTCGCGCCCAATCGCCGCTTGTTCGGACGGGCGGCGGGCGTCGCGCCTGGGCGAAGAACGAAATGCGGGACGGGCCGCTTCGGCGAGCAACGCGCGCAGTGTTTTGACGGCGCCTTCTCCCTGTTTGGCCGATTGTTCAATGGCGCGCTTGCGCACGGCCGGGCGGCCATCTCGTAACAAGGGCAGGAGCTCCTTTGGCTTGAGTTTGTTCCACGCGATTTTCAACCCTCGCGGATCGTTCATTTTGGACGCGCCGGTTTTTCGAATCCGATAGACGGCACCGAGCACGTCGGGTTTGGGAATCTGCGAGGTGGGGCAACAAAGCTTGTACCAGCCGCCCGTATCGACCACGATCAGGCTGCCGTCGGCATCCTCCAGAACGTCCGTGGGATGAAAGTCCGGGTTATCGGAAACCAAGAAATCGATATCGCGGCTGCGGAAGGTGGCGCCGAACGGTTCGAGAATATGGCGTTGCACTTTCCGGAGGTTGAATTGCGTCGAGAAGAGGTTGCCTTCAAAGTCATCGCCGAAGCCGCGCGAGGAATAGCGGACAAGCCCGCTGGGCACAGCCGGCCCCAACTGTGTCAAGGGCGGCAGGAGGTCGCCGGTTCGCTTCAAGCCATCGAGCACCCCGTGGACCTTTGGATAAACGCCGCCATAGAGGCAATGGACGAGCGCGTCGCGCTTGCCTGCCTCCGGCTGCGTGTAGAAGGTCGTCGTGAAGATCGCTTCTCCTTCGGGTGTGAAGGCGATCTCCACCGGATTGTCCATGCCCCCGCTCATGACCGATTCGAATTCGCTCTTGTCGGGCCGGCATCGAAAAATGTGCGCCGCGCTGTCCGAGATGGTCGGACGCCCCGGTCGCTCGTAGGTCTGCTTGGCAAATGCGCCCTTGCACCAATAGATCCAACCGTCCGGCCCGAGATACGGGCCGTGCAGATCATTGGCGCAACCGGTCAACGTCTTTCCTTGATGCCATTCTGTTCGGCGATCCGCCACGCCGTCGCCATCGGTATCTTCGAGTTTCCAGATCGTCGGTGGCGCACCCGAATAGACGGCGCCGTCGTGCCAGAGCACGCCTTCGGGAAACATCATTTTGTCCGCGAACACGATGCTGCGGTCGAACTTTCCATCGCCGTCGCTATCTTCCAAGCGGACGATGCGGTGAGGTTTTTCCTGAAGCTGTTTGTCCACCTTGTCGTTTGAGCCGGACGAATCGGCCACATAAAGCCGGCCTTGTTCGTCAAAATCCGCGACGATGGGCCGGTCCACCAGCGGCGGTTCAGCGATCAATTCGATCACAAAACCATCCGGCAACGTGAAATTATGATTCGGAAACTTGAACTCGGCCGAACGGGAGGAATGGATGGCTATGGGAGCCAGAACCGCGAGAACACGGATAAGCGAGCAGGTCATTTTCATGTGAGGAACGTTTCGCGCATTGAAGACGGAGCACGCCATTTTGGCGACACAAATTCTCGACCGACAGTTGTAGAGGCGGCGACCCGCCTGCCTTATTGACGAGACCGTTGGGGGAACCACAGGTCGGCGTTTGTAGTCCCGGCTTTAGCCGGTTTGCTTGCGTTGACCGGCTGAAGCCGGGACTACTTGCGGGCCAAAATGAGAATTGCTGCTTTTGCTCTTGGCGCGCGTCCGGTGAGTTTGTAGTTTGCGGATCGTCTGGAACCAGGCCGTCAGCGGCCGAAGCACACAGCCAATCAGTCAACCTATCCGACCATGAAGACCCACCAAACTTCCAAACCGAGAAACGGCAATTCCGCCGAAAGAAACGAAGGAAGCCAAAGAATTGCACGCCCTCGAGCACACCGGGTGGCTGATCTTGCGGGTGAATGGCGCCCACCTCTGAACTCTCTTTTATTCGGAGTTTTTCGTTTCTTTCGGCCGTCCAACTGCCCGATTAAGCTTACAGAGGAGCCCGTGGGATGGACTACACGCGGAAGGTTTGTAGTCCCGCCTTTAGGCGGCCCGAACCGGCTAAAGCCGGGACTACAAACGGCGACCTCTCGTTCATCCAACGGTCTCGTACATAAACCAACACTATTGCTCGCGACGGCGTTTCTCGGCTGGCTCGTCCCTTACTCGAATGCCGCCGACGCACCCGGCCATTTGCGGTACGTCAGTTCGGTTACACGCGATGATATGGAGACGGCCAACTGCATCGCCTTTGATCCCAAAGGCGATTATCTCTACACCGCCGCGTGGGGCATCGGCAGTTTAAACGCCTTCAAACGGGACAAGGGCACCGGAGCGTTGACGCACGTTCAGAATATCTCGGATGACCAAGAATTAGCCGGCTCCACTTCCCTGCGCGTGACGCCCGATGGCCTATTTGCCGTCGCCGTCGCCTTCAACTCGCAATCTGTTTTTCTCTACCGCCGGGAGCCGGAGCAAGGGAAGTTGATCCAAGTGGACCGGAAGCGGAATGAGGTCGATGGCGTCACTGGCCTTCTCTGGCCGACTGAATTTACATTCTCTCCCGACTCGAAATTCGTGTATGTCGCCGACGCCGGCGTTCGGCGCGGAGGTGGTCAGCCTCGATTGGCCGGCTCCGTGACCGCCTTTGCCATCGAGGAGCCCGGGAAACTCCGTTTCATCCAGGCGACGGACGCGCAAAATCATTGCTTCGACAATATGCGCGGGATCGCAATCAGCCCGGACGGCCAATGGATCGCCGTGACCAGCGCTACTGCCTCAACGCTGGTTCTGCTCGAACGCGATGCCGGCAGCGGCAAGACGGCGATTCGTCAGATGCTCAAAGACGAGGAAGGAGGCGTTCGCGGACTTGAAGGCGCCTTTGGTTGCACGTTCAGCCCGGACGGCAAGTTCGTTTATACCTGTTCGGGACGGTTCGGAGGCGACAATGCGGTTGGCGTCTTCGCGGTTTCCAAGGACGGCAAGTTGGCGGTCGTCCAGGAACAGTTTGACGGAACCGGCGAGTTGAAAGGCTACGCCGGCGGCAACGGCATCGCCGTGAGCGCGGACGGACGAAACGTGTACGTTGCCGGCCAACTGAGCAAATCCGTGGCCTGTTTCGAGCGGGACGCCAGGACGGGCAAACTCCGTTCCATTCAGGTTGTCCCCAATCAGGACAAACAATTGGAATCCCCTTCCGACCTGGGCGTCAGCCCGGACGGAAAATTCGTTTACGTCGCGATCGAAGGCAACAAGTCCATTTCCATCTTTCGCCGAGAAACCGGCGGTGAATGAAACGACTTTTGGGTAAATCCGGCGGCGCGGATCATAGCCCGGCGACTATTCTGGCCGCTCTGCTGCTAGTGGCCTTGGTGGCGGCGGGGTGCGTGTTGTGGTTCATGACCGTTGCCATGCGCAACGAACGCCTGGCCGTGCAGCAGCGGCTGACGGAAATCTACCTGAATCATTTGTCCTCCGTGCAACGGCAGCTCGCCACCTTCTGGAAGGAGCGGCAAACCGCGATTCAATCCATTGGCGGAAGTTCCGCGGCGGAAGTCTTCGCCGCGACCGTTCGATCCAATCTCGCCGACAGCATCGTCATTTATGATGCGTCCGGGAAACCGGCGTATCCATCCCAACTTCAAATCGGCCCCGCGGGCCAATTGGATGAGCCTAAAGGCTGGGACGCCGCGCGGGAATTGGAATTTCAGAAAACGAATTACGTCGCCGCCGCCGAAGCCTATGGGCGAATTGCCGAAGCCAGTCCGGATATCCATTCCAAAGCGCGGGCGATGCAATCGCAGGCGGGTTGCCTCCTGAAAGCCGGGCAGAAGGTAGAGGCTCTCAAACGCTTGGAAGAATTGGTTCTGGATTCGCGTTTGCGCCAGGCCATGAGCGCCCAAGGCTCGTTGATCGGGCCCAACGCGCAATTGCTCGTCTTGAAATTGCTGGCCAGCCCGAGGTCCATTGAGCATCGGGTCTCCGAATCAACGAACAGGGCGACAGGATTACTCACTTCCACTCCCTCTCCTCCACGAGAGGAGGAAAGGGCAGGGGAGAGGAGGGCGAACGTAACCGGTCCAATCGCGCCTCCCGATGATTCCGGCAGCAGCCGACGTGAGGAGGCTCACTCTGAAAAATCCGAAAACCGAAAATCGAAATCCGAGATTGATCAGAGCCTCCTTACGTCGGCTGCTACGGTGGCGGAGGGCGAGACTCGAACGCCTCTGGAGAATCCTGTCTCTCAATCCGGTAGGGCGGACCAGCAGGTCCGCCCCACCGGGTTGATATCAATGATACGCGATAAAGAAATGGGGAGTTCTGCCCCCAGTGCGCAGGGTGAGGG
>JACQWK010000381.1 GCA_016209525.1 Verrucomicrobiota bacterium
GTTTTCTATAAGACGCTCCACGACCCAGCCGTAGTAAGGAGCGAGAAACAAGTCCTTAATATCAGCCGGTCGCTGAATCCGCACCTTTTCCGCGAGGTATCGATGAACGATTGCAGCGAGCTGCGGAAACAGAACTTGCGTAGGAATTGCGCAGTGCGGTTGCGCCTTGTAGTCGCGCGTCAGTGTGCGCGCTAGATCAAACGTGAGTTCTTGCAGTCGCCGCTTGGCTCGGAAATCCTCCAGGCTGACTTGATCAATCTTGCCTGGTCCGCTCAAAGACGGACGACCGCGATCGTTCACATTCAATCCCTTGACTTCAACCTCCGGCGGGATTCTTCCCGGCTCGAGACTGAGCGCTGGAATTCTGCTCCAGTCCGCAGTGACCCGATTGCGAATCCCTTGCGTGTAGCCTTCGACACGCGGGAACTTGATTTCCAAGTGGGCTCGATTCGGCAAAGCATGGACATGAAACCGTTTCACCGGTGGAGGCGGCGCCGCCTGTTTGTTTGCCTTGAACGGAATCACCTCAAACGGAACGCCAAAGACCTTGGCCACTTCCTCCCCCAATCGTCCCTGTTCGTCGAAGTCATCATAACTCGCTCGCCGCAATCCGCGTCCCACCACCTGTCTGCAGAGCAACTGCGACATGAACGGCCGCAAGCCGACGATATGCGTCACCGTGCTGCAATCCCAACCTTCCGTCAGCATGCCCACGCTCACGATGCACCGCACATCGCGTCCTGGCGGATGGAGCGGCGCTTCGGGTCCCCATAGCTTCCTGGCAAGTTCCTCGAAGCCGTCCGGATAAATGGGGCGCCCGACGGTGTCGGTTGGCCAGGCGGTTTTTCCGACCGTATCCAGCGTGAACCGCATCCAGCGCGTTTGATCACCTTGGGCCTGGCCCGCGTCGGTCTCATGTAAAACCCTCGAGTGAACGATGATGGTGTTTGTCTTCCCGTTGTTGTGGAATCCCTCGATCTTCACGGGGGGAATCCCGGTGGGCGCCTTATTGTTCGCAAGCCAGTCGAACAGGACGTTCGCAAGCTGCGTGTTCTTGCACACAAAAATAAAGACCGGCAGACGCGGATCATTCCCCCGTTGCGTCCACTCGTCGCGTGTCTTTTCCCAAAGCCCACCCAGCATGGCAATGGGATGGTGCGCATACTTCAAGATCGCTTCCGGCTTGGGATTAGCGCGTTTGCCGCCCCGCTCGGCGGGAGTTAGCTGCGGAAGAATCCAATGCCAGATGTTGAAGTAACCCGGGATCGCTGCGCCCGTCGTGTCGCGAACGGCGAGTTGCGGAATCTTCACCAATCCCGACTCAATGGCATCAATCAGCCCGAAATCGCTGACGACCCACGGGAAAGGCCGGTTGGTCGCCTGTCCGACGCGGCCGAGGAAGTACGGCGTCGCAGACAGGTCCACGCAGAAGTTAATGCCACGCAGTTTCTGGATTCTGTCCAAGCCTTCAATCCAGACCGTGGCTTCCTTAAAAAACTCTTCTGCTTCTTCTTCCTCGCCAAAGATTTCATCCTCTTCTTCCGACGTCTCCGCGCGCTTGATGCGATAGGCATGATGGGCCTCGTCATTCATCACGAGGATGTTTTGCTTCCCGCCGACCTCACGCCCGAGCACACGATTGATCAGCGACGTGTCGCTTTCCACGTAGCGCACTGACTCGACGAAAACTTTCTCCAGACCTCCCTGCGGGTCTCGTTTCTCCTCAATCACTGTCAGCAAGCCAGCGGCGATTTGTCGTTCAAAATCCTCTTGCGTCAGATACCGCGTGCCGCGCGCCGTCGTCGTTTTCGGGCCGATGTGAATTGTCTCCTTGGTTCGCACCTCGACACCCGCCTTGGTGACTTTGGGTCCAACGCCGCCCGTTTGTACCGCTTGCGGCTCAAACACATGCCAGTTCGTCACCAGCACACGGCCCTGCGTGAGCAACGACATCAGATGCCCCGGAACAAGATCGCGCGTGCGATACAAACTTGCTTCGCCGCGCTCCGGATCAAGTTCCTGCAGGCGATCACGAATCGTGACGTTTGGACAAAGAATCAACACCACGTCTGAGAATCGGCCATCACTTCGGTCGTTCACCTTGTTCAGGATGCTCCATGCCGCCAACATTCCCATTACGGTGGTTTTACCCGAACCGGTTGCCATCTTGCAGCCGTATCGGAGAAAGCCGCTGTAGCCTTCGGCTTTCTTCTCATCGCTTGGCTCATCGCGCGGAATTTCCACGCCTTGGCGGAAGTCCGGCCGCGCTTCCGTCATAAAGATGACCGTCTCGGCAGCCTCCAGTTGAGCGAAGAACAAGCGCTTCTCTCGTCCGTCCCGCCGCCACCAGTGCAGCAACGCGTAGGTCGTCCGCGTCACACCTGAATAGCCTTGCGCCCGCCATGCCGCCACCCGCTCCCGGATGCGATTTACCAGCTTCAGTTCAATCGCGATGCTGACGTTACCCTGCTGATTTCGATCCGGCTTGGCTTTGGGGTCGCGATAGAAATACATCGCGGGCCGCCGTCCCGGACGGAGTTCCGGTTCTTCGCCTTCCTCGATGTGCCAATGCTGCTTCGGCTCGCCGAACGGCGAATTGATGATTGGCTCTGGAACTTCGTAGCTGCTCATGCGTTCGACTATTGATCGTCGTCCTTCCGCCGCCGGTCTGGCAACTCGCCTCGCCGCTTCGCGTCTTCCGCCATCCGCAGTTCCTCAACCGAACACATCCACACGCCGCAGCCGTGGAAAATTCGCCGTGGTAATCCGGCGGCATCCAGCGCAACCAATCAGACTTCCATACGAACGCATACTTCTCGCAACCGCAGATGGCGTATCCTTGGGCGTGTTCTCCAGCCGTCATCTGTCGAGCTGTCATTTTCAATTCATTTTCTCTCCGCGTTATCGCATCGACAGCAAAGCGGATAACGGCAGACACACAATGCGCGGGTCCTGAACCGGAATCTCGTCCAACTGTGTGACCAGAATGCCAAACGGAGCGTTGTAATGAGCCTTTTCGATGAAAGAGCGCAAGCCGTGGGTGTCCTGGAAATCAATTCGCCGACGAAACTTGACCTCGATCGGGATGCGCTGCTCGCCAATCGTCAGGACGAAGTCCACTTCTGGTTCAGCGCCTCGTTCCGGGAAATGCGCCACGTCCAACCCGATGATGGAACGTAGAAAATAGCCGGCGGCGCTTTCCGCCACGCGGCCTGCAAGGTCGGCCAAATGCGGCGCCGCTTGCAACCCCTCCGGTGAGAGGGGAATGTTTTCCTGTAGCCAGGCGGCGCGCAGGGTGTGATCGCAAAGACAAATCTTGGACGCTCCACGTCGTCGTTTCAGACGCAGTTCAAGCGGTTCGATGAGGCGGACCAGCAACGTGCCGTCGAGAAACTTCAGATAGTTGAAGATGCGCTGCCAGCCGATGTTGGCATTCATCGCGCGCTTGATTTCCGTCAAATACAGCGTCTGCGACGGGGATTGCCCCACGTAACGGCACGCCAATCGGAAGACTTCTTCCAGGAGGTGTTCATCGCGCTTCTGCCCTTTTGGCCCCATCCGCAGATCGTGCTGGATGGCGCGACGAATCACCGTTTCGTTCAGGAAATCAGCGACTTTTTCCCACGTCATGTCCGTGCGCACCTGAGCAACTGGATAAGCGCCGCGCTCCGAGAACGCTGCGAATGCCTGATTCCGCAAACGGCGGTGTGTCTCTCCAAATGCCCGGAGTTCCTCCCAAAATGTCTTTTCTTTCAGCGGTCCAAGCCCATGGTGCGGCAGATACGCCGGCACACTTCCAAAACCGCGCAGATCCCCGATTTCCCGCAATAACAGCGGCCCCATCTCGAACGTCGTGATGCGCCCGGCCAGACTGTCTCGACCTGCTTCGATCCGCAGCGCCGAACTGCCGGTTACCAACGCTCGCACCCTTCCGATGTCCACCAGGTGCTTGAGCTGGGGCGCCCAATCCGCGAGGTTCTGCACTTCATCCAGAAACAAAAACGGCGACTGCCCTTCATTCGCTGCCTGATTCAGCGTCTGGCGCAGGATGTTTTTGGAATACCAGTCCGACAGTTCGATGAACGGCATCGAAAGTTTCTTCAAACCGGGCAAATCGTCGAATTGAAGGCGGAAGATACGATTCGGCGCAACGCCGTCCGCCAGCAGTCTCTGAATGATCTGATTGAGCAACGTTGTTTTGCCAATCTGGCGCGGCCCCCGCAGCACCGTGGCGGGTGACATTCCCTTCTGCAAACTCTCAAGGACCGGGTCAAATGCCCAACGCCGAAACGGCGGCACCCCTGGCAGTTCCTCGCCCCGCCACCAAGGATTGGCGTTGCGGACGAGTACTTCGACGCCTTCTTTCAGAAGCTTGAAAAGGCTTTCCTGCTTCACGTGACCTCCTTCAAGCTCTTTACTACCAGCAATTCATTCCCGCGCTGATCAATGACCTTCACAGCAACCTGTGCGTGCTCGCCGCCGGCGAAGGGCGCGCTGACGGTTCCAGCCAAATGATCCCACACCGATTCCTCGTAATCACCCTTCAGTGCCTTCTTCAGATTTTCCCATGCGCCCGTTCGCGGGAAGAAGGCCTGGCTGACGTGGAAGCAAAGACCGTTGTAGTTCGTGTCCAAAAACCACGCCGGCACGTCGTTACCGCTTTGATGGTCCACTTCCATGCTGATCGGATCGAACACGTCGAGCCCCAGCAACTCGACCTGATACTGCGTCTCCGCCTTTGCCTTGTAGTCAACTTTGAACGTTGAACCTTGAACTTTGAACACCCTCACCTCCGGCAGCCCGCACACGCTGAAAATCTGGCTCGAACGCATGTTCTTCAGCAGGTCGCCCATCATCA
>JACQWK010000382.1 GCA_016209525.1 Verrucomicrobiota bacterium
AAACTTTCTGAAAAATTTCGCGTTCCCGATTCATTTCATCGTTAAAACGGCATTTGAACCACAGAGAGCACAGAGAACACAAAGAGTAGAGCCCTGAATGGTATCAAGTCCGGAATGGCACTTTGTCCCGAAGGCGATTCACCTTGAGGGTGAGATCTTCTGGTTATTCTTTAGTCTTCTCTCTGTGCTCTTTGAGTTCTCTGTGGTTAATCCAAACTGCGGTTTTTAGGTTCACGGCTTCGAGCATTGATCTGGCGTAACAGGCGGAAAACGAAAGAAGAACCCGCAAACTAAGTTTATTCAGGCGTCGAACCCTGTCCCCGAATTTGCCGTCGCAACCAGGCTCGCACATACGTCCACAATGCCTCCGTGCTTCGCAAGGACATCCCCATGGTCGCCGCTGCCTCATTCATGCTCATCCCGGCAAAATAACGAAGCTTAACGAGGTTCGCTGCGGCAGGGTCCTCCTTAGCCAGGATATCGAGCGCTTCGTCAACCGCCAGAAGTTCCTCCGACGGCCCGTGTTCCACCCAATGCTCCTCCTTGAGTTCCTCATGCGCTAAACCACTACCACGCTTAGCTGCGTGCTTTCGACGAGCCGAGTCCACGAGGATGCGGCGCATCGCTTCTGCGGCGGCTGAGAAAAAGTGCGCTCTGTTCTCGAAGTGCGGGTCGCCGTCTCCAACCAGTTTTATCCAGGCTTCATGGACCAACGCCGTTGGCTGAAGCGTATTTCCCGGGGCTTCGCCGGCCATCTTTTGGGCCGCAATCTGCTTGAGCTCTGTGTAAACGAGCGAAAGCAACTGCTCCGCTGATTGCTGCTTGCCGTCTCCAATCTCGCGCAGAATTTGTGTAACGTCCGACATCCTTCATAGGTTAGACGGCTCTGCAAGAAAAGACGAGATTCAGGCGGCACCACGCAGGCTGGAATCAGCGTCTTTGATAACAAACCGCGCTTGCAATCTCGCGACTTCGCACGCAAGCCCAGCGGTTTTGACCGAGTCGAGCACCGCGTCGAAGTCTTTGTACGCGGCGGGGGCTTCGTCCTTCGGATATTGACGACAATTCGTAAGAATGTCCTGCGCGACGAACTCCTCGTCCACGGTCTTTTGATCGAGCGCGCGATCAGCAGCCTTGCGTCCCATGCAACGGCCGGCGCCATGGTTTACCGAATACGCGCTCTTCTCCGCTCCAGCCTCGGCAACCATAATCACACTGCCAGCGCAAGGATTACCCGGCAGCAAGATCGGATGTCCCGTCTCGGCAAACGGCGTCTCCTTCAGGGATGGATGACCTGCCGGGAACGCGCGCGTTGCGCCTTTGCGATGCACCCAACCTTCGCCCGAGAAGCCACCGTGGCCATCAGGCAGCAATTCCTTCCGCGCAATGTTGTGGCTGATGAAGTACACGAGTGAACCCTTCACGCTCGGAATCACTTCTTCGAACGCTTCGAGCACGAGCGCATTGATGAGCAAATGATTTACAGTCGCGAAGTTTGCGCCCAGCGCCAGATCATCGAGATACGCGTTGGCTTCCGGTGTGCCGAGCGGCGCATAGACCAGTTCGCGATCATCGCCCGGCAGCGGGATATCCCAGGCGGCAAACTTCTGCTGTAAGGCGCGAAATTGTCCACTCGCCAAGGCATAACCGAATCCGCGCAACCCGCAGTGCGACAAGAAACCGGCGCAGCGATCCCGCAGGCCAAATACTTCTGAAATGCGGCGCGCACGATCGTTGTCCGCCAAGCGAACCTCTTCGCATTCGCCGAAATCGTTGCCGCCGCCATACGATCCAAGTTGGCGGATCTTTTCCGCAAAGTTCGCGAAGCGACCTTCATGGAATAGCCGGTCGAGTCGTGTTGCAAGAGCATCGCGCGAACCGTCGTAGCCAACGTGCGCGGCATCTTCACAACGCTGCGCCCATTCCAATGGAATGCCGAGAGCATGGCAGACTTCAGCCGAAGCACCGTCGGTCGTGACTTTGATACCGAGTTGCTCCCCACCTTGCGCGCCTTGCGGACGCAACGCTGGCCGCGACCTGGGCCGGTCGGGGTGCGTTCGAGAATCGCGTTGATCAATGCACGACGAAGCAGCTTGTCTGCGAGTTGCTCGCCGGGCAGATCGAGTTGCAGGAAACTCATCGAGCATTTGATGTCCACGCCGACTGGCCCGGGATAAATGTGCGTGGGCGACGTGAGGACGCAGCCGACAGGCGCGCCATAACCCGCGTGCGCGTCGGGATTGAGCACAAGATCAGTTACTCCTGGAGCGCCGCGAGCATTCAGCGACTGCTGGAGGCAAGTTGCGTCGAAGCCGGCACGAATCGAGTTCGTGCCTATGACGGTGATCGGCTTGCCCTTGCCGCCTGGCGCCGGAATGAAGCCCGTGGCCTCACCCGTTGCATGGATCTGGGTTGGATTATCTGTACTCATTGTCGATATCACTTCCTGAATTCTGCGATGACTTCTATCTGGCCAACAATGTTGTCATTGAAGGCTGCCAGGTCTTCCGCTGGAACCCAAAGTTCCTGATGATCCGAATTGCCGACTGTCTGAACCTGATATCTTGCCACGAAATCTTTGCGAACGCGAAATCGTGTTACGTATCCCACACCTGAATCCCTCACCTTCCAATCGCGAGCGATTTGAATGGCATATGCTTCTTCGAGCACCGGATAAAAGATTGGTTGCTCCGGCAATCGAGGAGGAAAAGCGCGATTGCCAGCGGCACGAATCAGCTCCTGTTCTTTCGGTCCGACGGGCCGAAATAGTGTCAGCAAGTCATTCACGATGTTTGTTCAATCCTGGTTTGGCGGGAGAGCGAGCTTGCGACGCCCACTCTCCCGCTTGGGTCAAGGCACTTCCTTGTCATTCTTTTACGAACAGTCTCCAATCTGCGACCGCGTGTGCGTTACGGATAAGCGCCGTGACCGGTAACTCTTTCGGAGCGCGCGGTACGTTGAGCAGCCTCAAGCCGGCCTCATGCGGCAGGCGGTTGCCCTTGCGCGCGTTCACGGCTTTGTCGGACCAGACGAGATTTCCCCACTCGTCCTTGCCACCGCGCGAACGGGGGAGCACGTGGTCGAGACTGCCTTCGTCCGGGCGCAGCAACTTACCGGTGTACTGGCAACGGTTGCCATCGCGCTCGCGAATCGACCTCGCGCAGAGCTTCGGGCGTTTCTTGGGCACTTTGGCGAAGTTCAGCGCGACAATCACCGTCGGTACGCGGATCGCGCCGCGCACTGTGTGAACGGCGTTGTCGCTGTCGCGGATCGGCAGCGTGATCCACTCGTCCCAGGTCACAGGACGAACATGGTTCTCGCCTTCAATCTCCAGGGCGGTCGCGACGTTCGTCGCCATTTGGCAGAATGCTTCGGCGGGCGTGCGAATGTTAATCGCCTGCCAGTTGCGGTTCAGGACCAGCACAATCGATTTGTTCAGTATGTCGGTCATAAATTTCCCGTGATGCGTGAAACGTGAATGAACGCCTTACTGTCATTCCTTTCACGCATCACGTTTCAAGTATTACGCCTCGGTGTTTGTTCTTTGTTGCCCGCGGCATCGTTTCAAATCGTAAATCGCAAATCGCAAATCAAAAATGAGAGTGGTTGCCTCGCCTGGCTTTGCTTCCGCCTTCGCGCTGGGCGCTTCGGCGGACAGGCCCGGCCGCTGTTTGATCAGGCCCGCCAGCCGTAGCTCGCGTCTGCGCGAGCGAAGGCTGGTCGCCCGAGAAGGTTCTGCCCCTCCGACTTCTGGGTGTAGGCCAGACGTGATTCTACTTCACCACCGGGCGGAAATTGGCTGCCGGGGATGGATGGGCTTCCCAAGCCTTGCAAGTCAGGTGCCCAGTAAGAGAGGTTCGCTAACGCGAAATGCAGTCGCACCACCACGCTCGCCTTCAAAGGGCGATGTCCTGCTAATTAGACGACCCGGCAATGGAATTGGCCTGCCAGCCGTAGCTCGCATCAGAAACGTCAATTGCCCGCCTTCGGTTCAGAAATAGCAGGAACTACGGCGCGCCGCCTTCGCTTTCCGCTGCGCTGCGAGCGAAGGCTGGTGGCCCGCCAGGGTAACGCTCCCTGTTCAACGGATTAAAAGTCCGTTGCATCACTTTAATGCTTGCAGGCCTGAATTGGCCCGCCAGTCCGGCCTGTCCGCCGAAGCGGAACGCAAAGGCGGAAGCTCGGCGAGCGAAGGTTGGTGCTCGCGGGCACTAGCGTGCCGGCCACGGCGCTTCGCGCAAACCCAGTGACCGTGCGCTGGCACATACGCGAGCGAAAGAATGGAGCCTTCAGCCGGTGCTGCCCCGGCCCGATTTCTTTACAAAAGAAATCCGCAGGCTGCTGCATGAAGGCGGAAATGGTCGCAGTCCCCAGTGCTGCCCTGGGCACAGCGGGCGTATGAAACCTGCCTGAGCGCTGGCTCGACTGCGGCG
>JACQWK010000396.1 GCA_016209525.1 Verrucomicrobiota bacterium
CGATACAGCAGACTGCAAGTCTGCGCTACAAAGAATTCTGTCGTGCCTCCTGCATTGACCCGCCGCCAATTCTTTCGTCGCACGGCGAAGGGGCTGACGGCCACCGCCCTGTTCGCCAGCCTGCCCAAAGGGTGGGTGGGCAGCGTCTATGCCAGCGATGCGCCCGAAACTTCCACCCTGAAGTTCGGCATCATCGCGCTGACCGATTGCTCGCCCATTGTCATCGCGCACGAAAAAGGATTCTTCAAAAAGCACGGCATCAACTCCGTCGTGGCCAAGGGCGCGAACTGGGCGGCCATTCGCGATTCACTGTCCACCGGCGACAACCAGGCCACGCACATGCTTATCGGCATGCCCATTGCCAGCACCATGGGGCTGCTCGGCTCGCCGAAAAAGCCGATGATCATTCCGTGGCTGCTCAACCGCAACGGCCAGGCGATCACCTTGAAGGCCGATTGGAGAAAGAAAATTCAAGGCGATCCCAAGGCCATTCAGCCGTTCCTGGTTGAAGCGAAGAAAAAGGGGGAGCCGCTCACGTTCGCCATGACGTTTCCGCCCGGCACGCACGCGATGTGGATGCGCTATTACCTTGGCGCGGGCGGAGTCAATCCGGACAAAGATATTTCGCTCATCACGATTCCCCCGCCGCAAATGGTCGCCAACATGAAGATCGGAAAGATGGACGGCTTTTGCGTGGGCGAGCCGTGGAACGCGCGCGCCATCGCGGACAAGATTGGATTCACTTCGGTGACCACGCAGGATATGTGGAAGGATCATCCGGAAAAGGTCTGCGCGTTCACATCCGAGTTCGCGGAGAAGAATCCCCGGTCCGTCAAGGCCTGCCTTAAAGCGCTGCACGAAGCGAGCGTGTGGTTGGACAACATGGAGAATCGTCCCGAACAGTGCGCCATCGTTTCGCAAGCCACCTACATCAATTGTCCGAAGGAAATCATTCTCGGCCGGCTCCAGGGCAAACTCGATTACGGCGACGGGCGGACCATGCAAGACGAGTTCTACATGCATTTCTCCAGGCGCAACTGCAACTACCCGCAGCCGGGCTACGCGAAGTGGTGGCTCACTCAATTCCGCCGCTGGGGCATGGTGGAAGGCGCGCCGGACTATGAAGGCGTGACCCAACAGGTGATGCGACCGGACATCTACCTCGAAGCAATGAAGGAGATCGGGGTCATCAACCGCGGCGAAGACAACGGCGCCTGGACGATGTTTGACGGCGTGAAGTTCGATCCGTCGGGCGATCTCGAGGCTTACGCGAAGGGATTTGCGGTGAACAACGTGAAAGGTTGAACCACCGCGGATGGGAAGAGATTGTGAAGGCACTTCGAAAACCAACAGCCAGCAATGCCGCAATGTGCAATCAAAGAGTCGTGGAATCCCTGCATCAACCCACCCCTCCGCTTTCCCCTAGTGGGGCGCATTTGTTTGGCGTAGCGCAGGCGTCCGCGCCTGCGAGTTCCTGCACCGTCCCGGTGCGCGGAACAGGGCTGTCCCAAGCATGGAATGTTTTGGCGGCGAGACGCCGCCAAAACTCGCAGCCGAGACGGCTACGCTACGCCGTGCTGACATCGACCCGCCAACCACTGAATACTGAATACTGATTACTGATCACTAATTACCGCCTCTTGACGGCACGCCATGAAAAAACTCCAACTAGACTGGCTCATTCTTCCGATGGTGGGCTTCGCTCTCGCGATCCTCGCCTGGCACATCCTGAGCAAGACCGTTTCGAAAGACCTGCCGTCACCCGGCAAGACGTGGTCCGACAGCCGCGAGTATGTCCTGAAGCCCTTCGCCAAACGCGGCGAAATGGACCAGGGCATCCTCCGCTTTACCTGGTATTCGCTCGTCCTCGTGGCCAAGGGCTATGCCATCGCCTTGCTCATGGGCACGCCGGTCGGCTTCATGCTGGGCCTCTCCAAGCCCTTCACCAAGACGTTCGACCCGATCATTCAAATTCTCCGGCCGGTTTCGCCGCTGGCGTGGCTGCCGCTTGGATTGGTGCTGTTCCTCGGCGCGGGCAAGCAAGCCTCGGAGCTGGGCGCGCTGTTCACCATCGCGATCTGCGCGATGTGGCCGACCGTGCTCAACACCGCCGTCGGAGTGCGCTCGGTGCCGCAGGATTACCTGAACGTCGCAAAGGTGCTGAAGCTTTCCCGGTGGAAAACGCTGTGGAAAGTCCTTGTGCCGGCGACGCTGCCGTACATGTTCACCGGTTTTCGCCTGAGCTTGGGCATTGCGTGGCTGGTGATTGTGGCGGCCGAAATGCTGACGGGGCGTCCGGGCGTGGGCGGCTTTCTCTGGCAGGAGTACAACGCGCTGAACTATTCGCGGATCATTCTGTGCATCCTGACCATCGGTATCGTGGGTTTCCTGCTCGACCGGCTGATGAGCGTGGTGGAACGGAGATTCAAGACAGCCTGAAACATTTATGATTTACGATTTACGATTTATGATTTCGGGCGGTCGTGCGCGTGGCGTTGAAGATTTTAACGAGTTCGATCGCCTCGGCCTGAAGGCTTTCAATGCGCTTCGGTTTGACCAGGCCAGCGCGTTTGGCAATTTCAATCCACAGGTCCGATTCGTCCGCCTCCTCCAACACAATGGTGATCTTGTTGAGGAACTCATCAATCATAAATCCTAAATCATCAATCCTGTGGCCTTTTTAGAACTCAAACACGTCAGCAAAAGCTACGGCTCGAGCGCCACCCGCACGGCGGTGCTCCAGGACATCAACCTCGCCGTGGAAAAGGGCGAATTTGTCGCCATCGTCGGGTACTCCGGCGCGGGCAAGACGACGCTCATCAATCTCATCGCCGGCCTGTTCGCGCCGGACGAAGGCTCGCTGACTTTGAATGATGTCGAGATCACGGGTCCCGGTCCGGACCGCGGGATCGTATTTCAAAATTATTCGTTGCTCCCGTGGCTGACCGTCTATGAGAACATTCTGCTGGCCGTGGAGCAGGTCTTTCCCAATGCGGCCACGGCCAAAAAGCGGGAGCAAGCGGAGAAATTTATCGCGATGGTCAACCTCACTCCTGCGCGCGAAAAGCGGCCCGGCGAACTCTCCGGCGGCATGCGACAGCGCGTCAGCGTCGCCCGGGCACTGGCCATGGATCCGCAAGTTCTTCTGCTGGACGAACCGCTCAGCGCCCTCGACGCCCTCACGCGCGCCACGCTGCAAGAGGAAATCAGCCGCCTCTGCCAGGAGTCCGGCAAGACCATCGTCCTCATCACCAATGATCCGGATGAAGCCATCCTGCTCGCGGACCGAATCATTCCATTGAGCGCTGGTCCGGGCGCTTCGTTGGGGCCGGAAATCCACGTCACAATTGCGCGGCCGCGCGACCGCAAAGCGATCAATCATGACCCGCGCTTCAAAGAGATTCGCCGGCGCATTGTCGATTGGCTGCTCGGCGAAGGCGGCCGCAAGCGCGTCACCGTGAGCCGCAAACTCACTTTGCCTGACGTCGAGCCCGAAGATTTGAGCGCTCCGCGTCCGATGTGGGCCGGGCGTCCCCGGGCTCGACGCCACCGCGAGGAGAAACGCGAAACAGTGGCGATGAATTTATGATTTACGATTTACGATTTATGATTTCGGGTGGTTGTGCGGGCGGCGTTGAAGAGCCTTCTTGGTCACAGCAACCAGAGATCGCACTGGATCCTCCCAAATCATCAATCATCAATCGTAAATCATAAATTTGATGTCCTTCTACGTCGAACTCTCGAATCTGACGAAGATTTATCCGACGCCCAAGGGCCCGGCCGTCATCGTCAAGGATTTCAACTTGCGCATCGCCCAGGGTGAATTTGTCTGCCTGATCGGCCATTCGGGCTGCGGCAAGTCCACCGTGCTCTCCATGCTTGCCGGGTTGAACGATATCACCGGTGGTGGAATCATTCTCGCCGGCAAAGAGCTGGTCGGACCCGGTCCGGACCGCGGCGTCGTCTTTCAATCGCCATGCTTGCTCCCCTGGCTCACAGCGTTTGAAAACGTTCTGCTGGGAGTGAATCAAGTCTTCTACACCGCGACCCGGGAAGAGCGCCGGCAAATTGCGGAGTACTATCTGACTGTCGTCGGGCTGGGTGACGCGCTGCACAAAACGCCGTCCGAGCTTTCGCA
Source organism: Verrucomicrobiota bacterium (assembly GCA_016209525.1). Lineage (GTDB taxonomy): Bacteria > Verrucomicrobiota > Verrucomicrobiia > Limisphaerales > SIBE01 > VHCZ01. The sequence goes on from JACQWK010000396.1 coordinate 4,139, forward strand.
AGGCATGAAACAGCGCGTCGGCATCGCGCGCGCGTTCGCGCTCAAGCCGAAGATGCTTTTGCTCGACGAACCGTTCGGCATGCTCGATTCCCTGACGCGCTTCGAGTTGCAGCAAGTGTTGATTGACATTTGGTCCCGCACGCGGCTTACGGCGCTTCAGGTGACCCACGACGTGGACGAAGCCCTGTTCCTGGCCGATCGCGTCGTGATGATGACCAATGGCCCCGAAGCCGAAGTGGGCGACATTTTGGAAGTCAGATTCCCGCGCCCGCGCGACCGCAAAGCGGTGTTAGAGCATCCGGCTTATTACGAAATGCGCGAGTACCTGATGACGTTCCTCCACGAGCGCGCTCACATCAAGCGGTCGCCCGCCAGCACCGTCACCTCTGGTGCGCCGCCAAACGAAGGCGGGGGACGCGCTGACAAACGAGCATCCCTGGATCGCGCCATGAATCGCGACTCCAAAGATGTCGGAATGGAATGTCACGCTCTTTCTCGCAAAGGCGCGACACCATGAGTCCGGGAAGCTTCGTGTCCCTTTCGGACCTGCTCGCGGGCCTTGAACCGATGGGAATCTCCCTCACCCCTTCCCTCTCCCCCCACTGGGGGAGAGGGAAGGGGTGAGGGGGATTGGTTCATGGAGAGCCACTGCGGATGAACACGGATTCCAAGGCTTGATGAAGATCAACTCCGCGGTGAACCGTTTGCCATACTCTCATCCGTCTCTATGCGTGGTTTCTGGTTCTTTAACGGCCGGACTTGAGATGAATCACATGTAACTGAAAGTGAAAGTTCAAATGACAATCAAACGAAACCAAACCTCCCCGTTGACCTGCGGCAGCGTTCTGGTGTTGGCCATCACAGCCTCAGTCTATGCTCAGGAAAAGCCGTACATCCTGCCCGGAACAGGCCAGCCGGCGTCGCCAATGCCGGCAGCCGCCGCGAAACCCGCGGCTGCTGCGCCCAAGCCCGCCGAGACCGGCACTTTCAACAGCTTGTTCAGTACGGAGCTGCCCGACGCCATCGGCAAGAGCAAACTCTCGATCAACTCTCGCTTGCGTTGGGAGCAGGCGGACCAGGATGGCCTCGGCGCTGCGGACTTGAAGGAATCCAACGCGCTCACGCTTCGCACGCGCTTCGGTTTGACCAGCGGCTCGCTTTACGGATTCCAGGGCATGCTCGAAGGCGAAAACGTCGTCAGCCTGATCGATTCGGACAATTACAACGCCGCCGGGTCCAACGGCCAGCCCGGCCGAACGGTGATCGCGGATCCCGAAACCACCGAACTCAACCAGGCTTGGGTGAGCTATGCTTCCACGAATTTGAACTTGTCCCTCAAAGGCGGACGGCAACGCATCGTGCTGGACAACCATCGGTTCATCGGAGACGTCGGCTGGCGGCAGAATATGCAGACGTTCGATGCCGCCTCGATGGAAGTTAAACCAATCAAGGACCTGTCGGTCTTCTACGGCTACGTGTGGGACGTGCGCCGCGTGTTTGGCGACGTGACCGGATTGCCGGCGATCAATCGGGATTTCGAGTCCGATTCGCATTTGATGAACGTCGCCTACAGCGGATGGAAATATGGCCGGTTTGTCGGTTACACGTACTTGCTGGATCTGGAAAATTCCGCGCCGGCTTCCCTGGGCAATTCGACCGCGACGTACGGCGGCTATTTCGCGGGCACAGCGCCCGTGGGAGAAAACCTCAATCTCGCCTATCGCGCGGAGTTTGCCTGGCAAACCGATTACGGCAAAAGCCCGCTCGCTTACGACACCGGGTATTGGAACGTCGAATTGGGCGGGACCGTGAAGAAGTTCGCGCTGGGCGGCGGCTATGAATTGCTCGGCTCGGATAACAACCAGGGCTTCCGCACGCCGCTCGCGACGCTCCACGCGTTCAACGGCTGGGCGGACGTGTTTCTGAACACACCGGCTGCCGGCTTGCAGGACATCTACGGATTTGCGCAATACACGCTGCCGTGGCAAGTGCCGCTGCGGTTTGTGTACCACAAGTTCGACGCCGGCAGCGGGAGCGGGGATTTTGGGCAGGAGTTCGACGTGCAGCTCAGCAAGAAGCTGGGCAAAAACTGGACGGCGCTGGCGAAGTACGCCTTCTACGACGGCAAGGACGCGATGCTTCCCTCCTTCGCCTCGCCGCTCGACGTGCAAAAATTCTGGCTGCAACTGGAGTTCAATTTTTGACCGCGGGTAGCGCGGATCGCCACGCAGTGGCGAGAGTGAACAACGGGTCATCCAACGGCTGCGTCAGCGACGCATCGCCACCAAAGGAGCTCTGCGTGAGCAACTGCAACTCTCCCCTATGCGCCCTGGAGGTCATCAGCCTGTTAAGGTGCCTGATCCAAAGCCCGCAAATCTCAGCGCCCGCACTGGCCAGCCGGTTGCACCGCCAAGGCATCCGGTTGACCCCGCGGCAAGTGCGCTCGGTCCTCACCTTTTACGAACTCAAAAAAACGGCACGTTCAGCATGGCGATGCTGGTTCAAGAGTTGAGCCAACCGCCTTTTGGAACGATAGGCTTCCGCCGTGGGCTATGGGCTGGCGCCACTCCGTGGCTGAGCTTGTGCCTCATTTCGAAAGCCAGGCTTGAGTCGCTCCCAATTTTTGACCTTCACAGCCCACAACTATGTCCAAACTCCGGCGTCCGGCAACTTGCCGGACGGAACGTACGTGGCGTCGATGAATCATGCTGGCATTGGCTTCACTTCGACGCCCGCCGCCGTTCCGGACGGCAAGTTGCCGACCGGGGCGGGCAGGTTGCCCGCGCCACCCATTATTCGGACTGGATCGTAGCCAGCAATTCAGGCGCACCGCGTGGAATGGGCCCGTCCTCAGTCCGGCAGTTTGGACCCGACTCAGCCCCTGGCAGTCGGCGCTTCCACTCGATGCAATGCGCGCTCCGTCTTCAGTCGCAACTGGCCGCACGCAGCGTCGATATCGTGCCCTTTCTCGCACCGCAGCGTGGCCGCGACCTTTAAGCGAGTCAAAGCCCGGAGGAATCCCTCTTGCACAGCCTCCGATGGACGCTGCCAAGGCAATCCCTCCACCTCGTTGTACGGAATCAAGTTCACCTTCGCGTTCAAGCGACGCGCCAACCGTGCCAGTGGCTCAACTTGATCCAGGGCATCGTTGACCCCGCTGATGAGGATGTACTCGAGGGTGAGCATCCGGCCGTTTTTCTCCCGGTAATACTCGCACGCCGAAATCAATTCGCGGAGCGGATACTTCCGGTTCACGGGCATGATCCGGCTGCGGACTTCGTCCGTGGCGCCGTGCAATGAAATGGCGAGCCGGAACTGAAGTGGTTCGTCGGCCAACTTGCGAATTTGGGGCGCCAAGCCGCTGGTGGAGATCGTCATCTTGCGCGCTCCGATGTTGCCGCCCCAAGGTGCATTCAGAATTTGCAGAGCTTTGAGGAGCTGATCATAGTTCGCCAGAGGCTCCCCCATGCCCATGATCACGAGGTTGTTGATCAAGCGGGGCGAAGCAGAGCGTGGAACCGGGGGCGCTTCGCGTGAACCGGCCCGTGTCGATTTCAGATTTGAAAATTGAGATTTGAGATTCTCCCGCTCGTGCCAGCGCTCAACCGCCAAGACCTGTTCGACAATTTCCTCAGCCGCAAGGTTTCGCTTCCAGCCATCGAGTCCGCTGGCGCAAAACTTGCATCCGTACGCGCAGCCTACCTGAGTGGAAACGCAGAGCGTATGCCGATCGCTGGCTTCGCCGTAGAGCGCGGGGTTGGCCGGGATCAAGACACTTTCCACGAGAGAGCCGTCCGGAAGCCGCCAGAGAAATTTCTGAGTCGTGTCCTCCGAGCCCTGTTTCAGAACCAACTCCAGAATTTTCAGGGAAAAGTGCTGAGCGAGCCGATCGCGGAGCAAGCCCGGCATGTTCCTCATCAGGCTCCATCCCGTCGCGCGATGGAGGTACAGCCACTCCAACAGTTGGGAGACGCGGTAGGGAGGTTCTTTCCAGTCTTTGAACAGGGCTTTGAGTTCCTCCAGAGTGAGAGATTTAATGTCACGCATCATCGAACGCACCTTCCTCGATCCGACGGCCTCCGTCCAGTCGCAGAACGGTAGAGCCCCCAGACCGCACGAATCTACTCGTGCTTGTTGTCGTCCTAGTCCTCGCAATCGAAAGCGGTCGTGTTCGAGGACGAGGGACGACATACGGAGGAGACTGTGGGATGGACTACACGGAAAAGGTTTGTAGTCCCGCCTTTAGGCGGCCCGGACCGGCTAAAGCCGGGACTACGAACGCCGAGCTGTCGTCCATCTCGCGGTCTTCTCA
>JACQWK010000377.1 GCA_016209525.1 Verrucomicrobiota bacterium
AACTACCTGCCGCCGGAACAGGCTGGCGCGAAGCGGGAGAGTGGAAAAGCGTGGAGCGTGGGAGCATGGAGCGATGTGTATGGTCTGGGAGCCATTCTCTACCATCTGTTGACCGAGCGCCCGCCGTTCCATGCGGAAACGCCGACGGAAACGTTGCAACAGGTGCTGACAAGCGATCCAGTGTCCCCGCGACTCTTGAACCCAAGTATTCCGCGTGACCTGGAGACGATTTGCTTGAAGTGTTTGGAGAAAGAGCCGGCGCGACGGTATGCGTCCGCACAGGCGCTGGCGGATGAACTCGGGTGTTTCCTCCGCGATGAACCGATCCGAGCTCGACCGGTCGGCAGGCCGGAAAGACTCTGGCGCTGGTGCGGACGGAAGCCAGCCTTGGCGAGTTCACTGGCGGCGCTATTTATCGTGTCCACCTTAGGCTTCATCGGCGTGCTATGGCAATCGGCTGCGCGAGAGAAGGCTTTAATTCAAACTCGGTACACCCTCTACGCGGCCCAGATCAATCTCGCCCATCAATACTGGGAGAATGGCAACCTGGCGCGTGCGAAGGAACTCCTGGACGTCTGGCGGCCCAGACCAGACGAACTGGACCTGCGCGGCTTTGAGTACCGGTACCTCCAAGGTTTGTGTCGCCACCCTGGCTTCCGGCCGTTGGATCAAAAGGACGTCGTGCAATGTGTGGCGATCTCGCCCGACGGCAGCCAGTTGGCTGCCGGATGCAGAGGCGGCGCGATCAGGCTGTGGAACGTCGGGACGCAGACAAATTTCGCGGTGCTGCAGGAATTGGGGTGGGTTCGGTCTCTTGCGTTTTCGCCCGATGGGTCGCGGTTGGCTTCTTCTAGTTTCAGCACCAATGTCACGCTCTGGAGTGTCACCCACGGGCAGGTGGTGGCTACACTCACGAACCATGTCGATCGAGTCGAGCGCGTCGCTTTTTCTCCGGACGGGCACCTGCTGGCGACAGCAAGCTTCGACGGAGCGGTGATCGTCTGGAATCTCGATCCCATAGCGGTGTATGCGACGTTTCGAGGACAACGTAGCTCGCGTCCGTCGGTCGCGTTCTCTTCGGACAGCAGAATTTTGGCCTGGGGCAAGGGCGACGAATCCATAGGGTTGTTTGATGTCGCCACCAAGACGCATCTTGCCGATCTTAAAGGTCACACGGAGCTGGTCGTTGCCCTCGAGTTTTCGCCAGTTCGGCCCACGCTGGCCTCCGCGAGCCACGACGAGACGATTATCCTGTGGGACGTGAACGCGCGACAGCAACTCGCCCCGCTCGTCGGGCATAAGGCGCGAGTGACTTCTGTCGCGTTTTCACCCGATGGCAAAACGCTGGCCTCGGCCTCCGTCAATGGCACCGTCAAGCTTTGGGACGTCGAAAGGAGACGGGAGTTAAGAACCCTTTTGGGCCATCAGTCTTGGGCCAGTTCGGTGGCCTGGTTTCCCGATGGGAGCACCTTGGCCTCATCGAGCCAGGACGGGACGGTCAGGCTGTGGAAGGTTTGGCTGACGAACGCTGACGATTCCCACACGACAGTCAATTTGTGGCGCCCGGCTGTACTGGCGGGAGATCGAGTACCCTCGATCAGCAATCGTCCGGTTCACAGTCCACAACCTGAAGAATCCTTCGTAGGGGTCCATCCTGGCCTTGGGCGCGTATCAGTATTCTCTCTGGAAGGCAGGACCATGATGGCTGCAGTCAGAGGTACGAGAGTGAAGGTCGGAGGTCTCGCCGGTCAGGAAGAATTCCTCACCCTGGAAGGACACCTCAAAGGAATCAGCGACCTGGCGTTTAGCCCGATTAGCAAAACACTGATTACGGCGAGCGCTGACGAAACCATGCGGATCTGGGACCTCGCCACTGGGCGGACCATCGAGGTTCTCCCATATCCCGAGAAGGGTAACTCGGGTTGGGCAGTTTCGACGGACGGTAAACTCCTGGCGATTGCCGGAGCCGACCGAATAAGACTTTGGGACCTCCTCACTCGTAAACAGCTACTGATACTCGGCGCAAACGCCAGTCAAGTCACTCGTTTGGCGTTCTCTCCTGACAACAAAATGCTGGCCGGTTTGGTCGCAGAAACTCCTGAAAGCACCAAGTTCCCGAGTGCAAGAGACATCATGCTCTGGGATATCTCAAACTCCCGACCGCTTGCCAGGATGCGTGGGCATTCCGGTGAGATTCTCTCGCTGGCGTTTTCGCCTGATGGCCGGACTTTGGCTACCGGCAGCGAAGACAACACCGTCAAGCTGTGGAACGTGTCGCGGCAGCAACTGATCAAGACGTTTCGCGGCCAAGCAGGGTGGGTCTGTTCGGTTGCGTTCGCACCCGACGGCAAGACTCTGGCCAGCAGCAGCCTCGACGGCACGATCAAGCTCTGGAATCTGACGATCCTGGAGGAGGTAGCGACGTTGCGCGACCGTGTTGAGCCCTTCAGCACCCTGGCCTTTTCGCCCGATGGCAACACGCTGGTTGCCTATGGCCAAGACCGAGTAGTTCGACTCTGGTTGGCTATGTCTTGGCGCGAGATCGAGGTGGAGATCGCCGCGTCCAGCGCGGGAAAGTGAAAGCAGGAAGACATTGAGCATAAATTCGCAAACTCTCCTTCATCCGCCAGCCGCACAATCTACAAGGCACTGCCTCCCGCGCCGCCTGGACGCTTTCACGCTTCAACGCTCGAACGCTCAGCCTTCCGGTGCCTTCACGCTCATCGAACTGCTGGTCGTCATCGCGATCATTGCGATTCTGGCTGGAATGCTCCTGCCGGCGCTCAATCGGGCCAAGGGCAAGGGGCAGCAGATCGCTTGTTTGAACAATTACCGCCAGCTCCAGCTTTGCTGGCTGATGTATGTCGATGACTACAATGACGCGTTGCCGCCCAACGCCACGAGCAGCGGCGGCGGTCGCGAAGGATTCAACGCGACCCCGGACACGTGGATTCAAGGCAACGCCTGGACAGACACCAACAGCACCAATATTGAGAACGGCGTGCTATTCTCCTACAATCGCTCGATCAAAATCTACAAGTGCCCGGCGGACCGTTCCACCGTGCGCGATGAAGGCAAGATTCCCCGGTTCCGCACCGTGGCGATGAACATGTTCATGAACCATATTCCCGATCCGCGGGATCAGACCTGCTGGCACCGATTCTCCCAGATCAAAGATCCGCCTCCGGCCAAGGCGTTTGTTTTTATCGACGAACACGAGCACAGCATCGACAACGCCCGCTTTTTCCTGGCGGGCAAAGGGGACTGGCGGTGGATCGATTTTCCGGCCACCCGACATAACAACGGTTGCGTGCTGAGTTTCGCCGACGGCCACTCCGAGCTCTGGCGCTGGCAGGAACCGATCACGATTCAGATCGGCAAAATGAAACCGTGGATTCAAGGCCCGTCCGGCATGCCCGGCACCGACCGCGATCTGCGGCGAATTCACGAGTCGATTCCCGTGGGACCGGTGCGATAGCCGTATGAACTCCCGTTGGTCTTGACAGGAGACAACGGAGGAAACGGAGAGAGAAAGAATCTGCAGAAAGCGGGTGACTAAGCCGAACCGTCCCCAAGGTTGATATTCGCAGGGGAAATCCATCCCGCCAGAATCGCTCATCTCTGTTCCCTCGGTTTCCTCGTGTTTGATTCAACCGGCGTTTCAAGGAAAACTAGTCGTCAGGCCGTTTTCTGTCCGATGGGGAAAAATCTTCGGCTTCGCCTG
>JACQWK010000419.1 GCA_016209525.1 Verrucomicrobiota bacterium
ACGGTTTTCTTCATGCCGAGCGACGCACAACTGACTCCGATGATGGCTCAGTATCGCCGGATCAAGGGCCAATTGCCGGCCGATGCCTTGCTCCTGTTCCGCCTAGGCGACTTCTACGAGATGTTTTTCGAAGACGCGCAACAGGGCACCCAGTTGCTGCACGTCGCTCTCACCAAACGCGGGCTCATCCCCATGTGCGGCATTCCCTACCACGCGGCCAACACTTACATCGCCCGGCTCCTCAAGGCCGGGGATCTGGTCGAGCTGGAGGTCGTGACCCAACAGACCGGCTTTGGTCCTGCACTCCGGCCATCGAAGGTCGCGGTTCTGTGTCAAAAAGCCGATCTCGCCATGGAGTGGCTGGAGAAAGCCCGCGCCGAGAGAGATTGTTGGTTGCCGTTGGGGCCTTCGGACCCTGGCTTTGACCCTCTGCGCACCGATTCCCGTTTGGTTCGGCTCATGAACCAAGTTGGGCTCCAGCGGAAGACTTTCGCCTGTGCTTCAGAAACCACTCGTAAAGTTCCGGATTATTATAGGTCTCCGTCCAGGCATCATGCCCGGCTTCTGGATAAACCTTGAGATTCACCTCCTGGCATCCCGCGGCCTTCAGCGCGCTGACCATTCTCTCGGATTCGGACACCTTCACGATCGGATCCTTCGCGCCGTGGAAAGCCCAGACGGGAAGCGTCTTCAACGCTTGAGCCTTGGTCCGGCTGGCCAACAGCACGTGAATGATGTCACCCCCGCCACAGATGGGCGCGATGGCCGCGAACCTTTCCGGATGCGCAGTGCCCAGGCTCCAGGCGCCGTACCCGCCCATGCTGAGGCCCGTCAGATAGATTCGTTTCGTATCCACCTTGTGTTTCCTCACAACTTCATCCAGTAACATCAGCAGCGTGTCGTTGTCCCAGACTTGGCCTGGAGAACATTGGGGGGAGACGAGAATAAATGGGAAGTCCGGCCTATCCTTCACAATTTTGGGAGGACCATGGATCGTGACCTTGGCCAAGTTGGTGCCGCGCTCACCGGCGCCATGCAGAAACAGGATCATCGGCCAGCGTTGGGTCCCTTTGGCTTGGTAGTCCTTCGGCAAAAACAAAAGGTAATTCGTTTCGACCTTTTTCTTGATCGTCCGCTCAACTTTCAGGGCTTTTTGATGGGTGATGGGCATGGCGTCCTGGCTCCACGTTAGGGAAGCCGTCGCTCCTGCAAAGCAGACCAGAGCGACAAGTGATGTTTTGGTCATGGTGCTTTTCGCGGAATTCATATGGGAATTGCCGCGCAAGGCGCAAGAACCAAACGCCGGGCAGCAATTCTCATTTTGACGACAGGCGCGACCTGCGACCCGCTTGTAGTCCCGGCTTTAGCCGGTTTTCTCGCGCTGGCCGGCTAAAGCCGGGACTACGTACGGGTCATAATGAGAATTGCTGAACGCCGGGATTGGTCCGTTGACAGGAGAGCGTTCGACAATAAGAATACCCATCATGAATGTGGATCGGTTACTCGATTTGATGCACGCAACGCCGTTTGTTCCTTTCTCGATCCTCCTGCCAAACGGTGAACGTCTGCGCGTACACCACCCGGACTTCATCTGGGTGCATCCAGACCGCCGGACGATCCTGGTCGTGGCAGAGAGCGGGCGGACACGATTTCTGAATCATCAAATGGTGGTCGGCCTGGAAGTGGAGTCAGCGATGCCGTGAACGTTTCTTAATGTTTCCTGGTTCGTGATGAGGTGGGGGAGGAGGAGGGCGCAGCATCCACTTTCCGCTGTTGAGCCGCTACGAAAGCGCGCAAGAGAACGGTCCGATTGCGATCCGCAAACGCTTACACGAGTTTCAGCTTTGGCAAGTCCTGCGAATCCACCATGCCGACCGGCTCGCGATGGGCATTAATCACAATCAGATCGTCGATGTTTCGTTGATCGAAAAGTTTCACCGCCTCCACGGCCAGCGCGTCCTGATGGATGGTCACCGGATGTCGGGTCATGACCTTGGACAACGGCAAAGAGAGCACCTCCTCATCCAAAGCCATGTGCCGACGCAAATCGCCGTCGGTGAACACTCCCACCAATTTGCCGCGGGAGTTGGCGACGCTGACGCTGCCGGCCTTGGCCCGCGTCATGATCAGCAGCGCTTGCTTGACCATCAGGCCCTGAGCGGCGACTGGGTTTCTGGAGCCCGTCCGCATGATGTCGCGGACACGCAACAGCATGGCACGGCCGATGGAGCCGGACGGGTGATACTTGGCAAAGTCTTGTTTTCGAAAACCGCGCGCCTCGAGGATGGCCATGGCCAAGGCGTCGCCCATCACGACCATGGCCGTCGTGCTGGCGGTGGGCGCGAGGTTGAAGGGACACGCTTCTTTGGGAACTCTGACGTTGAGAACGACGTCGCTGTGGCGGGCCAACGTCGAGCGGGCGGCGCCGGTGACCGCAATGATCTTCACGGAAAACCGTTTCAGCCCGGGCAGCAGATTGAGCAGCTCATCGGTTTCGCCGGAGTAACTGAAGGCCAGGATGACATCGCCGTCGTGGATGACCCCCAGATCGCCGTGCAACGCATCCACACTGTTCAACACGACGCTGGGGGAACCTGTGCTGGTGAGCGTGGCGGCCACTTTCTGCCCGATGTTTCCGGATTTTCCGATGCCGACCACCACGATCTTTCCCCGCCGTTGCAGCGTCTCCACGGCGGTCTCGACGGCGGCGGCGAAGGCGGAGTCCAGTTGCCCGCGGACTGCGCGGAGCGCGGCGAGTTCAATATCGAAGACCTGGCGGGCTTGTTCGAGAGGGCTCACTCCGCGTTCGGATAGGAACCGAGCACTTTGACGAAGTTGCAGTGCTTTCCGAGTTGCTCGATGGCCTTGGCCACCGCCTCATCCTGGACGTGCCCGTCGCAATCGACGAAGAAGTAGTATTCCCACGCTTTGCGTTTGCTGGGCCGCGATTCAATCTTGGTCATATTGATGCGGAACCGCCGGAATGGTGCCAGAGCGCGATGCAGCGCGCCGACCTCATCGGCAATGCTAAACATCACGCTGGTCCGGTCGCGCCCCGTGGCCGGACTGCATTGGCGACCCAAGACGAGGAACCGGGTGGCGTTGATCGAATTATCCTGGATATCTCGTTCGAGAATCTTCAGGTGATAGCGCTCCGCGGCGAGCGAACTGGCAATCGCGGCCGAGGTCTTCTCGGTCAGAACGAGTTCAGCGGCGCGGGTGGTCGAAGAGCTTTCGATGATCTCGACTTCGGGCAAATGCTTCTGAATCCATCCTCGGCATTGCGCCAGCGCTTGCGGGTGGGAGAACAGTCTTTCAATCTCTGCGATTTTCACATTTCCCACCAGGCAGTGCTGGATCGGCAACACGATCTGGGCGACGATTTTGAGATCGCTGTCCACCAGCATGTCGAGCGTGTGGGTCACCACGCCTTCCGTGGAATTCTCGACTGGGACAACGCCGTAGTCCGCGCGGTTCTTGCTGACTTCATTGAACACCTCGGCGATGGTCTTTTGCGCGGAATAATGAAGGCTGGAGCCGAAGCGCCGGATGGCCGCCTGGTGCGTGAAGGTGGCCTCGGGACCGAAATAGGCGATCGTCATCGATTTCTGCAGCGAGCGCGCGCTCGACATCACTTCGCGGTAAATCGCGCGCAACGATTCGTTCGTAATCGGGCCTGGATTCAGCTTGCAGAGGCGCTCCAACACCGCCAATTCCCGGTCCGGAGCGAAGATTTGTTCTCCGGCTTGCAGCTTAATCGCTCCAATCTCGAGGACATGTTTCGTGCGTTCGTTCAGCAACGAGACGATTTTCTCATCCAATTGATCGATGGCCTTGCGATGGTCGGCGACGCTCATCACTCAAGGCGAAATGCAGCCGCGGTGGAGGAGATGGCGCTTCGGAGGAACCAGGGTTTCTCCCTCACCCCGGCCCACTCCCGCTGGGAGAGGGAGTTTCGTTGGCGAGGCCTGGAGAGATCAGCGAGCCTGACCATTGCGGGCGGGCGATGCGCGCGCCCCCTCTCCCCGCGGGAGAGGGCCGGGGTGAGGGTGATGGCCTCAAGCACCCGTGGTGATCCCATCGGGCAGGCGGGCAGGTTCATGGTGCGCAGCGATTAGTGTTTCTCCAGGCCATTGTCTTGCGAACCATTCCCAGCCGGCCCGGCAGCGGCGCTTGAGGATGTCGGAGCCGCCGATTCTGCTCCGGATGCGTTCGCAGCCTCGAGGGTCAGTTGTTCCGGCGGTGCCGTGGCCAGCCCAGGTTCGGCCGTGAGCAAACCTTCGGGTTTCTGGACCGGGATGCGGCGGAGTTCGTCGGCGGCCGGCAACTCCTCGAGATTTCGCAGTCCGAAGTATTCGAGAAACAGAGGCGTCGTGCCGTAGTTCATCGGCCGCCCGACGAGGTCGGCGCGGCCGGTTTGCTCCACCAGACCGCGTTCCAGCAGCGTTTGCATCACGCCATCGACCGAGACGCCCCGAATCTGCTCGATCTCGGCGCGCGTCAGCGGTTGGCGATAGGCGATGATGGCGAGAGTCTCCAGAGCGGGTTGGGAAAGGCGAGGCGGGCGGTGCTTCACTCCCACGAGCGCCTTCAACCAAGGCGCGAATTCGGGCCGGCTGACGAACTGCCAGGCGCCGGCCACGCACGCGAGCTGATAGCTCCGCCCCAGTTGCGCGTAGTCGCGTTCCAATTCTTCGAGGGCGGCCGTGAGTTCTTGTTCGCGCACCTTTTTCAAGGCTTTCGCGGCGGCGTCTTCGGACTCATCGGCGGCGGCCGAAAGGAGTTCGCGGAATTGGCGGGGATTGATCGGATTTTCCGCGGCGAAGAGAATCGATTCCAGGATGAGTTTGAGTTCCATGCTTAGGGCATCCGGCTCGGCGGCGGCTCCGCGCCGGCGGCGGCTCCGGCGCTCGGCGCCAGGACGCCGGCCAGATCGGAGGCGGCCAAGCTGATGGTGATCTCGCCAAACGCCTCGTTCTGCGAGGCTGCCAGGAGCCTCAACCGGATCAACTCGAGTAACGCCAGGAAAGTGACCACCACTTCCGACCGGCTGGTGGTTCCGGCAAAAAGCTGGAAGAAACGGACCCGATTCTGTTCCCGAACGATGCGCATCAGTTCCTCGATCTTCTGGCTGACGGTCCATCGGTCTTCCAAAACGTCACGGGTTTCCTCGCGCTGATGAAAACGCTGGAGGATTCCGTTGACCGCGTTGATCAGGTCGAACAGGGAGACCTCCGGCAGACGGGCGGGCGCATCTGAAGCAACTTCGAGCTTCCCCGGCACTCTAGGGAACACGTTTTCCTGGAGAGTTGCCCGCTCCTGCAACCGGGCGGCGGCGTCTTTGAACTTTTTGTATTCGACCAACTGCCGGATCAGTTCCCAGCGCGGGTCCTCGGTTTCGTCCTCCTCGTCCACGGGCGCCTGCTGATCCACGGGCAGCAATTCGCGGCTCTTGATGTACATGAGCGTGGCGGCCATCACCAGGAACTCCCCGGCGATTTCGAGGTCAAGCTCGCGCATGACCTCGACATATTCGAGGAATTGCGTGGCGATTTTCGTCAGGTTCACCTCGTAGATATCGACTTCTTCCTTCTTCACCAGATAAAGAAGCAAGTCGAGCGGGCCTTCGAAGACCTCGAGTTGAACTTTGTGCTCGGTCATTCCAGACGCTGTGAGGCGCCGGCCTCAACAGGCAGCGCCAGTTTAATCACGAGCTTGAAACCTTGGCAACGCCAGAACGAGGAGCAACCGCAATGCGTTCCCGGAACTTCTTCACGGGTGGGACGAGACTCTCGTCGAGCCCTGGAATCCTTGCCGGCAATTGAGTCAGGGCTCGACAAGAGTCTCGCCCCGCCTTGAGGTTCATGGAAAACGCAGCTCGAGAATCAGACAACCGTTGCAGAAAACTTCAAGTGGTCCATTATCGGCTCATCATGAACATTCAAATGGCGGTCCTGTGCGACGCAGCGACGGACTACGGCGGCAAGCTCAATGTGCTCGGAACCTTCGACACGATTGTCACCAGCCACCTTCCCGCGGTCTATCCGCAGTGCTCCATCGCTCTCCGCATCGCCTTCAGCAAGATTGAAGAGGGCAGCCACAAGGTCAAAGTGAACTTCGTGGACGAAGACGGAAGGTTCGTCATGCCGAGCATCGACATGCCCGCGGAGATTATGGTGCCCGGCGACGTCAATTTCCTGGTCCGCAATTTCGTCATCAACATTCAGCAGCTCAAATTTGAAAAGCCGGGCCAATACTCGATCGACATCGCCATTGATGGCCGGCAAGAATCGAACATCCCTCTCTCCGTGCGGCACCAGGAACCGGCGAAGCCGTAATCAGTCAAACGCGTGTCCGGCGCAGCACAAGACGTTCTTGACCTTGTGACGAACCAGTTCCTTGACCTTGGCGCGCGCGGGCGCCAGGTATTTCCGCGGATCAAACTCCTTCGGTGATTCCACAAAGCACTTCCGGATCGCCGCCGTGAACGCCAGTCGGAGATCGGTATCGATATTCACCTTCGTGCACCCCACACGCCGGGCGACTTCGATGTCCGCTTCCGGCACGCCCGCGGTGTCCTCGCCGAGTTTCCCGCCATAGCGATTGATTTCTTGCGCGAGGTCTTTGGGCACGCTGGAGGCTCCGTGGAGGACCAGCGGATAATCTCCCAAGCCGGCGTCGAGCAGCGCCTTCTTGATGGCTTTCAGTCTCTCCAAATCCAGATGCTGCTGGCCCTTGAATTTGTAAGCCCCGTGAGAGTTTCCGATGGCCACCGCAAGCGAGTCCACGCCCGTGGCGCGGACGAATTCCACCGCTTCATCCGGATGCGTGTAAACGCCGCCTTTGGAGTACCCGCCCCCTTCCTCCCCGTCGTCGTGCTGCGCGCCCACCAGCATTCCCAGTTCGCCCTCGACCACGCAATTGCGCTTGTGGGCATAGTCCACGACCTTCTTGCAGACTTCGGCGTTTTTTTCAAACGGCAGGTGGCTCCCGTCGATCATCACGCTGGTGAATCCCTCATCAATGCAATCCTTGCAGAGTTCGAACGAATCTCCGTGGTCGAGATGCACGGCGATGGGGATCGTGGAAAGGCCGACGGCGGCTTCGATGAGTTTTTTCAGATACACCGGGTTGGCATATTGGCGGGCGCCTTTCGAGATTTGGAGCATCACCGGCGCTTTCTCCTCCTCACAAGCCTCAACGATCGCTTGCAACAACTCCATGTTATTGACGTTGAACGCGCCGAGGGCGTACTTGCCCTTGAGAGCTTTCGCAAAGAGATCTTTCGTATGTGTTAATGGCATATCAGGGTCATTTTCTTGATGTCACTTCGCAATCGGAACCGATGGACACGGAATCCTAAAAAGCCGACTCCAAAAAGAAACAAAAATGTGGCGGGAGATTTCCCCGGAATTCCCTAAACTTCCTCCACCTCGGAGAGTTTGCGGTAGAGGGTCGCCAAGCTGATTCCAAGCAATTGCGCGGCTTTTTCTTTGTCCCCGCCGGTCTGAGCCAGCGCGCGATTGAGATAGGCGAGTTCCTGATCTCTCAGGAAATTTTTCAACGGGCAGATGGAAGCCGGCTGGGCTGCGGCTTCCGCCTCCGCGAGATCCAAGCTGGGCCGGTCTTTCTTCGCTTCGGTGCAGCTCAGCGGATACAGCGATTCAGAGAGGACCATCATGGATTGCGGAGGCGCGCCTGTCCGAGTCTCCACGACCGTGTCTGCCGTGCTCTGATTGATGTAACGCTGAAGCGACGGCGGGAGATCACCCACCTGAATGACGTGGCTCTCGCAGAGGGCGCAGGCTCGTTCGATGGCGTTTTCAAGTTCGCGCACATTGCCGGGCCAAGGGTGGCTGCAGAGCGCCTCCATCGCCTGCCGCGTGATTTGAAACGGCTTGCCTGTGCGCGGGTGCGTCTTTTCCCGGAGGAAATGAGAGACGAGCAAGGGGATATCCTCGGGACGCTCCCGCAATGGCGCCAAAGTGATGGGGATGACGTTCAGCCGGTAGTACAGATCTTCACGAAACGTTCCCTCCTCGAGTTTCTTCTCCAGCGGTTCGTTCGTCGCCGCCAGCACGCGGACGTTCACGTAGATGGGAACGTTGTCACCCACTCGCCGCACCTCCCGCTCCTGCAGAACGCGCAAAAGGCGGCTCTGCAGCATGGGCGACATCGAGCCGATTTCGTCCAAAAAGATCGTGCCGCCGTCGGCTTCCTGGAACAGGCCCTTCTTGTCGTTGATCGCTCCGGTGAACGCCCCTTTTCGATGGCCGAAGAGTTCGGATTCCAACAGGTTTTCGGGCAACGCGCTGCAATTGACCGGGACGAAAGGAGCGAATTGCCGCCGGCTGTTGAAGTGCAGCGCTCGGGCGATGAGTTCTTTCCCCGTGCCGCTTTCGCCCAGGATCAGAATTGTCGCGTCCGAGTTTGCCACGCGTTCGACCATTCGGAACACGTCCTGCATCTTCGGAGAGCTGCCGATGATTTGATTGAACTGATATTTCTTCTTGAGTTGCTTGCGCAGGTAAACGTTTTCCGACACGGCATCGCTGTAGGAGAGCGCGCGCTGCACACAGAGTTTGAGCTCTTCCAGCTTGAACGGCTTCTCCAAATAATCATAAGCCCCCTTCTTCATGGCCTCCACCGCCGTCTCAATCGAACCGAACGCCGTAATGACGATCACTACGGGAGGGGGACTTAGCGAACGCGCCTTCTGCAAGATTTCGAGGCCATGCGCCCGCGTCTTGTCCAGGTAGAGGTCCGTGACAACGAGTTCCGGTCCGACCGTTTCCAGCGCTTCCACCGCCGCGTTATAGTTTGTAAAAGGGAAAACTTCGTGTCCGTCCGACCGGAACAACTCCGTCACCATCTGAACCATGGTCATCTCGTCATCTACGAGAAGAATCTTAGCCATCAAGAAAAGCTAGCGCGAAGCCAAGGGTTAGAGCAAGCCGGATTGTGACGGGCACGAACCCAATCCTATTTCCCTGGAGGATTGATGATTTCGCTGATCTTGAAGATGGGCAGGAACATGCAGATCACGATTCCACCCACGACCACGCCCAAGAACACGATCAGCAGAGGTTCGATCAGCGAAGTGAGGCCCGAGAGCGTGGTTTCGATTTCTTCATCCAGGAAGTCGGCCACACGCTCAAGCATAGAGTCGATCTTTCCGGTTTGTTCGCCCGCTGTGATCATGCGAATGATCATGGTCGGGAAAATCGGATGCTTGCTCAGAGCTGCGGAAATGCCGTCGCCGCGTTCAATGTCTCCGGCGGCCACGCGAATGGCCTTTTCCATCACCACATTGCCGCAAGTATTGGCGACGATATTGAGGACTTCGAGGATCGGCACGCCGCTCCGAATCAGGGAGGCCAGAGTTCGTGTAAACCGGGCCAAACAAATCTTGTGCGCGATGATGCCGAAAATGGGAAGCTTGATTCGGGTTCGATCCCAGAATTCACGTCCCGCCTTGGTCTTAAGATAAGCAAACCATCCATACACCATCGCGCCGACTGCCGGCAGAATGTAGAGGATCGAGTGCTGCATGAACTCGCTGATCTTGATCAGATACATCGTCGGGGTGGGCAAGTTGGCGCCAAAACCGGCAAAGACTTCTCCAAAAACGGGGACGACTCGGACCAGCAGGAAGATCGTGATGCCGATGGCGATGAGCGTGACGGCTGTCGGATACATCATCGCTGATTTCACCTTTTTGCGGAGGCGAGCCGTGTTCTCCAGGTAGGTTGCGAGTCGCGCGAGGATTTCCGCCAGCAAGCCACCTTTCTCGCCCGCGTCCACCATGCAGACGTAAAGGCGGTTGAAGACCTTTGGATGCTTCGTGAGCGCCACGGAGAAGCCGTCGCCACCCTCGACGCGGGAACACACGTCCTTGATCACATCGCGCATCACCTTGTTGGTGGTTTGTTCGGCAAGAGCCTGCAACGATTGGACCATGGCCAAGCCCGCGTCAATCATGGTGGCGAGTTGGCGGGTAAAAACCACCTGATCCGCCAGCGGGACGCTTCCCCCGGCCGTCTTTCCTTTGCGGCCCATTTTTTCCTGGATCGAAACGACCAACAGATTCCGATTGAGCAGCGCTGCGATGGCAGCCTGTTCGGAGGCGGCTTCAAGCGTGCTGCGAATCTCCCTTCCCGATCCGGCTTCTCTCGCAAGATAGCTGTAAGACGGCATATCGACGGTTCTTAGGTATCAGCTCACGGCGAAAATGCAAGTGCCGCCTGCTTCAGCAAGTCGCATTCTGACAACAGATCCGGTTTGCGGCCGTAACGCGGACACTCCTGTCCGCCGCAGTTCCGATTGCTCGCGGACAGGAGTGTCCGTGTTACGGCCGCCGCCCATGAGATTTGTTGCGCCTGCTTGACAGTCGGAAGTTCGCTGATATTCTCCCGCATCCCGTCAACGGCGGGGGTGCTCAAGAGTCAAGAGTGGGCTTCGACCCGGGCACGGCGTGGTGTTGCGCCACGCACAACGATTCGAATGGATTACCATCACGCATGAAACGTCAATATCAGCCGTCAAAAATTCGACGAAAACGGCAGCACGGTTTTCTCAACCGGAATTCGACCAAGAGCGGCCGCGCCATTCTGGCCAACCGGCGCCGCGTCGGCCGCAAACGCCTCACCCCGGTCTAACGCGCAATGCCTGTGACCGTGAGCGATGCGCGGTTGAGCTTGCGCTTCAGTCGGTCCCAGCGACTGCGGACGATGCGGGATTTTGCGCAGGTCCGAAATGAGGGACTTCGCCGGGCCAAAGGCTGCCTGATTGTGAACTGGACGCTGCCTCCCGCCGGGTCACTCACCCGCATCGGACTGATTACGAGCCGCAAGCTGGGCAAAGCTATCGTCCGAACCCGTGCGCGCCGGCTCTTGCGCGAAGCCTACCGGTTGCACCAGCACGATCTCAGGCAGCCGGCGAACATCGTCCTGATCGCACGCTCCTCCATCGTCGGAAAAAAGCTTGCGGACGTGGAAAGAGATTTTCTCTCGGTGCTCCGGCAGGCTAAACTCCTGAAGACGGCTCTTTGAAGATCATCCAAACCATTTTGATCGGCGGTGTGTGGTTCTACCGCCGGCTGCTTTCGCCGGCAAAGACTGTCTTTTTCGGCCCCTTGGGCCACTGCCGCTATTCGCCCACCTGCTCGGCCTACGCCGAGGAAGCCTTGCGAACCCACGGCGCAATCGTCGGCCTCGGACTAGCCCTGAAGCGAATCTGCCGGTGCCATCCTTGGGGCGGGTGCGGCCACGATCCCGTGCCGCTTTCCGTGAACCGACCCACCCCTGCGCCCGTCCCAGGAGGGGAACTCTCAAAGGGTCGACAGCGTGTGGCTCCCCTCCTGGGAGGCGCAGGGGGTGGGTTCGTGCTCCCGAACAGTGCAAGAACCGCTCTGGGGCTCTCTCAGAATTGCAGACTGCAAGTCGCGATTGTGGACTCATTCGCGGCGCAGGAGCGAAAACGTTGATTACCGATGGACCGAAGATCCGTTATCGTCCTCCTCCTCTCGTTCCTGCTTTTGATGGTGTGGTATCCCCTGACCACCCGCCTTTTTCCTCCGGTGCCGTTGCCCGGAGGCACCAATACTCTCGCCACTGCGACTAACGAAACCATTACGAACATTTCGCAAGTGGCTACGCAGGCGCCAACCCTTGTTCCAGCGCCCGAGGCGGACCCGCTTTCGAGCCAGCCGTTCCGCCCTCCAGGCCCCGAAGAAACTCTCACGGTCGAAGACGAGAATGCCCGTTATGTTTTCACCTCCCACGGAGGAGGCGTGAAACTCGTGGAACTGAAGCAGTATCGGGCCACCGTGGCCTGCGACCGCAAAAGCCGGAGTGACACGAACAATTTGGCTTCGCTCAACACCCTCGCGCCGGTGCCGGCTCTGGCGATCCTCGGTGCCGCCGAACTGCAAGGGGACGGCGTCTTCAAGCTGACCAAGACCGATTCGGGAGTGCGCGCCGAGAAGTCGCTCCCGAATGGCCTGAGCATCGTGAAAGAATACCGGCTCAGCACGAATTACCTGTTGAAAGCTGTCGTGCGGTTCGTCAATCGAACTTCAGAACCGATTACCTTGCCACCGCACGAATGGGTCGTCGGCACCGCCACGCCGATGGGCGCGCGCGATGAGTCCCTGATGATGGGAATGCAGTGGTACAACGGAACGCGGGCCGAGGACGTCGGACAGGCCTATTTCGACAACCGCACCATGGGTTGCTTCCCCGGCCAGCCGCGGTTTTTTTACCAAGCCGGGGCGAGCAATGTGTTTTGGGCCTCGGCTCACAATCAGTTTTTCGCCCTGATCGGCGTGCCCGACCAGGCCGCCTCCGGGCTGCTTTGCCGCCGCGTGGACTTGCCTCCTCCCACACCGGAACAGCTCGCCGAGGATTCGAAAACGGTGGCCAAACCGTTCGGATATCAGGTTTCGTTCAGGTATCCCGGCTTCACCTTGGGACCGAATCAGACGCTGGAACGCCGCTCGGAACTCTACGCCGGTCCCAAAGAGTACTACACGTTGTCCCGATTGGGGAACCATCTCGACCTCGTGATGAGGTTCGGTTTCTTTGGATTCTTCGCGAAAGCGCTTCTCCTCTCGATGAATGGGCTGCACGCCCTTGGTCTGTCGTACGGCCTCGCCATCATTGTCATTACCGTCATCATCAAGCTCGCCTTTTGGCCGCTCACCAACGCCAGCACCAAATCGATGAAACGCATGGCCGCCCTCCAGCCGCAGATGAAGGCGATTCAGGAAAAGTACAAGGACGATCCCAGGAAGATGAACATGAAACTCATGGAGTTCATGAAGGAAAACCGGGTGAGTCCGCTGGGAGGCTGTCTGCCGATGGTCCTCCAAATCCCCGTTTTCATCGGATTCTACACCATGCTCCAAAGCGCCATCGAACTGCGGGGCGCGCGCTTTCTCTGGGCGTGCGATTTGTCCAGGGGCGACACGATCTGGACCATCCCCGGCGTCGAATTCCCCATCAATCCCATGCCGCTGCTCATGGGGGCCACGATGTTGTGGCAGGCCCGCATGACCCCGCCGTCACCCGGCATGGACCCCGTCCAGCAAAGCATCATGAAGTACATGCCGCTTCTCTTCATGGTGTTCCTCTACAACTTCTCCGCTGGCTTAACCCTTTACTGGACCGTCCAGAATCTGCTAACTATCGTGCAGATGAAGGTCACGAGAGCCACCGATCCCAGAACGCTACCCGGCGCGAAACCAACCCTGCCCGCCTCGGCCCCGATGAAAAAGAAACACCGGCCCTAAGCCGCGTTGGAACGCTTTAACGTTTTAACGCTTCAACCTTGTAACGCCTGCTATGTCCGCTCAAGCCAAAGAAATCTTGGAACAACTCCTCCGGCAACTTGGATTCGAGGCGACGGTGGAGGAAATGCAAATGGACGACGGCATCTTGCTCGATGTGAAGACGGACGACGCCGGCCGTTTGATCGGCCGCCAAGGCCAAACTCTCAGCGAACTCCAATATTTAGTGAACCGTTTGCTCTTCCGCCTGGACCCAAAGGCGCCCAAGGTCACTTTGGATGTGGGCAGTTACCGCTCGCAAGCTCGTGAAGCGCTCGTCCGCAAGGCGAAAGAAGCCGCCGACAAAGTCCGGCGCTGGGGCGACATCGTGGAGCTTCCGCCCCTCAACGCGTTTGACCGGCGCATCGTCCATAACGCCCTCAAGGACGACCCATCCGTCGAAACTCACAGCGTCGAAGTCCAGGGCACCGACAAAAAGGCGATCATCCTCCGGCCCAAGCATTGATTCAGAGAATTGCCAGCCCCGCTTCTCTGACGAAGATCGCGAGAACGGCAAGATTTCAGCAATTCTCCAGCCTGCTGTTCCCCCCACCACCCTGCCCCTCTCCCCAAGGAGAGGGAATTACTGCCGCTGCGCTAGGCCAATCTGTGATGGCCGAATTTTTCCGCGTCGGGCGAACGATTCTCCCTCTCCCTTGTATGTGTTTAGCATCGTGGCGCAGGCGTCCGCGCCTGCGGGTTCTGGCGCCGTCTCGGCGCCACAATCGCCGCGAC
>JACQWK010000420.1 GCA_016209525.1 Verrucomicrobiota bacterium
GCCAAAGCGACTCCGCGCATGCCAAGTGGTCATTAACCGAAATAGGATGACGATCGCGGCCAGGGGATTTTTGCGGAGGCTAGGCGCGAGCGACGAGCATATCCCGAAGTGGATCTGTAAGTCGCGAGCAACGACGCCTCCGCCAAAAAGACCTGCCGCCCTTCGGGTTGCTTGGCATTTGGCCTGTGGCTTCGTTGCTCGTTGGTCGCAGCCCCACTTTCGGGGGATGCTCCCTCCTCGCGCCTCGCCACAGGCCAAATGCCAAGCAACGAACGTCATCGTATTTCTGTTCATGACCACTTAGTCTCGGACGCCCGAGAATCCAGGAGTGCGCGGGAGTTGGAGTGATAGAGTATTGGAGTAATGGGGTGTTGAGGCGCCATTAATCCACTCATCCACCAATCCACACATCCAGCCCTCCCACGTCCCGATACTCCAACACTCCAAACCGGTTGCCGGTGGGTGGAGTCCACCATGGGGTCTGGGGTATTTACCCCAAATCCAGCCGTAACTTACCTACCTACCAAACCGCGCTCTTCTTAACTATCTTGATGCTGTCAGTTTGGGGCTCCTCAAGGAGACGAGGCGGCTGCACGCGCTTACGCTGCGAGGATGAAATGGAACGGAAGCTGCTAAATCGCGTGGCGCGTGGAATCGAGAATCAATAACAGCATTAACGCCGTACGTTTCAGTGAAAGTCGAATATCGGTCTCAAAGCCACGCAAATTCCCATCTCAGAAGAGCGTTCACGCTCATCGAACTCCTTGTCGTCATCGCCATCATCGCCATCCTAGCTGGCATGCTGCTCCCGGCGCTCGCCAAAGCGAAAACCAAAGCGCGCCAGACCGTGTGCATGAACCATCTCCGGCAACTCACGATCTGTTGGTTCATGTATTCGCAAGATCACAACCGCTTGCCGGAGAACTATCATTTCGATCCCGACGCCGGCATCAATCCGAATAACTGGATCCGGGGCACGATGGACGACAACCCCGCCTACGGACAGGTTGAGCCTGGTGTCCGCGACTCAACGAATCTGACGACGATCACAAGCGGGAAGCTCTATGCGTATAACAAATCGAGCGGGATCTACCGTTGCCCGGCTGACGGAAGCATGATCGAAGGCGTCCGACGGGTTCGGAGCTATTCGATCAATGGTTGGATGGGAGGCCGGGCTCTGGCGGGTCAAGATCAGTTTCGAGTCTTCCAGAGGGAGTCGGACATCGTCGATCCTCCGCCCTCGCACGCCTTCGTTCTGATCGATGAACACGAGCGCAGCATCAACGACGGCTGGTTTGCCGTGGATATGAAGGGATTTCTGGGGCTGATCGACGCGCCCGCGGTTCGTCACGACGGGCGTCTTTCCGTGTCGTTCGCGGACGGGCATGCCGAGGCCTGGAAATTGAGAGACCATCGAACACTCAAATGGGAGACGCTTCCCATCCCGAACTATCCGCCCAATCAAGACTGGGCTCGGCTCAGCGCCGCTTCGACTAGTTCGCACTAGTACTGTGACGAAGAATTATCGATACATGCGTTGTCAGAGTACTCGTCGCTGGAATTCCTGAGCTGAAGCTTCGGCGTCCCATTTTGACGTATGCAGCCGTGCATGCCAAACTCGTTCGTGGCGGCGGGCGTCTCGCCTGCCGTAGCGCCGGTGCGTCTCGCCCGGCGGACTCGGAGGGGAATCGGAAGCATCTTTGAAGTTTTCTGCGGGCTCCGGCCGGCGAGACGCGCGTCCTCTACGGCAGGCGCAACCCCCGCCGCTGCTTTTAGCCGGCAGCGACACCGGGCCGCGCGGCACATGCTGAGGTTGAGGTTCGCCGTCGTAGCAGTCGCTCTGGCCGTCCTTTCGGTGGCACATGTCCGAAGCTTCGCCCAAGGGGGCCTTACCCCGTCGGGTCCGCCTGGGCCTTCCATGAAAACGTTGGCGCAGATCGAACCCAGAGCACCGATCTCCACCTTGCCCTTCAGCGTCACGGTTCCCGGTTCATACTATCTGACCACAAATCTCACCGGCGCGAGGGGAACCAATGGAGTAGTCATCCAAGCGGATGATGTCACCGTGGACCTCAATGGCTTTTCACTCATCGGAAGTCCAGGCGCCCTCAACGGCATCACGGTTTCGGACGCGCGCCGTAACGTCAGAATCAGCAACGGCAGCATCCGCAATTGGACGGTGGGAATCGAAGCGACCAACAGCGCTCAGAGCTCTCTTGAACTCCTCGTGGTGTCGGAGAATCTCGGCCATGGGATTCTGTTGGGGCCAAACAGCGTCGTCATGAAATGCACTTCCTACTCCAACCAAGGGGATGGTATCAACGCGGATCGCGAAGCCACGGTGAAAGATTGCACCGCACGCGGAAATTTCCTGAACGGGATCAAACTGGGGACTGGCAGCGAGGTGAGGGCGTGCTTGGCTTCCTTCAACAGCGAGCACGGGATCGCGGTCGAGAAATACTGCGTCGTTTCGGATTGCACGGTCCTGAGCAACACTCGAGTGGGCCTTGCCGCTGGTGAAGGGTGCCAAATCTCCGCCGTTTCCGCTTCACACAATCGGGAAGTGGGGATCGTGCTCGGCGCCAATTCCGTCGTGAACAATTCTTTCGCCACGTTGAATTCCTGGTCGGGCCTGGTGGGGGGCGACAGTTGCCGAATCACGGAAACTTCAACCACGTTCAACGGGCAAAACGGAATCGCGAGCGGCGCGGAAAGCCAGATGAACAACTGCGTGGCCTCTCAGAACCAAGACCATGGCTTGGTGGCCGGCGCGGGCAGTCATGTCCTCCAATCCAAAGCCAACGGGAATCGAAAAGTCGGCATCCGAGCAGAAAACGGAAGCACAGTTCAGGGCTGCACTTCCCAGCGAAATGGCGCGGATGGAATCTTGGTGAGTTCGGACTGCACGGTGGCGGCGAACCACTGCACCTACAACTTCAACGCGCGGGACGCTGCCGGCATCCACGCCACCGGAACCGACAACTGCATCAAGGAGAACCATGTCGTCTCAAATGATCGGGGGCTCAGTGTAGAGATCGCCGGAAATATCATCTTCAAGAATACCGCGGCCAACAACACCATCAATTACTTGATTCTCGGGTCGCAGACTATCGGACCTGTCGTCAAAGGCACCGCGCCCATCGAGGTCACGAATCCTTGGACGAACTTCGAATTCTAATCGGACCGGCTTCATGATGGGGACACTTTCCGTGAACCGTCGCTCTGCAGCCGCTGAGGCAACGAGGCGGAGACCGTGGTTAAAACCAATATCAGCCTCCTCACGTCGGCGGCTACGGTTATTGACGAGACCGGTGGATGAACGACAGGTCCGCGTTTGTAGTCCCGGCTTTAGCCGGTTCGGGCCGCCTAAAGGCGGGACTACCAACCTTCCGCGTGTAGTCCATCCCACGGTCTCCTCTGTAATGGCCCCAATGCGCGCACGAAATGCCTGGAAGCTCTCAATGAACTTTCGCCCCGCATTGTGGCCTTCAGGGCACTTTGACGTTCGATTTCAGAGGGCGGCCAAAGGCAGTCTGAAGGCTGCGCTCCGCAACTTCATTGGTTCATGGTCGCACTGTGCTTTTTTGAAATTCTACCTGCTGGCACTTGTCGCTTTCGGCGAAATCCGAGCTGACTCCAATATCGATGCGAATCAGGCCTTTGCTTGGGGGGAGAATATTGGGTGGACGCATTGGCGTCCGACGGCCTCCACCGGCGCGGACATCGGAGAATTCGTCTGCGCGGGATTCATCTACGGTGCCAACGTCGGCTGGATCAATCTTGGGAGCGGGCGCCCGGCGACTGGCATCTACTATCGAAACGACTCCGCCGCCGATTTTGGCGTGAATCACGATCAACAGGGCCGCCTGTGGGGGTTCGCGTACGGCGCGAACATCGGCTGGATCAACTTCGAGACGAACGGCGCGCCTCGCATCGATCTGCAAACGGGCAAACTCAGCGGCTTTGCTTATGGCGCGAATGTCGGTTGGATCAATCTCGGGGATTCCAACTTCTCCGTGCGAGCCGATTCAATCCACAGCGGAGCGGACAGCGACAAGGACGGAATGGCCGATGCTTGGGAACGAATTCACGCAGGTGATCTCGCCACTTTTACCAAGGACAGCGACACGGATTTGGACGGGGCTCCCGACTGGCAGGAGTACATCGCAGACACAAACCCGCGCGATCCCAGCGATTACTTAAGAATCACGAGTTACTCCGCGACGCCGTTCGGGACCCTTTCCCATGTCGCCTGGAACTCGCGGATATCGCGGCAGTACCGCGTTTTGACGAGGTTGGAATTGAGTCCTTCAACTCCTTGGGTATCTGAGAGCCCAGGCCTCCTGAAAGGCAACGGGGGCCTACTATCAGTGACGTTGACCAATCTTTTGGGTACCTCGCAGTCTTTTATCCAAATCGAAGCAGCCCGCCCGCTGGCGCGCTAAACCGCAGGACGTTGTTTCTCCTTCAACGGTGTGGCTTTGAAAGTCAACTCTCCGTTTTTGAAGTCAATCCGGACGCGGCTGTTCTCCACGAGTTCGCCGGCCAAGAGCTTCCGGGAGAGGGCGGTCTCGACGCGGCGCTGGAGGAACCGCTTCAACGGCCGCGCGCCGTACACTGGGTCGTACCCTTCGCGCGCGATGTGTTCCTTGCCGGCATCGCTCAGCTCGAGCTCGATGAATCGAGCGGCCAGACGCTGCCGGAGGAGTTGCAGTTGCAGTTCGACAATCTGCTTAATCTCCTCCAGTGTCAGCGGCTTGAAAAGGACGATTTCATCCACGCGGTTGAGGAATTCCGGCCTGAAATTCGCACGAAGCTCCTTCATGACTTTGTCTCGAGCCGCTTCCGGAATTTCACCGGTTTCACTGGCGTGTTCGATGAGACAGGGGCTGCCGATGTTGGAAGTCATGATGATAATCGTGTTCTTAAAATCGACCGTCCGGCCCTGGCTGTCGGTGAGCCGCCCGTCGTCCAGGATCTGCAGCAGCGCATTGAATACGTCATGGTGGGCTTTTTCGATCTCGTCAAACAGGAGCACGCAGTACGGCTTCCGGCGGATCGCCTCAGTGAGCTGGCCCCCTTCTTCGTAGCCAACGTAACCGGGAGGCGCGCCAATGAGACGAGCGACCGCATGCCTCTCCATGTACTCGCTCATGTCGATTCGGACGATATTGTTTTCCGAGTCGAAAAGACTTTCCGCCAAGGCGCGAGCGAGTTCGGTTTTGCCCACGCCTGTAGGCCCCAGAAAAACGAATGAACCGACGGGCCGTTTGGGATCTTTGAGACCGGATCGAGCCCGGACCACGGCGTCGGCGACAGCCCCAACGGCTTCGTCCTGGCCGACCACTCGCCGGTGCAGAATCTCGTCCAATCGGAGCAGTTTTTCCTTCTCGCCTTCGAGCAGCCTGGAGACCGGGATCCCCGTCCACCGCGACACCACGTCCGCCACTTCATCGGCGGTCACTTCCTCCTGCAGCAAGCGCTGACCGCCGGCAGGTTTGGCGGCTCGTTCCTCGGCTTCCCGCAGATGTTTCTCCAATTGGGGCAGGCGGCCGTATTGAAGCTCGGCGACTCGGTTCAAATCGTATTTTCGCTGGGCCGCTTCGATTTGCTGCCGGACGTTTTCCATCTCCTCACGGAGCTTCTGAAGCTGCTCGATTGTTTTCTTTTCGCCTTCCCACTGCGCCTTGAGTTCGTCTCGATTCGCTTTCTGGTTGGCCAATTCCTGTTCCAGCTTGGCCAGCCGTTCCTTCGACGATTTGTCCTTTTCTTTCCGGAGTGCCTCGCGTTCGATTTCCAACTGCAAGATGCGGCGTTCCAAGGCTTCCAACTCCTCCGGCATGCTCTCCATCTCGGTCCGGAGTTTCGCCGCGGCTTCGTCCATCAAATCGATGGCTTTGTCGGGCAAGAAGCGATCTGAAATGTAACGCTGGGAGAGCTGAGCGGCAGCCACCAGAGCCGCGTCCTGGATGCGCACGCCGTGATGCAGCTCATAGCGTTCGCGCAACCCGCGGAGAATCGAGATGGAATCCTCCACACTGGGTTCGCCGATCAACACCGGCTGAAAGCGTCGCTCCAACGCCGCATCTTTCTCGATGTGCTTGCGATACTCATCCAGCGTCGTCGCGCCGATGCAGTGCAATTCGCCGCGCGCCAGCAACGGCTTCAGCATATTACCGGCGTCCATCGAACCTTCGGCTTTCCCCGCCCCCACCACGGTGTGGATCTCGTCGATGAAAAGGACGACTGCGCCGGCGGCTTTGCTGACTTCCTGAAGCACGGCTTTCAGCCTCTCCTCGAACTCACCTCGATATTTGGCGCCGGCGATGAGGGCGCCCATGTCCAGGGCCACAATTCGCTTCTCCTTCAGGCTGTCGGGCACGTCTCCCGACACTATGCGCCTGGCCAATCCTTCCACGATCGCCGTTTTGCCGACCCCGGGTTCGCCGATGAGGACGGGATTGTTTTTCGTGCGGCGGGAGAGGACTTGCACGGTCCGCCGGATTTCGGCATCCCGGCCGATCACGGGATCCAGCTTGTTTTGTAGGGCAAGACCGGTGAGGTCGCGACCGTACTTCAGCAGCGCTTCGTAGGTGGCCTCGGGATTCGCGCTCGTGACACGCTGATTCCCGCGCACCTCACTCATGGCCGTCAGAAGATCTTCGCGTGTCAGTCCGATGGCCTTGAAGATTCTCCCCAGCGCGGTGCCGTTTGGTTCGTTCAACATCGCCAGCCCCAGATGTTCGACACTGACGTATTCGTCCTTGAGGCGTTTCGCTTCGTCCTGCGCTTGCACAAAGAGCCTATTCAGACGCTGCGTGATGTAAATGTGAGGCGTGGTGCCGGAGTCGCCGCTCACCTTTGGGAAATGTTCCAACTCGTCGGTCAGTTTCGTCCGGAACAGGTCCGGCGAGATTTTGCACTTCTCGATGAGTCTCGGAACTAACCCATCCGCCTGGTTCATCAACGCAACGGCAAGGTGCTCGACATCGACCGAGGGGTGTTGAAGCCGGACGGCGATATTCTGCGCGTCGCGCAGAGCCTCTTGGGCTTTCTCCGTGAGTTTATTCAGGTCCATACACTTGTTTGACCGGATTTTAGAAGTTCAATCGTAAAGGTCGAATACCCGAGCAACCGTGATGCCGAGGGCGGAAGCTCAAGGCGCAGAAGGCCTCCGGCGGTGCTTCTCCGCCAAGGATGCGAGGTGAGTATCCATCCTGGTTTGAAAGACCTGCCGTGTCGGGTCCGGCTCAAGTCATTCATGCGGTAGGCATTCAGAAGGCACGGCCTCTTCATGTTCGACAACTCATCCCTGGCTCGCTCGGCGGCCCACCGGATTCCAGATCGGAATTGCGACATCGAACCCGAGACAGAATTCGGGCCATGCTGACACTCGCTTAAATCCGATTTCGAGCCGGAAATCGGGTAAATTTGGCACGCGTTTGCGAGAAGGTCGCTTGCGCCGTGAGGCCAGTCGAACGAAATTACGCTCAAGACTCGGACGATGCCATCGAGAATTTCGACGCTCAGCCCAAGCCCGAAACCAACAGTGAATTAGAAGTAAAGGGCTGGCCTGTGAGTGCCGATATATCTGGCAGAGCGAGATGCGAAAAGAAGCAAGATCGCTCGGAGCAGCAGCGATGGGACGAACCGCGTTGTGTCTTCCCGGGATAGGGATTGAGGTAGTTATATGATCGTCGAGGCACAAGATTACTACGAGTTACTGGGAATCTCACGGAAGGCGACCGGGGAGGAGATCCGCAAAGCATTCCGCAAACTGGCGCGGCAATTCCACCCGGATTTGGCCGATGACAAAACTGAGGCCGAAGAGAGATTCAAAAAAATCAACGAAGCCTACGAGGTATTAGGCGATCCGGAAAACCGGAAAAACTATGATTCGGGCCAAGGGCGCTGGCAACGGTTTTCCGGATTTGGCTCCCGGCATGTGAGACCGCGCAACG
Organism: Verrucomicrobiota bacterium; assembly: GCA_016209525.1. Lineage (GTDB taxonomy): Bacteria > Verrucomicrobiota > Verrucomicrobiia > Limisphaerales > SIBE01 > VHCZ01. The sequence continues at coordinate 7,962 of JACQWK010000420.1, forward strand.
AACGATTTCGCCGCAGGAGTTGGGGCGAAAACTTCCGGCCGTACACGGAGCGGCCCGAATTTCGGAGCTTCTACGAAGACTTCTTCGGTGGCAGGCGGGGGTCGAGTGGAAACTGTTCGGCCTCGAGTGGGGAGGACTCGTCAGCCCATTTCTCCGATTCCAAGCGCCAGCGACGGGCACCTCAACGCGGCAGCGACATCGAAGGCGAAGTGACGGTCACTCTGAATGAGGTGCTGAATGGATCGATCCACACGATCGCGGTGCTTCGGACCAGTCCGGTGACCGGCGAACCGGAACGTCGCTCACTGCACGTCAGAATACCTTCGGGAGTTCGGAACGCCCAGATACTCCGCTTGACCGGGAGAGGCGATTACGGAATCGCGGGCGGCGCCGCGGGTGACCTTTATCTCCGAGTCAAAGTCGCGGATCACCCTGACTTTCACGTGCAAGGCACGGACCTGTTTTGCGGCCTTGAACTCACCCCTTGGGAGGCCCTGTTTGGAACGAAGCGAAGGATTCCGACCCTCGAGGGCGCCATTGGCGTCAGGGTGCCTCCCGGCATGAACAGCGGACAGCGCCTTCGCTTGCGAGGCAAAGGGCTTCCAAACGTCGAAGGAATCCGAGGAGACCTTTACGTAAGCCTGTCGGTCAAGGTGCGTCTCCGAGATTTTGCCAAAAATGTCTTCGGGCGCCGTTAAGCCGAAAGTGAACCTCGTTGGCGTCTCACGCCTGTGAATCAAGTCCGCATCGAGCTCTCCGTCCTCTCCCCGCGAGGAACGAGTGGGGAGAGGAGCGAGGAGCTGTGGAACCGAAACAACTCGCCTCCTCTCCCCAGCCCTCTCCTCCATCCGATGGCGGAGATGGAGATTTCGAGGAGCTTGATTCAGCCCTGCCTGCGAATCTTCAGTTCAGTCTTGGCAACCACTCTCCGTCTAGGCGATTCTCGGAGCGGATGGACGAGTCATTAAAGCAGGCCGTGGAAACGCTCGGCCTTGAAACCTATTCCCGGCACATTTTCCTCTGCGCCGACCAAACCGAGCCCCATTGCTGCACACGTGCGATTGGGCTCGACTCCTGGGAATACTTGAAGGCTCGCCTCAAGGAACTAAGATTGAGCGGCCCCAAGCCCCTCGTTTACAGATCGAAAGTCAACTGCCTGCGCGTCTGTTGTGGCGGACCTATCGCCGTCGTTTATCCGGAGGGTGTCTGGTACCATTCCTGCACGAAAGAAGTTCTGGAAAAGATCATCCAGGAGCATCTCATCAAGGGAAACATCGTTGAGGAATACGCGTTGGCCAGGAACCCTTTGAACAAATCGGGCGCTCCGGAGATTTGTCCGTAGCAGCGGGCGTCCTCGCCTGCCGCTGCGCCTGTAGGCAAGCCAAAGCCGCGCCCGCCCCATCCGCCCGAGTTGATTTTGTTTTGACTCCGCCTTCGAGCAGTTCTAGTAATGCGGTCAATCAACAGACCATCGCAATTGGGTCGGTTGTGCAGTTGGCAGTTCAATGTCAGTAACCCTCAGCGAAGAAAGGATTCTCATGAAGACAAAGCAGTCGTCGCTGCCGTCAGCAAGCTGGATCTGGTCCGGGCTTCTTATTGGACTCTTAGGACATCAAGCGACAGGCATCTCCTTCGCGGCTGCACCACCGGAGGACGGGAAGCTCAGAATCATTTGTTTTGGCGCACATCCGGACGACTGTGAGATTCAAGCCAGCGGCGTCGCCACGCTGTGGGCCGCCCAGGGCCATCACGTCAAATTTGTGTCGGTGACCAACGGCGACATCGGCCACTGGAAGGAAGCCGGCGGACCGCTGGCTCTTCGGCGAAAGGCAGAGGTGGAACAAGCCGCGAAACTCCTCGGCATCACCACCGAGGTGCTCGACATCCATGACGGCGAGCTGCTCCCGACCCTCGAATACCGACGCATGATCACGCGCCTGATTCGGGAATGGAAAGCGGACATCGTGATGGGGCCGCGTCCGAATGATTATCACCCAGACCATCGGTACACCGGGGTTCTGGTGCAGGACGCAGCCTACATGGTGACGGTTCCCTTCATCGTTCCAGACGTTCCACCGCTGAAGAACAATCCCGTGTTCCTCTATTATCCCGACCGATTCCAGAAGCCGAATCCGTTTCAGCCCGACATTATCGTGTCCATCGATTCCGTGATCGAAAAGAAACTCGACGCGCTTGGCGTGATCGTTTCCCAGTTTTATGAGGGCGGAGCCAATGGCGGGCCGCACCTGATGCCCAGCGAACCGGCCAAACAAAAGGAACGCCATCAGCAGGTCAGGGACGGCTTCGCAGGACGGTGCCGAGGGATTGCGGACAGATTCCGTGACAAACTGGTTGAGTGGTACGGAAAAGACAAAGGCGCCAAAGTCCGTCATGCCGAGGCATTCGAGATTTGCGAGTACGGCCGGCGGCCCGACAAACAGGAACTCAAACGGCTCTTCCCGTTCTTCGAATAAGCCTGGCAGGCAGGCATGGGGATTCAAGAAATCCGTAGCCGCCGACATCAGGAGGCGGATGTCGGTGCTATCAATAATGCCCGCCTCGTCACCTCGGCGGCTATGGCGGTGGGTGCGGTTCATCAATCTGCTCTGAAAAGCAGGACAGAGACTCGGTTTGCGCTGGCGAGCCAAGCCGAGCCGTGTAAGCTGGCCCCCTTATGATGACTTCACCCACCTTTTCCCGGCGGCGCGCAACGAGAATTTTCCTTTCGGTTGGCGCACTCGTTTGGATCATGCTGCCAGGACTCGGGCATTCCCAATGCCAGGCAGCCGAGCCAGCCAAAATCCGTGAGCGCAGGCTTCTCTATGTCGCCGAACCCGGCATCCGCAATTACCTCGAATACGGCGGCCATGGTTTGCTGGTTTTCGATAGGGATCACGGCCACCGTTTCGTGAAGCGCATTCCGACCGCCGGCCTGGACGACGACCAGAAGCCTCTCAATGTGAAAGGAGTTTGCGCCAGCGCCGAAACCCGGCGGATTTACGTCAGCACCCTGAAATTCCTCACGTGCCTGGATTTGGTCACGGAGAAAGTCCTCTGGGAAAAGGCTTACGAGGGAGGATGCGATCGCATGGCCCTCTCGCCGGAAGGGAAAACCATGTATCTCCCGTCGCTCGAAAAGGAACATTGGCACGTCGTCGATGCGCTGAGCGGCGAAGTCCTAAAAAAGATTGTGACCAAGTCCGGCGCGCACAACACGATCTACAGCCTCGATGGAAAGCACGCTTATTTGGCCGGACTGAAGTCGCCGCTGCTCCGCGTCACAGACACGAAGACACATGCCGTGCTGCGCGAGGCGGGGCCGTTCGGCAACGTGATTCGACCGTTCACGGTCAACGGCAGTGGATCGCTTTGCTTCGTGAACGTAAACGACCTGCTCGGATTCGAAATCGGCGATTTGATCACCGGCAAAATGCTACACCGCGTCGAGGTGCAAGGCTACAAGAAGGGGCCGACCAAACGCCACGGTTGCCCCAGTCACGGGATTGGGTTGACGCCCGACGAAAAAGAAATCTGGCTCACCGACGCCCACAACAGCCGATTGCACATTTTCGACAACACCGTCATGCCGCCAAAGCAGGTCGCCAGCATTGAACTGCGGGACCAGCCTGGCTGGATCACCTTCAGCATCGACGGGCGCTATGCCTATCCTTCGACGGGCGATGTGCTGGAAGTCGCGACTCGCAAGATCATCGCCGGATTGAAAGACGAACACGGCACAGACGTGCAGAGCGAGAAGATGTTGGAGATTGTTTTCCAAGGGGATCGACCCGTTCGGACAGGAGATCAATTCGGCCTAGGGCGTGCGCGGCGCAACGACAGATAATCTCGAACGCCGCTCGGTTCATTTCGTTTCCGCCACCGAGGTGTGATCGTGAACGATACGCCAGCCTTCGCCGGTCTTGCGCAGCACCAGAGTAAACAGGCCTGAAGGTTCGTCCGCCGCACGTTTCAAGTGCCATCGTCCGAACGCAAGCGCAGTGTCGGGAGCGAACACCGTGACTTCGAGATCAGAGAACCGCAGTCTGCCCATCGCCTCACGGTCGCCGTATTTCTTCCGGTAACGGTCGAAGACAGTCTGCCAGCCCAGGGAGTGATCCCCTCCCGAAGCGAAACGGGTGCTTTCTGATTTGGCGTACGTCTCCATGAATCCCAGCAAACTCCCCGCGTTCCACTCGCGCACCTGCTTTTCGAGAACGGCTCGAACGTCGTGTTCGGCGGATGCGGAGCGGTTGGCGGTTGTCATGCATCCTGTTGAATTCAGGACTGTGCAGGCAAACAGCCAGCCGCAAGCGAAAGAACAGGAGAATAGATTGGGCCTCATTCGTGGAAGTCAATCAGAAGGCACGCCTCGACGGCAATTCTCAATTTGGCAGGGGCGCGGTTTGGACCGTAAAGCGGACAATCCTGTCCGCAAATTCTCTAGAACTCTGCCAACAGGAGTGTCTGTATCATAGCCAAACTGATAATTGGTGAGTTGCCGAGCGGGGGACCCGTTGACCGGCGGGATGAAGCTGTTGAGAATTCGGCCAAGAACGCGCTTGATCGCGGCGCAAAAGAACCTCATTGTGACGCTAAACCACGGTATCGCGCCCTATATGAAAACAATACCTTCGCCCACCCAGAACCACCATCAATCCACGTCGGAATCTCCGGGCTTCACCTTGATCGAATTGCTCGTCGTCATTGCCATCATCGCCATTTTGGCGGGCATGCTGCTGCCCGCCCTGGCCAAGGCGAAGAGCAAGGCCGGCGGCATTGCCTGCATCAACAACGTCAAACAGTTGGCCACCGCCTCGCACGTCTATGCCGGCGACAACGACGATAAGTGGCCGGCCAACGGGGAAGGCGATAGCTCGCTGAACCTCGCAAATCCACCGGCAAACTGGACCGCGAAAGTGTGGGCAGAAGGCCGCGACACATCGAACCTTGCCGATGACAAAAGTGCGCAAGGCATGGTCTCGGATAGGGTGTCCCTCTTGGCCCCGTACATGGGAGCTTCCAGGGCCAGCTTTCGTTGTCCGGGCGATAAGAAGCTGCTCCCGGGCGTAAAGTTCATGCTCCCCAGGAGCTATGGGATGAATACCTATTTCGCCTGGCAGGGTCCCATCCGCCACAACGAGCCAAATGAAAACAAATATCGCGTGTTCAGAAAAACGACGGTCGTGACTCAACCCGGCACTTTCTTCTTGTTCGGCGAGATTCACCCATTCAGCATCTGCCGGCCGCAGTTTGGCGTGCATCCTGATGGGAATTCGATCTATCACGTTCCCGGCAACTATCACGGGCAATCGTCCAGTTTTGCCTTCGCCGATGCCCACGCTGAACCCCACAAATGGGTTAACAGCAAATTCAACAACCCCAAATTGGCCTACGGCGATGGCTTCTGGCATAGTCATGGGAGCGCAATGCCAGGCGCGACCGCGGCAGAACTCCAGACGGATCTGAATTGGCTCAAAACGCACACAACGGAAGCACGCTGATGGCGCTGGTGTGCGGGCAACCTGGATTATCCATCTTGAGGACGCGCAGGCCGGGAAAAAATACAGGCGGCCCAGTCCCCGGAGCCGCCGTAAGACAGACGAGCCGAATCAGATCAGCCCTCCCGTAGAATCGGCATCCGCAGCATCGAACTTTAGGAATCGGAGGTGTGAAATCCAGAGTCCTGAACCGGACATGCTTGACATGAACCGCGAGGAGGGCATGAATTGCGCCGTAACCTCCAAAAATGCGCAGAGCTAAGCACCTTGCCCCCATGAAGACCATTCATCGTCCACGCCACGGAAATCGCGGATTCACCTTGATCGAACTTCTGGTCGTCATCGCGATCATAGCCATTCTGGCGGCGATGTTGCTGCCAGCCCTGGCCAAATCCAAAGAACAGGCCACAGGCGCCCGCTGCCAAAGCAATCAGAAACAGCTCGGACTCGCCTTCTACATGTATGCCGATGACAACGAAGACAAGATCGTCGGCATGAGCACATACCGGCAGGGGCGCGATTTTTGGACCGGGCCGAAGCCCGTGAAAGGCTTCACTGGTTCGGCCAACGCCAAGGCGCTCGCGGAAGCGCACGAAGGGCTGCGACAAGGCAAGCTATTCTCTTACGCCTCAGCAGTGGATGCTTGGCATTGTCCCGGCGACCGACGATGGAAACTCCAGCCGGGCCGCGGCTTCGCCTACGACAGCTACGCCGGAGCGGGTGGTCTGGACGGGGAAGATGAATCCAACTCCATCCGTAAGTACAGCGAAATAGCCTTCCCCTCGCGAAACTACGTGTTCGTCGAGGAGGCTGACGACCGGGGTTGGAACTTGGGCTCGTGGCTGGTCGATCCCACGCCCACTTCCTTCACCTGGGTTGACGCTGTGGCGATTTGGCACAACCGCAAGAGCACTCTGAGTTTCGCCGATGGGCACTCGTTGACGCATCGATGGCTCGGTGAGGCGATGCTCAAAGCTTCCGATGTGAAGGGCGCGCAGAAATTCGGCGCCACGGCGAAGACTCCCAGCGACAAGCAGGATATCTGGTATATGAAATACGGCTACACATTCAAAAACCAGAACTCGCCCGCGTACCAAAAACTTTGGGAAGGTATCCCGTTTCGACCGTAGGGAAAGAGGGGCGCGCTTCGGGGCAAGAGCATCCCAACCCTCCGACATTCCAACACTTCGATACTCCAGCCCTTCGGGATTGGCTCATCTTGCATGAGTGAGATTGGCCCCTGATGTTTCGGGCAGAATGCGCTCCTTGGCTCCGTCCGTCGGGTGAGTTTTTGTTTTCGGGTTCGTTCATCCCCGACACGTGTCGCCCAGGGAACACGAGTGTCGCCCAGAGACCACAGATTCTTAGCGGAAGTCTTTGAAGCGGTAACTCCGTTGAGTTAACATGCATCATCTCCAATTCAACGCTGTGGCCCGCTTGAAGGAGGGGCGGGCACTTTGTTTTTCCCGTCCACACCGACCGACATGGGGAGGCTCGGAAATCCCAGACCCGTGGGAGAGATTCTCCAGTTTATCGCTTCGTTCCAGTCATTTCTCGCACCGGAGAATTGCCGTAGTCCCATAAACTCAAGTGGGCCTTACTTCCCATTCAATATGGCTGCTTGTGGGGAGAATTCCCCACGTTATTTCGCCAAAAATTGCCGACAGTCTGGCCAATTCATACGAATCCCGCGCATTGACCAATGGTTAGCGGGAATCCGGATTTGGTGGCACAGGTTTAGCGCAGGGAAACGCCGACCCGATTACCATTCGGAACAGTTATGAGACGTACAAATATTTGGTTCGACAAGGTGACAATCATCCTCTCGTTAGGACTTGCCCACGTTTTCACGCACGCAGCGGAGTCCACCCAACCGCGTCCGCCAACGGTCACCATCATCAGTCCACCCGATGGTGCGATCTTCACAGCCCCTGTTGATATCCGAGTCTTTGCTGAAGCCTCCGACAGCGATGGTGAAGTAAAGTCAGTCCAATTTTTCGAGGGAACGAATAGCCTGGGAATCGCGGAGACTGAGGCCCCGGTGCTGAGCGCGGAGCTTGAGGCAGCTCTCGACGCCACCTCCCTGGAGCTGCCGCCTCTTCCGAAGCCTTTTGTTCCCTACCGCGTCATCTGGACGAACGCTCCTCCGGGCACTCACATTTTGACGGCGGTAGCCACCGACAACTCAGGGTCAACCGCCACTTCCAGTCAGGTTCGCATCACTGTGAATCCGCCGGAACCCGCTCCGACGTTAGTCAGCATTGTCGCGACGGACCCCGTGGCATCCGAAGGGCCGGCCACCGGTGGCAGCGCCAACACAGCGCTCTTTACGATTCACAGAACCGGTGAAACGGCGACTGCGTTGGAGGTGCATTATCGTCTCGGCGGGACAGCATCCAACGGGCTCGACTATCGGGAACTGGTCGGCGCCGTGACTGTTCCCGCCGGGGCGCGCTCCACTGAGCTCGTGGTGGATCCGGTCGATGACGGACTTGCCGAGGGGACGGAGACGATCGTCATCAGGCTGGAGTCTCCTCCGTGCATCGCCATTTTTCCGCCGCCTCCAGGCTGCTACCTGCTTGGCCGCCAAAACGAGGCCAAAGCGGAAATCCGGGACAACGATCGTCCCTCGGCAAATCGTCCGCCCATCGTGAGCTTGCTCCGTCCATTTGACCACCAGGTCTTCCTGGCGCCGGCCAACGTCAAACTCGTGGCCTCCGCCTGGGACTTCGATGGCAAAGTCAATTCCGTTGAATTCTTTGAAGGCGAAAACAGCCTTGGGTTCGTGACAAACCAAACGGTCGCGGCGACCGGTTCTTCGAGGAGCGACCGCATGCCCCTGCCGTTTTTTGAACTCACTTGGAGCAACGTCCCGCCCGGACGTTTTGTCCTGACAGCACTCGCCAAGGACAATCTCGGCGGCACTGCGCGAAGCAGGGCCATTGATATCACGGTCACAACGAAGGTGCCCCTGCCAGTCGTCTCCATCAAAGCCACCGACGACGAAGGGTCCGAAGGAGGAGCGACCAGCAATTCCCCCAATACCGCCAGCTTCACAATCTCTCGCACGGGAGGAACAAATTCGGCGCTCACGGTCCATTATCGCGTGGGCGGAACGGCCAAACCTGGAGCGGATTACCAGGAGCTCGCAGGCCGATTGATCATTCCGGCCGGCTCGCGAACCGCCGAGATCGTCGTCAAACCTATGGATGACGACATCGTGGAAGGCAAGGAATCGGTGATCGCGACTCTCGAGCCGTCGGATTGCCTCAGGATGTCTCCGCTGCCGGAAGACTGTTATCGCGTTGGAGAATCGCACGCTGCGCGTGTCACGCTCCTCGACAACGATGGCAAGCCGAACGTGGCGCCGAAGGTCGTTTTGACAAAACCCTCTGCCGGATCGCGATTCGTGGCCCCGGCCGAAATCGAGTTGCGCGCTGAAACCGCCGATCCGGACGGCTGGGTGAGCTTGGTCGAGTTCTTCGCTGGCGACAAGAAGATCGGCGAACTCGTGATGCATTTCATCCAAGCGCCGCCCTCGGGCGAAATTCAAACCTTCACCTTCAAATGGAGCAGCGTGACGCCCGGCAAATATGCGTTGACGGTGCGCGCGACAGACAACCAAGGCAATGCGGGCTTATCCAAAGCCGTTGAAATCCAAGTCGGCGAGCCGAACGCACTGCCGGTGGTCAGTATCCAGGCCCGGGATGGCCACGCGGCCGAAGCCAGCGGGAACTCCGGCAACCCGAATGCCGCGACGTTCAGAATTCGTCGCGACGGCAACCTGGAAGGGGAACTTAGGGTTTACTATTCTATCAGCGGCTCGGCCTCCAACACGGTCGATTACGCAACGCTGCCGGGCTCAGTAACCATCCCGCGCGGAGAGAAGTGGGCGCTCCTTACGCTCACGCCCATCGATGACGATGTCGCTGAAGCCACGGAGACCGTGGTGCTGAAACTTGAGCTGCCACCTGGAGTGCCCGAGAATCAAGCCTCTGCGACCTACCTTCTCGGGCGCCCGGACAAAGCCGCTGCCACCATCGATGACAACGATTCGAGGCGGTCCGCTTGCGTCCGTCTCCATGATGGGCATTTCGTGGTCTGCATGCCAGGTTTGAAAGATCAAACGGTTCGGATTGAGACTTCGGACGACCTCATGCACTGGGAAGTCGTCGAAACCAACACGGTGGCCGAAGACGATCTCCATTTCGTCGATGCCGACTCCCCGAAACACGGTCGCCGTTACTATCGAGTGGTTCGGGTTCCCAAAGATTCTGACGACTACTGATCCACGCAACAATCGGACACGCAAAGTGCGCAAAGAAGAAGCCGGAGGGTGACGCGGACGGCATTCTTTGCGCCTTTGCGTGAGGCGGAAGAGTTCTTTTTTGGATTGATCGCCGGCGGGCCGGAGGCAAATTCGGTTCGAAATGAAGGGAAAGAGACTCCGCGCGTTGATGGGTGCGATTGTTGTCTTGGGTCTGGCGGTCATTTCGATGCGCACGCCGACGCCGCCGAAGCTGCCTGATTTATCTCAACGGATCGTCAAGGGCAGGCCTCTTTCTCTGTGGCTCCAAGAGGTGACGGATCGGATTGATCAAAACGCCGCACAAGTCATCCGGGAAGTTGCCGATGAGGTCGTTCCTCATTTGATCGCGGCCTTGGAGATCAAGGACTCATTGTTGAACACCGCCTATGTGACCCTTTGGCCGAAACTGCCAGCACGAATTCAACAAAAGCTCAAAGCCCCAATCCTCGCGCGAGATGCCCGAATGAACGCCGTCGTGGCGCTGCGGGAGATTGGGCAGGCGGCCAACGCCGCGGTTCCGGCGCTTACAGAACGGCTCTCCGATCGAGACGGGACAATTCGGCTGCACTCCGCCATCGCGTTGGGCAATATCGGAGACTCTGCCAGGCGCGCGATCCCGCATCTGATACCGTCGCTCACCAGCACGTCCCATACGGTTCGCGTTTATGCAGCCAACGCGCTTTGGAAAATCAACAAGGACACAAATGCCGTCCTGCCGGTGTTGGAAGAGGGGATTCGGGATCGAACCGCAAAGTTCCGGTGGGCCGCGGCGGTGTTTCTCGGCGAAATGGGGCCGGCGGCGGAAAGAGCGATTCCGTTGCTCGAGCAGGCAGCGGACGATGCGGACGATGAAGTGGCCTCTTTGGCGATTCAGGCGATGGCGCAAATCAGTCCGAAAGCCTTGCCGTTCATCGCTCAAAAACTGAGTCGTTCCAGGCCGGATTTGAGGATCAGCGCCATTTATGCGCTGGGCAAACTCGGTTCCGGAGCCAAAGAAGCGGTGCCGTTGCTCCTCCAAGCGTTGGAGGATCACGATGCTGGCTCACCGGCCATCATGGGCCGTCCGCTCGGTTCCGAGCAGGTCCGAGAGAGCGCGGCCAATGTCTTGAAACAGATTGACCCGGAAGCAGCGGAAAAGGCCGGAATCAGATAGCATGGATGCTCCGATCATCGATCTCCAAAGTGATCATTACTTCATGGGCGAGGCATTGCGTCAAGCCGCCCGGGCTTACGCGGCGGCGGAGGTCCCCATTGGAGCTGTGATCGTTCGAGAAGGCCGCGTCATCGCGCGGGCCTACAACCAGGTGGAACTGCTCAAGGATGCCACGGCCCATGCCGAGATGCTGGCGATCACCCAGGCCGAGGAAGCCGTCGGCGACTGGAGGTTGAACGCATGCACTTTGTATGTGACCAAAGAACCCTGCCCGATGTGCGCCGGGGCGATCGTTCACGTCCGCCTGGACAGGGTCGTCTTTGGCGCCAGCGACCCAAAGGCAGGCGCCGCGGGGAGCATATTGAACTTGCTGCAATTCCCGTCGCTCAACCACCGTTGCGAAGTGACTCCCGGCGTACGCGAAGCTGAGTGCCGATCGCTGCTCCAGAGCTTTTTCGCCGAACAGCGGGTCCGATCCAAGGCGGCATCAGAGCCGAAAGGGGACGTACAACGTGATGAGTAAAACGTAATCCGTAAGTCACGATTTACGGTTTTACGCGTTACGTTTTACGCATCACGTTTCACTCTCCGAAAGGACTTTCCCAGTCATCGTGATCCGCTCGGCCAGGGTCTAGTGTGGTGTCTCCGAATTAGCTATACATTCGTTGCGCTCAAAATGGC
>JACQWK010000394.1 GCA_016209525.1 Verrucomicrobiota bacterium
CGCGAGCTTCGCGATATCCCCGCCCCGGCGGGCGCTATGGGCCGCGGCCCTGCGCGCCGCCGCCTTCACCTCCTCCGGTTCCTTCAACCACGCGGGCAGGGGCGCGTTGGTCAGCAGCCGCGCACTGAACGGACCGGCATTCATCACCCCCACCCCTTTCGCTTTCAGATACGGTACGATCTCGTCCGCGAAACGGGTGTTTTGCAGCGTGTATTGATTGTAGCTGAGCACGCAGTCCACGTTGGTCCGTTCGAGGATCCAGCGGAAGATCTTCATCGGGTAGCCGCTGAAGCCGATGTAGCGGACCTTGCCCGCCTGTTGAATCTTGCGCAGCGCCGGGAGCGTTTCATCGACGATCTGCTGCATCGGCACGAACTCGATATCGTGGCAGAGAACGATGTCGAGATGGTCCGTGCCGAGACGGTGCAGTGACACGTCCACGCTCTCCGCCACGCGTTTCTCCGAAAAATCGAAATGCTGGAGGTCGTAGCGCCCGAGCTTCGTGCACAGGGTGTAGCGTTCGCGCGGCACGCCCTTGAGCGCCAGGCCGAGCAGCACCTCGCTCATGCCGCGTCCATAGAAAGGCGACGTATCGATCAGCGTGAGCCCACACTCGAGCGCGGCGCGGACGCTCCCGATGGCCTCTTCGAGCGTGACGTTGCGAAACTCTGCACCCAGCGAACTGGCGCCAAAGCCAAGAATCGGGAGATGGAGATCGGTGCGGCCAAGGCGCCGGGTTTGCATGGCAAAAATATCAGTTGGTATGGCAACTAATCGTGAGGAGCACATTGGCCCACAATGATCGGCCCGCAGTTTGAATCGACGGCATGACGTCGGCACCCTTGACCTGCATGTAAGACTCCCCCCCTTCAAATTGGCTTCTACTGTCAGCGCGAGGCCGTTCCATAGGATAGAGGGTCCTCATTTAGCTTCAGGGACAAGGAAAATTGTGACCGCAGCGCGCATCGGGCTGAAAACCACGCAGCAAGACTCGACGGAACGCTCCGCGCACATCACGCTTCTCTCGTCGACACCCGGGCTCATTTGAAGGCCTCGCTCACCGCGTGGATCATATTCTCCAGCGTTCCCGTTATTTGAAAATGAACCGGCGAGTGCAGCGAGCGACTCAACCTGAAGCCTCGACACCCGGCCTGTTCGGCCTTGCACAAACCGGAGACCAGTCTCAGCGGGCGTTTGAAAGACTCATTCCTCACGGTCATCCAGGTCCGTTCGCAGTTTCTGCAACAAGACTTTGAGTTGTTCCAACGTTTTGCCATAGCTTGGATCAACGTAACAGTTGTTCAATTCCCGAGGGTCTTTGTCGAGGTCGAACAATTCCCATTCCTTGGTGCGATCATAATAAATGAGTTTGTGATGCAAGGTCCGCACACCGTAATGTGGCTCGGTCTTGAAGTGGGAATAGTAATATCGGTAGTACATAGCCGTCCGCCAATTCGAAGGTGTCTGGCCCTGAAGCAACGGATAAAAACTGTGTCCTTGCATTCCCGGGTAATTCATCAGCCCGGCAAGCTCCAGCAGCGTGGGCGCAAAATCCACGTTGAGGATGATGTCCCGATTCACGCTCCCGGGCCTGATACGACCGGGATGGCGGACAAGAAATGGCATCCGGATTGATTCGTCATACATGAACCGCTTGTCGTAAAGACCGTGCTCACCCAAAAACACGCCCTGATCGGACGTGTAGATGACAATGGTGTTCTGGGCCAGCCCAGTTTTATCGAGATAATCGAGAAGACGACCGACGTTCTCGTCAATGGAAGCCACGCAGCGGAGATAGCGCTTGATGAATTCCTGATATTGAGCGCTCTTGCGCGCTCGACCGGTCAGATGGCCGGTCTCCTTGGCATAAACCGTGTGCTGCACGCCGATTTTTTGTTCGGTCGTCTGGATGGGGCTGGCGCGCGTCCGATAGTCGTCGAACAAGCCAGGCGGCTCCGGAATCACCTCGTCTTTGTAAAGCTGGGCATGCTTCGGGTCGTATTCCCACGTGTCATGTGGGGCCTTGTGATGATACAACAGGAG
>JACQWK010000395.1 GCA_016209525.1 Verrucomicrobiota bacterium
CGCCACTCCTTCGCCACGCACCTGCTTGAAGACGGCAACGACATCCGCACAATTCAGGAGCTGCTCGGCCACAAGGACGTGGCCACGACCATGATCTACACTCACGTCCTCAACCGCGGTCCGGCTGGAGTCCAGAGCCCGGCTGACCGCTTGCTCGGAGGATGACGATGCGCGGCCCTCCCCTCCCGGAGACCTCCACGCCGTCGTTTCCTAACGGGCGTGACGTCGACACCTCGCGGCCCTCGCCGCTCGTTAGACAGACCCGCCTAATGCCGAAGCCCGCTGCGCGGGCGTCGATCCTCTTATCGTTGTCCTTTGGCAACTGGGGTACCTGTCTGGGACCGTCCGATTCCGCATTAGGCAGACCGCCCCGCCGCGTTCGCGGGGTTTATGCAGACCTGTCCAATAGACGTTAGCGGGACGAAATGGAATCCGGAATGATCGAGCACGATGACAACGGGTCACGGTGTTGACGGCAATCTTGGAACAGATTCGCGCGCTGGTGGCACGTGGGGAGGTACGCGTCTCGCTCCATGGCTATGAGGAGCTGGCTGCCGATAACGTGCCGGTGCGCGATATCATCGATGGACTGACCGCCGCAGAAGCGCTCGAGGTATATCCGAATTACCCGAAGGGGCCTTGTGTTTTGGTTCTCGAACAAGACGAGAGCAATCGGCCGATTCACGTGGTCTGGGGAATTCCGGCCGGCCAGGATTCACCGGCGGTCGTGGTCACGGCATACCGGCCCGATCCTGCGAGATGGGACGAGACATGGCGAAGGAGGCGGAAATGAACACCAAGCCAACCAAGCGACTAGTGCGAGAAGGCAACTTCGCGGCTGAGGTCGAGGTCACGCTCGTGGAGTCCGATGGCGGCTGGACGCCGTACCTTTCGATCGAGGACGCGTACAAGCTCGACGACGTCCGCGATGCGCTTCGTGCTGGCGATGTCAAGCGCGCTTCTCGTCTTGCCAGTCGCGTGTACCGATTGACGCCAGTGGAAGCCTGATCGACGAGCCCGCTAACCCGCAAATGGAGCCGACGTGCCGCTAATTGCAACGGCGCGCGGCTCATTTGCAACGTTCGATTGCTCATAAAGCGAGGCTGATGGAGTCTGATTGATGGCCAACTCATTTCTGGATCTGGCTCTTGAAGTGCTAAAGACAGCGGAAAAGCCGTTGACATATCAAGAGATATGGGACGTAGCAAAGTCATCCGGTCTTGCGGCCAAGATGAAGACCACAGGGAAGACCCCCTGGCAGAGCCTGGGAGCCCAGCTCTACGTTGATGTTAGAGACAACTCAGTGTCAAAGTTCGTCAAGGTTGGCAAACGGCCCGCAAGATTCTTCCTCAAATCTAGGGAAGGTGAGATACCAGCAGACGCCGTCGCCAAGATTGAGAAAGAAGAAGCCAAGAAACCTACCAAGACCCCTGCTTTCAAGGAGCGCGACCTACACCCCCTACTCGCCTATTTTGCGTATGCGAATCCGTCATTCAACCGAGGCCGATCGATCTACACTAAAACAATTTTTCATGAAACATCGCGCAAGAGCGAGTACAACGAGTGGGTTCATCCAGACATGGTTGGCTTTTATTTGCCGCTCGAAGACTGGCGCCCAGAAGTCGTAGAGTTCAACCGCATTTCAGACAACAATTCGATTCGGCTTTACTCGTTCGAGATCAAGAAATCGTTGTCAAAGGCAAACTATAGGGAGTCATACTTTCAAGCGGTTTCAAACTCGTCATGGGCACACGAGGGATACCTAGTTGCTGCGGAAGTTCTGCAAGACGATGACTTCCTAGCCGAACTAGAGCGGCTGGCCGCTTCCTTTGGGATCGGCATTATTCAACTTGACCTACAAGACATCGACGCGTCGTTGGTTCTCAATCCAGCCAAGGTCAAGGATGGCCTGGGCTGGGAAACAATAAACAAGTTGTGCGATCAGAATCCTGACTTCAAGAACTTCATTGAAGATATGAAGATTGATTTCGACTCCAAACGAATCCATCGAGCGGAGTATGACGAAATCCCCAAGGAGCCGTCGACTTTTATAGCAGAGCGACTGAAAATCGAGCAAACGGCTGCAGCGGACGGCTGATCGCCGTCGCTGAGCCGTAGCGTTATCCGGCCATGTGAATTCGGAGGGAGAGACTTTCCTGTAGAAGCTGGTCGATCCCACACGGAGGGAGAACGCTTGCCAGAGGGATGGCAGTGGGATGCATCGCTCTTCCGGGGGACCGCTGCCTACTACGCCAAGGGCCGTCTTCCGTACCCTCCCCAACTGCATGACGCCTTCGCGACAGCTGCAGAG
>JACQWK010000387.1 GCA_016209525.1 Verrucomicrobiota bacterium
CGATCTTCTGGCAGCAGCGGCTCCATGTCCGAAGGCTGATCGAACAGCTTGCGCGGGCTCATTTTGCCGATCTGTTTGCCGATCTCATCACGGTTGAACGTATTGAACAGAAACAACCTCCGCAAAGGAATAATCCGGCTCAGCGCCAACCCGTGCCGATCTCACGGCGACCGTCGTTACGTTGCTGGAGAAAGTACGTACGTAGCCCAACCTGCAACTGACGACCGGTTACTGGTACTGATCACTTTTCAATCCCACGTGGGCTTAAGCGGCGGCAGGCTGGCGCGGGTGTTTTCAAGATCGTTGGCGAAGGCTCCGGCTTCCTCCACTGGCAGCCTGTAAAGTTTTTCCCAGCGCGCGGCCAGTTCCTCGCAACTCGCCGCGGGTTGCGGCAGCGGGACGAGTTTGGCCACGGGTTTGCCGTCCCGCAGCAAGGTCGTTGGCTCGCCTCGGCTCAAAGCTTTTGCAAAATGTCATCCTTGGTCACACCTTGCACCCGGCGGACTGCATTGAGGATCGCGTTGAGTGTCCCAAGCCGCAACGGGGAGTGATCCGGCACGGAGATCCGGTGGTGCGCTGGCCTCTCGGTCTGCAAGATGATGTGGCTTCCCTCTTTGTGCAGGCGCACGTATCCGTAGTGCTTGCAGAGGACTTTTGCCAGTTCCGCGCCGCTCAGATCGCGCGGCAGTTTCATGCACACGAGAAGAGTTCGTCCCGCACCAGGTGAAGCCGAATGGCGGTTGGCTTTGGCTGATCAAAGAAGTAACCTGTAACGGCCTCTCGCACGTTCCGCCTCAGTTCCTCCCAAGTATTGCCCTGAGTGAAAATGTCGTGCGACAGGCACTCCGCCACAAACCCGCCGTCGGATTCCTGCGTGACGCTGAAAATGATTTCCATGCGCGCACCATGCCACGGAGCGCTGGCGGCGACAAGCTGAGAGTGTGAGCGCAACTGTCCGTGCTGACTGCTGACCGTGGGCGACGGACGACAGACGACGGAGGGCGGGCAAAAATCTTTTTTGTAAGAATCCGACGCGCGCCGGGAATCTATGAACAACGTCCCGCTCGGGTGAGCGGGTGGCGAGTTTGAAGGGCCAAACCGTGTGTCCCTCCAGACCCGCCTGAATCACCAGGCAGTGACCTTTGGGAAGTGAGGGAAACCGCGAATGACGCCAATGACCCGAACGGAGAGAGATTGGAGCATCGATCAGTCTGCTGGCGCGCCGCTCGCGCGGGTAATGCCTCAATCCAGTCCGGCGAAGGCGCTCGTAGCGCAGGTTTCCAACCTGCTGTATCGCGGATTTCCAATCCGCTGGCCTCGGACATCGCCTGCGTTTCCGAGCAGTCGCGCGGTCTGCCGAATGGAATTCGGCGATACGGCAGATTGGAAATCTGCGCTACAGCCGGGCAAGACTGAGGCGCCGATCGCGAAGCCGTCAGGGCCGTCGAACTGCACGAAGCTGAACGCACTCCAAACGCTTTGCACTGCTATCCGTCCAGATCTTCGCGTGCCGCGAGAATTTTTGTGTCGCGCACGTTCTTCTTCCTCTCCCCACGACGAAGGAGTGGGGAGAGGACCGAGGGGAGGGGCAATTCAGATCTGTCGAGACCAACACGCCTCCTCTCCTCGGCCCTCTCCTCCATTGCGTGGAGGAGAGGGAGTGTTCGGTTGCGTCTCCGCCGCACTTGGCCTGTGTGCATCGCAGCGCCCGGGTGTGAGTTTGAAGTGTGCCTTTCGGTCCGTGCTTGCTTCGCACAGGCCCCCAAAGCGGCGCCGCCGCTCCGCTCTGCCGCCGCGCTCCAAAGCCTGGCGGCGGGCCGCGTACTCTCGAATCATCCTGAAACCTCCAACTCAACTAAATCACCATGAACACTCGCACTCTTGCTTGTTCGCTGCTGCTGCTTGCCTCGCTGGCTTACGCGCAAGCGCAACCCGTCATCACCAAGCAACCGACCAATCAATCGGTGAGCTTGGGAGCCAGCGTGAATTTTCAGGTGTCCGCCACGAGCAGCAGCCGGCCCATTCGTTATCAATGGCGGTTTGCTGCAGCGAATCTTGAAGGTCAGACCAACTCCGCACTGAACCTGACGAACATCCAAGTCCTCAACGCCGGCGACTATGATGCGATGGTGACCGACGGCTCAGGTTCCGTCACGAGCCGGGTGGCGCATCTCGAAGTCGATCCAACGTTCACCAAAATCACCACCGGCGATATTGTCACCGACTTCGCGTCCCACATCTCTTCGGCTTGGGGTGACTACGACGGCGATGGAGACATCGACTTGGCGGTAACCGGCACGTGGATCGCCGACAACGGCGCCGGCTCGCGCATCCGCCTGTTCCGCAACGATGGCGATGGGAACTTCACGCGGATTCTCAGCACACCGATCAGTGCGGACGCCAAGGATTGGCGCGCTGGCAGTTGGATCGACTACGACAACGATGGCTGGCTCGATCTGATCACGACTCATACCCGACACGACAGTTTTGATGGCGGAATCATGTTCTTTCGCAATGAAGGCCAAGGTTCGTTTCGGAAGATGACGTCACGCGACGTGGGACCGATCCTTCCCGGCACGCCCCCCAATACTGAGGACAATGTGCAGGGTGCGGGTTGGGCAGACTACGATCGGGACGGATTTCTAGATGTTTACGTATCCCTAAGCGGAGAGGGAACGGATTGGCTGTTCCGCAATCTCGGGGATGGCACGTTTGCCAAAATGTCGAGCAGCCAGACTGGGATCGCGGCGGACCGAGCGTACAGTTACGGAATCACGTGGGGAGATTTCGATGGTGACGGCTGGCCTGATCTGTTCGTCCCTGTCATGGTGAATGGCACGCATCTGTTGTATCGAAA
>JACQWK010000384.1 GCA_016209525.1 Verrucomicrobiota bacterium
ACAATGATGACATCATTGCGGTTCATCAACGAATCGGTTGCGGCCAAACGCAAACGCTCAATTTCCTCGTTAATGGCGGAGTCCTTTTCGATAAAGGTATCTGTTTGAGGAATATAGGCCTCGGGTTGATAGTAATCGAAGTAACTGACGAAATACTCGACCGCATTGTTCGGCAGGAAACTTTTGAACTCGGCATAGAGTTGTGCCGCCAGGGTCTTGTTGTGGGAAATGACGAGCGTCGGCTTGTTCGCGTTTCGAATGACGTTCGCGATCGTGAAGGTTTTGCCGGATCCCGTCACGCCGACGAGGGTCTGGTGTTTGGCGTTTGCGAACACGCCCTCCGTCAATTTTGCAATCGCCTGCGGCTGGTCGCCGGCGGGCGCGTAAGGCGCAACCAATTCGAACATCGCGAGCGAAGTTACGGGCGCGAGGTCCACGTGTCAATTGGCGGAGCGTCGGGACCCGCATGCTCCGGTCTTGCTGGCGTCGCGCAGATTGAAAATCTGCGCTGCGATATCGCCGCCCCATGATCGGGCAACTCTGACCGATTATGAACTGCGCCTCTCGCTCAGCGGTGCATCCCGAAGTTGTCGGTCGTCGTAGCGCAGCCGTCCTCGGCTGCGAGTTCGAGCGGCGTCTCGCCGCCGGGCCGCGTCCGAGCGGGACGCACGGCGAACTCGCAGGCGAGACGCCTGCGCTACCGACAACCGGTGGATGCACCGCTCGCTCAGGCACCTTCCAGAAAATCATTGCGAATCGCCGGAATCTCTGGCAGCAGTAGGCCACATGGCCAGCGACCCGGATGCCGTGAGCGCCACGGTAGAAACAATCATTGCTCCCAACTCTGCGACCGTCCGGCCCCGGTTGGATTCAGTCGATCTGTTGCGCGGTTTGGTGATGATCCTCATGGCACTGGATCATACGCGCGCATTTTTCTCCAATGTCACGTTCTATCCGCTGGACTTGGGACAAACCTGGCCGGCGCTCTACTTCACACGTTGGATCACGCACTTTTGCGCGCCGGTGTTTGTGTTCCTCGCCGGCACCGGAGCGTTCCTCTCCACGACGCGCGGGAAGACCAAAAAGGATCTCTCCTGGTTCTTGTTGACCCGAGGGCTTTGGCTGGTCCTGTTGGAGTGCACGGTGATCCTCTGGTTCGGGTGGTCCTTTTCCATAAACTTTCGAGGGATTGGGGCCGCGGTTATTTGGGCGATTGGCTGGTCGATGGTGGCGTTGGCGGGACTCGTGTTCCTTCCCATTCGCTGGATCGCAGGATTCGGGCTCTTGATGATCGCCGGACATAATCTCCTTGATCGCGTTTCGCCCGAACAGTTCGGGTCTTTGGATTGGCTCTGGAGAATCCTGCACGTCCAGAGTCAGATCAGATTTGGCTCCGACCCGGCTCAACCCACTTTCACGATCGGCGTTGGTTATCCGTTGATTCCGTGGATCGGGGTGATGGCGGCGGGCTATGCCTTCGGTTCTGTCGTTCTGCGCGAACCCCAGCGCCGACAGCGCTCATTTCTGACGCTGGGTGCCGGTTTGTTTGCGCTTTTCGTTGTTTTTCGTGCGCTGAACCAGTACGGCGACTCCTCTCGATGGTCCGTTCAGAAGGACACCTTTTTCACATTTTTCTCGTTCATCAACTGCACCAAATACCCGCCTTCGTTGCTCTATTTGCTCATGACGCTTGGACCTGCACTGATTCTCCTCGCTTTCCTAGACCGCGGGACGCCTCGCGTACTGGAACCCGTGCTGGTGTTTGGCCGGGTCCCCTTGTTCTACTACCTGCTGCACCTTCCGCTCATCCATGGACTGGCGGTGGCTCTGCGGCCCGCCGGCGTCGGATACGATCTGCCCATGATTTACGCGGTGTGGATTGGGGTGATTTTGATTCTTTATCCTGCCTGTCGATGGTTCGCCGAGTTCAAGCGACGCCGGCGTGATGCGTGGTTGAGTTATCTGTAATGCCGACACCAGAGCATTTGGAAGGAACAGGACAGGGGTGCATCAAGCCCCTCGAATCCTCCCTCTCCTCCATCGGATGGAGGAGAGGGTCGGGGAGAGGAGGCGCGTTTC
>JACQWK010000390.1 GCA_016209525.1 Verrucomicrobiota bacterium
CGAACATCATCTTTGTCGATGGCCGGCCGAAGCTGGCGGACATCGGGTTGGTGGCGGACGTGGGCAAGACATTGTCGTTTGTGGGGACGGAGGGATACTTGCCACCGGAGGGTCCAGGGAGTCCGCAGGCTGACATCTACAGCCTCGGCAAGGTGCTTTACGAGATTAGCACGGGGAAGGATCGGCTGGACTTTCCGGAACTGCCAACGAACCTCGAAGCGCTGCGCGAGGAAGAGAGCCTGTTGGAATTCAACGAGGTGTTGGTGCGGGCGTGCCAGGCGCAGCCGCACAAACGGTATGCATCGGCAAGCCAAATGCACGCGGACCTCTTGCTCCTGAAAAGTGGAAAGTCCGTCAAGAGGATGCGGATGTTGGAAACGCAACTGGAGCGGGCAAAAAAGATGGGAATCGCGGCGGCTCTTGTTGCGATACTTGCCGCGAGCGGTTGGTACGCGGTGCGACGGGCCGAGCGGGCCGCCAACCAATCCTTGGCGCGCCTGCACGTGGAACAGGGAGTTCGGCTCATGGACGAAGGGGATTCGTTCGGAGCGCTGCTCTGGTTTGTGGAGGCTTTGCGCTTGGAAGAAGGCCATCCAGAACGCGAGGCCCGGCACCGAATGCGCATCGCTTCGGTTCTTCGACCCGCTCCCAAGCTGAGACATCTCTGGTTTCATGGAGCGAGTGTAACGCAGGCGGATTTTAGCCCGGACGGGAGTTTGGCGGTGACAGCCAGCCGCGATGGCACGGCCAGAGTTTGGCATGTGGAAACGGGCGGAGAAGTTTTTCCCCCGTTGCGTCACGGCCACGAAGTGCATTACGTGGCTTTCAGCCCGGATAACTCCAAAATCCTGACGTGCTGCCGAGACGGGACAGCGCGGATTTGGCGAGCGGCGGATGGACAGCCCATCACCCCGTCGCTGCGGCATCCCAGAATGGTCTTGTTTGGCGAGTTTTCTCCGGACAGCCAGCGAGTTGTCGCGGTCAGTGGGAGCGTTCGGGAATCACCCGAAGGCGAGGCCATAGTCTGGGACGTGGCCACGGCGCAACCGGTCTTCGCTGTGACGAATCTTCAAACGCGCAAAGCCTACTTCAGTCCGGACGGACGCAAGCTCCTGACGACGCACGAGGATAAAACCGCGCGGATTTGGGATCTCGCCACCGGACAACAAATCACACCGCCGATGCAGCATCCGGCCAGCGTTCGTGAGGGGGCGTTTTCTCCGGATGGACAGCGCGTCTTGGCGGTCGCCCGTGACGCGGGCGTGGTCCGAGTTTGGAATGCGCTGACGGGCGAGCCTATGACTCCGCCGCTGGCGCATCCTGGCAAAGCGCACACGGCCAGTTTCAGTCCCGATGGCAAATCCATTTTGACCGTCGGCGCCGAGTGGTTCCCAAGGGTGTGGGACGCAACTTCAGGACAGCTCCTCCCTCCCGTGTTTCGCCACAAGCAGGAAGTCATCGACGCATTGTTCAGTCCGGATGGAAAATACATTATCACGGCCTGCCAGGATCAAAGCGTGAGGCTGTGGGACCTCCAGAGCGGCCAACTGGCATTTCCGCCGCTCCCAACCAGCGGAGAACTGCACGAGGCGTTTCTCAGCCGGAACGGACGCTATTTGCTCGCCACCAGTCATGACGGCAGCGTTCGCTTATGGGATTTGGCGGAGGAAGAAGCCGCCGTGGTTCTGAAAGACTCCGCGCCGATGAGATCCATCTCTTTTAATCCGGATGGAAGCCGTTTCGTGACCACCTCGCACAGCGGTGCCAAAATCTGGACGACTCTGCAAAAGCAAGTCGTGATTGCACTCCGGCCGGCTGAACTAAGACCTGGCAGCCGCGTCCAGGGCGCCCGCTTCAGCTCTGATAATCGTCGCCTTGTCCTGCTGAGGTCGTATCCGCCGGTGGACAACAATGGTCTCTCAACCTGGGAAGTTCTCCTTTGGGATGCCGCCACCGGCCAACCCATGGGCACGCCCGTCATGTTTTCCGCGCTCACCAACGCAACTGGGCCCATCGCCTTTCCATCTGATCTCAGCCGGGCCGCCACCCTGAACGGGAAGGAAGTGCAAGTTTGGGATTTGCTGGGTAGCCGGCCGGTGTTGTCTCGATGGGGAGATTCCGGCGGTGCGCAACCGAACACGTGGCACGCGGGGTTCAGTCCGAACGGACACCGGCTCGTGACCACGGGCGAGGATGGTGTAGCCCGAATCTGGAATGCTGACAGCGGTCAGCAACTTGGCGCTTTCACGTACTCTCACCGGCTGTTGGGCGTGACCTATAGCCCAGATGGCCGCCACGTTGCGGTAGGCGCCATCGACGGCACGGCCCATCTGTTCGATGCGGAAACCGGTGTGCCAGTGACTGCATTCCGAGGACACAACGGATGGGTCCAAGGTGCCGCGTTCTTCAAACAGGGACGCCGGGTGGTGACGCATTGCTTGGACGGATCGGTTGGAGTTTGGGATGCTCGGACGGGCGAGCTCATAGCGCTGATTCAGCGGAATGCTCTGTCGGTTCCAGGTTCGAGCCCGGACGGAAATCTCCTCTTCGCCGCCTGCGAAGGAGGCGGCTTCGAGGTGTGGGACGCAACTTCTGGTGAACCGCTCACTCCGCGCATCGGAAGGGGTCTGGCGGTCGGCGGCCCGGTCTTGGGTTCGGATGGTTTCAAAGTGGCGGCGGCATGCACGGACGGGCAGGTTCGAATGTGGTCCCTGGCGAAAGACGAGCGCCCGATTGAAGAAATCTCATTGGAAGTTCAGGTGCTGAACAGCAGCCGGATTGGCCAGAAAGGCGGCTTCATGACGATCGATCTCACGTCCTTGAGCAACGCCTGGCACACCTTGCGAGAGAGATATCCGGACCCTTCCCTGCGCGCTTCTAAGAACGGACTCTTGGAATAATCGCACGGATCATGCGGGTATGAAGCCGGCAATCATAGGTCTCGGTAAATGTCGGACCGATGTCCGATGCGATAAAGTCGAATCAGCTTCTGGTCGCGGTAAATCCAATAAAGAATCCGGTGATCGCCCACTCGGAGCTTGCATAGGCCTGCCAAATCTTCTGGCATCCCGACCAATCTGCGGTGGACAATGCTCGACGCATTCACGGCCAACCAGACGATCTTTCGCTCGACGCTGGCAGCAATGGCGGCGTCTAAACGCGCCAATTGCGCTTCCGCTTTCGGGCCTATTTCGATTCGATAGGCCATGCGACGCGGCGCGGTTTCCACGGCTTGAACTTGCCTGTGAGATCGTCCTTCCGCGCCTGGCGCAATTCGCGGATGAGGCGGGGATTCTGGGCCATCAACCAATCCTCCAGTTCATCCAGCGTGTCCACAGACTCCAGAACCTCGATGGGAATTTCCACAACAGCAGACTGCGACTTCATCGGCGGTGAGCCTACACACGCGCGGGCCGATGGCAAGTGAACGTGGCAAACGACCGAAGGTCGTTAGCGAAGTTCGTCTTGTCCACTGCGCAGCCTTCGAGAAAGATCGGACCAACTCAGGCCAACAACCGTTGATACTCCAACATGACGTAGCGATCCGTCATTCCCGCGATGTAGTCGCAGATCGCCCGAGGCCAGCCGATCTTGCGCGCGCGTTTCCGGGATTGCTCGCCCACTTGCTCGTGATGGTTCAGGTAATACTGAAACAGTTCCTCGATCATCTTCACCGCGCGCAGGTTGGGTTCGTGAACCTTCGGGTTGAAGTAAAGGTTCTGGTAAAGGTAATCGCGGAGTTCCAGGTTCTGCTTGCGCCGCTTCTCGCTGTATTGAGCAAGCGCTTTCGAGCACAGACGAACTTCATCGGCCGACTGCACGCTGGCTTCCAGGACGCGCTCATGCGTGGTTGCGACTACATCCTTCACTTGGCCATCAATGATGCAACGGATGGTGAAGGAGCGCCGGCATTCGTCTGGCAGATCGCCGTATTGCTTCTTCACGGTCCGAGCGGCCTCACTCCAGATTTGCGCGTCTTGGCGGAGGTCTTTTTCGGTCAACAGTTCTGCATCGAGCCCGTCGTCCAGGTCGTGGCTGTAGTAGGCGATCTCGTCCGCAAGATTGGCCACCTGCGCTTCAAGGGAGGAAGATCGAGCTTCAAAGCCGGCGCGGCGGTTGGGATGATCGTAACTCGTAAAGTGTTTGATCAATCCCTCGCGAACTTCCCAGGTCAGATTCAAGCCGGGAAAGAGCGGATATTTTTGTTCCAGCTCCTCGACGATGCGCAAGCTGTGGAGATTGTGCTCGAACCCGCCATGATCCTTCATGAGCTTGTTCAAGACGCTCTCGCCTTTGTGGCCGAACGGCGGATGCCCCAGGTCGTGCGCGAGCGCGATCGTCTCGGCGAGGTCTTCGTTCAAGCGGAGCGCGCGCGCGATGTTCCGCGAGATGGCGGCCACTTCCATGGTGTGCGTGAGCCGAGTTCGGAGGTGGTCGCCGGTGCCATTGAGGAAAACCTGGGTTTTGTATTCGAGCCTGCGGAAGGCTCGCGAATGAATGACCCGATCCCGGTCGCGCTGGAAATGCGTGCGCCATTCGGGCGGCGGCTCGTCGAACTTCCGGCCGCGTGTCTCGGCGCTGAACTGGGCGTAGGGCGCGAGGAAGTGGCGTTCGCGCTTCTCAAGCTCTTCGCGGGAACAAGGCATTGGATCGCCAACCTGGCCACGGCTTACACGGCCACCACTACCGAGTGTTGCTTGGTTTTACGCGAGCGTTTCGCATTCGCCTTGTGGTCCTCCGCCCAGAGCCAGGCCGTGATCGCCTCTTTGATGTTTTCGAGCGCCTCCTTTTCATCCATGCCCTGCGAGACGCATCCCGGCAGTGCCGGACATTCGGCGACGATCCAGCCATCCTCGGCTTTCTCCAGATTGACATGGAACAACATAACTTGATCGCTAATTCGCCAACAAATCCTGCACCGCTACGCCGCGAAGCTCGAACAGCCGCCGGATCACATCTTCGATCAAATTGTTCGGACAGGACGCCCCCGCCGTCACGCCCACCGTGATGGACCGCGATGGGAGCCAGTCTTTGGTCTCGATCTCCGCATGCTTGTGCTGGTCGTAATGCAGGATGGAGCAGTCGGACATCATCTTCGAAGCGTTCTTGATGAAGTAGGTCGGCAGTTTGGCCTCGCCCATTTCCGCCAGATGCGAAGTGTTCGATGAATTGTAGCCGCCAATGACGAGCAGCAAATCCAGCGGCTCGGCCAGCAGTTTCTGCAGCGCGTCCTGGCGATCTTGGGTCGCGCCGCAGATCGTGTCGAAAAATCGGAAATGCTTGTCCAGTTCGGACGCGCCGTATTTTTTCTCCATCGCGGCCTTGAGCCGGCGTTGTACTTCTTCGGTCTCGCCGCGGAGCATCGTGGTTTGGTTGGCCACGCCGATGGCCTGGAGATGAATATCGGGATCGAAGCCGGGCGAATAGGCGCCTTTAAACTTTTCCAGGAATTCCCCTTTGTTCCCGCCGCTCAGGATATAATGACAGACGCAGTCCGTCTCCGCGAGCGTGAAAACCACCAAGTAATGGCCCTTGCCGCTGGCCGTGGCGCGCGAACTGGTGGCTTTGGTCTCCTCGTGCCAGGCTTTGCCGTGGATGATGCTGGTGACCGAGTCGTTCGCGTATTGGCGGACGCGTTTCCAGACGCTCATCACGTCGCCGCACGTGGTATCGACAAACAGGCAGCCTTTGCCCTCCAGTTTTTCCATCGTCGAGGTTTCGGCGCCGAAGGCGGGGACGATCACGACATCGCCCTGTTTGAGGTCATCGATGTTCGCGTTCTTCTCTTTGCCGGAAAGAAACTTGATGCCCATGGCCCGAATCTGATCGTTCACTTCGGGGTTGTGGATGATCTCGCCGAGAATGTAGATGGGCTGATCAGGAAAGACCTTCCGCGCCGCGTAGGCCAAGTCAATGGCGCGTTCCACGCCGTAACAGAACCCGAATTCCTTAGCCAGCTTGACCGTGAGCCGGCCCTCCGCCGACACCACGTGGCCTTTGGAGCGGATGCGGTCGATCAACTCGCTCCGGTAATGCGAGAGCACCTGGGCCTGGACGGCGGCCATGACGTCGGGCCGGCGCAGATTAATTTTTCGCGGCGCACTGGGCGCTAAAGTTGGCATAATTTGACGGTGGAAAGCTTAGCGCAGCAAGCCACAGGGCGTCGAGCCATGATTTTCCGGCGGTTTCCAGCGCGCAGATTTCTAACCACGGATGACACGGATCAACACGGATTGGAAGCCATGCACAGAAACGGTTCGGGGGTGCTTCGATTCCCAATCAATCGTGCATTCAGTTCGCGACCAATCTTTTCATTGTCGGGAACGACATTTCCAATACTATCATCGCTCGACCAAGTTATGGCGCGCGAAAAGAGGAGTGAAGAATCCGACTACAATGGTGGTCGAGTCGGAGTCGCGCCCGGACTCGCGCGAAATCCCGAACGACGGGGAATACGTCACCGACGGGGAGCTGCAACGGGTGGCCACGCGCCAGCACATACCCAACGTGCCGAAAGTCTCGCCCATTTCCCGCCTCGGCAACGTGAATGGAATCATCGGCAAATTTGGTGGCGCAGGCCAACTTCAGAACGCCGTGAACCAATTGCAATCGCTGCTGCATGCCGCTTGGATGACAATGTCGAAGCTGGCGTAATATCGACCCACCGTAAAAAATGAAAATCGAGTCAGCCGATCAAGATATTCGTAATCTTTTGTCTTCGGCCTATTACCGGATTCCCCGCTTCCAGCGGCCGTACTCTTGGACCCGAGAGAACATCCAAGATTTCTGGGACGACATAGTGAAGGATGCGCCAGAGAATTACTTTATCGGGTCGATGGTGGCGTTCAGAGATGGCAAGCAACGTTTCGGCGTCGTCGATGGGCAGCAACGATTGACTACAATCACCATACTTTTGGCGGTCCTTCGTAATCAGCTGAATAACCTAGGATTGGTCGATTTGGCGCAAGGTATTCAAAATCTAATTGAGCGCAAGAACATCGAGAATAAGCCTGAGTTCGTTCTGTCAACAGAGTCTTCGTACCCATTTTTCCAAGAGCACATTCTAAAGTTCGGCCCTCCCGAAATCGAACCGGAGGAACGGCGCGAGGAGGAGAACTTACGAAGCGCTTTCGACCTGCTTAATGGACTGGTTAGCGGCGTTGTTGAGAGTATCAACGCGGACACGTCGGTGAAAGACGACGAGAAGAAGAAACTCGCCCAGGAAAAGCTAATCAAGATTCGGAATTCAGTCCTCGATCTGAAGGTAATCTTTGTAAAGCTGGATGATGAAGATGACGCCTACATTATCTTTGAAACATTGAACACGCGTGGCAAAGACCTCAGCTTGGCAGATCTGGTTAAGAACCATGTTGCAAAAAACTTGAAGGTCAAAAGCGCCTCGGTGGACCAGCCCAAAATAAAATGGGAAAAACTTTTGGAGACATTGGAGGGCTCCGCTGCGGATCTTGATGTCGATACTTTCATCCATCACTTCTGGCTGTCGCGATATGATTATCTCGCGGCAAAAAGGCTTTTTAAAGTTCTGAAGCGTCGCGTTGGAAAGAATGAGACCCGATCATTTCTCGATGCACTGGTCACAGATGCCGCGCTCTGTCGAGCGGTCCACGAAAAAGCGTTTTGGAAATGGTCAAAGCAGGACCGACGAATTGTTGAAGCGCTAGTAGCGCTTCAGTTGTTTCGTGTGCAACAGCAAACTCCTTGCGTTCTTTCGCTAATGCGCTGCTTCAAAGAAACGAAACTCAAGAGAGGACACTTCGAGGATGCAGTGGTAGCAATCGAGAAATTCCATTTTCTGTTCACCGCGGTTACCTCCCAGCGCTCATCCGGAGGAATATCTGAAATGTATGCATCGCTTGGACGTCGACTGTTTGAGGCGCAGAACACCCAGGCCGCCGTGGCGGTCGTGAGCGAGTTAAAAACCAAACTCCGCGGTCGAGTCCCCCTCTTTGACGAGTTTAGAGCCCTATTCCCAACGATTGTCTTTACCGACAATCAAACGAAGCAGCGGAATTTACTTAGGTATATTTTGGCCCGCTTCCAGACTGATTCGACTCCTTCGGTGACAATCGACTTTGACGGGATGACATTAGAGCACTTGGTGCCGCAGAGCCAAATCGGTTCCGGTTTATTCAGTGAGGACATTGTCGGACAAGCTGGGAATCTCCTTCTAGTTCCATCAAAGCTGAACCAGAAGTTGGCCGACAAGCCGTTCAAGGACAAGAAGAAGATTCTTACCGGCGCGGGGATTTCGCTCCCGCCTGAGTTTGCGAATCTGAACGAAATCACGCCGAGTGACATTGAAAAGCGCACAGCAAGCTTGGCGGCGAGCGCATACAAGAAAATCTGGAAGATCTAGCCGCCAACGTGGACGAAATCATCGGCATACTCGGCGTGCAGACCAACCCCGCAACGCCGCAAACCAATCTGCGATCACTGCTGTGTGCGGCTTGAGGAATCAGCACTTATTAACGAACCTCTGAAACTATCCCACCGTGCTCTTCTTCATTGACGAAAGCGGCCATGATCACGGTGACGCGCCTTACGAGGTTCTCGCAGCGGTGGCGGTTGCGGAAGGTGATCTGTGGAATCTTATCCAAGCGATTCGCGCGGCAGAGATTCAGTTTTTCGGAGTTTCAACTGCGGAACGAGGTTGAACAAGATGAAGGAGGCGACGCGTCCTGAAATCGAACCATTCGCCGAGATTGCATTCAATATGCGCTACGTCGGCAAGCGCTTCGACGAATGCGATGGCAGGGAATGGCCTGTGTATGGAGCTTTTTACGTGGACGATTTGCGGCCCAAACAGGAGCGCGAGGCAGATGCGGATAAATAAAAAAGGCAATGACAGGCATCGCTGCCCACCAAAGCCTCCGACGAAAATAAAGCAGAAACATGGCCTGACGACAACATGATTCTTGCTTGATTAAGTATGATGACCCTCCGCCAACTTGCCGCCGAGCCGCCCACGTTACCCACACGGACAACGTGGTATTTAACCGACCTGGCCGAGGCCCGGGGCAAACAGGAATTGTTCACTCGCCAGTCGCCGCAGAAACTCAAAATGTTGCGCGAGCACGCTCTCATCGAAAGCGCCATTTCCTCCAACCGAATCGAAGGCGTCGAGGTGGACAAATCCCGCGTCGCCACGCTCATTTTCGGCAAGCCCGCCCTGCGCAACCGGGACGAGGAGGAGGTGCGAGGCTATCGCGACGCCCTGAAACTCATTCACGAAAGGGCTGCGAACCTGCCTATCAGCGAAGCCACGATCAAAAGACTCCACAGACTCTGCCGAGGCGAAATCTGGGATTCTGGGCAATACAAGGAAAAGGACGCGGACATCATCCAGACCTACGCCGATGGCCGCAGCCGCGTGCGCTTCAAGACTCTGCCGGCGAAGCAGACGCCCAAGGCGATGGCGGAGATGGTTGAACTCTGGGAACGTGGTGTCCGGGAAAAATGGGTTCACCCTCTCGTCCTTGCTGCGGCATTGAATCTCGATTTCCTTTGCATCCATCCGTTCCGGGATGGGAATGGCCGGGTTTCGAGACTGCTGTTTCTGCTCGCGTGCTACCAGTGCGGGATCGAGGCCGGGCGCTACATCAGTCTGGAGCGGCTGATCGAGCAGAATAAGGAGCGTTACTACGAAGTTCTCGAACAGAGCTCCCAACGCTGGCACGAAGGCAAACACGATCCTTGGCCAACGATGAACTTCCTCCTGTTCGTTCTCACACAGGCTTGCAAGGAGTTTGAGCAGCGCGTCGGGCAGATGAAATCTCCGCGTGGCGAGAAGACCGAGTCCGTGCTTGCGGCGATCGACCGCCGGGTCAGCACCTTCCGCGTGGCCGACATTCAAGCGGGCTGTCCGGGCGTCGGATTGGATTTGATCCGGCGGTTGCTTGCCCGACTGCAGCAACAAGGAAAGATCAAGGCTCTCGGCACTGGACGGGGAGCAAAATGGGAAAAACTCGGAAACTAGTACAATGTTTCCTTAAAACGTTTACACATCAGGTGAGCAGAAGATCGAACTTCTTCCAGCGGTGCACGACCGGCGCGGCGTTGATCTCGGCGATGCCCAAAAGGATTCG
>JACQWK010000391.1 GCA_016209525.1 Verrucomicrobiota bacterium
AATGGGTGGAACGGGCTACCAGCCCGTCTTCGGCGGCAGCCTGCCGCCGAAAATGGCGGCAGGCTCAAAGGTCCTGATTCGGAGGAATTCTATCGAGCCCGACAGGCCGATCCGCGTACATGAAATTTGTTCCGTACGGAACAAATGTCATGTACGCCATTCACGTTTCGGATCAATCCATTTCCATGACAGCTAGCAGTCTAAGGCAAAGGGCCAGGATCTCTGAGGCTGTTAGCCTGCCGCAACAGGCCAGTGGCCTGTTTCCACGCAAGAGGCCTTCTTCTCAAAATGCGCTCTGAGCGCTCCTACAAAAATAGTTTTTCCGTTTGCGGAATCGTTTCGCAAGCGGTTCGGTTCTCACCCAAAATCCGAAATCCGAAACAAACCGGAAAGACTGAAATCCGAATCCGAAAACGATACCGTCTCGTGCCGTTTTTGGGTTGAAGCCTTCGGATTTCGGATTTTGAGCTTCGGATTTGTCGTTCCCGGTTCAACGACCGCGGTGGGGAGAAGTCAGGGACGCGGTCGAACGCATCCCTCCCTCTGCCGCCCCGGTCAGCAAGTGTTAGCGGTTGATTTTGAACCTCTAGGGTTGTCTCGGCTATCAGATTCCGGGCAACACCCCACTGCCGATTTTCTCCGCCTGCGGGTATTTTTGGCTCACACTGAGATTTTTGGCATGAATAAAGTCCTGCGAGTTCTGATCATTGAGGACGTTTTGGCGGACGTCGTCCTGATCAATAGCGAGTTGCGCAGAGGCGGCCTTTCCTTCCGCTCCAAACGAGTCGAATCCAAGGAAGCTTTTCTGGAGGAAATCCAGCAGGAGACGCCCGATGTCATTTTGGCCGACCACGGCCTTCCGACCTTCGATTCCTTCACGGCTCTGACCATAGCGCAGAAGGAGTGTCCCAGCGTTCCGTTTATTTTTGTCACGGGCGCCTTAGGCGAGGAGATGGCCATCGAGACCATGAAAAGCGGCGCGACGGATTACGTGCTGAAAAACCATCTGCAAAATCTGGTGCCGGCGATCAAACGCGCGCTGCGCCAAGCTGAAGAGCGCACCAAACTCCGGGAGACCGAACGAGCGTTGCGCGCGAGCGAAGAGCATTTTCGAATGCTGGTGGAAGGCGTCCGCGATTACGCCATTTTCATGCTGGATACTCAAGGGCGCATCACGTGTTGGAACGCCGGCGCGGAATGGATGGAGAATTACCGCGCGGACGAGATTCTGGGCCGGCCCTTTTCCCATCTTTACTCCGACTCCGAAGCCGCTTCGAAGCAGCCGGAGCAAGCTTTGAGGGTCGCGACCGCACAAGGGCGATTTGAGGAAGAGGGCTGGCGAGTACGGAAAAGCGGGGGCCGTTTTTGGGCCAAGACTGTGATCACGCCGCTCCGGAGCGAAGAGCGCAAGCTGCGGGGGTTTGCCGTGGTCATGCAGGACCTGACGCAACAGCGGCAGTTGGAAGAAAACTGGAAACGGTACGAGGCGATTGTCAACACCGCCAAAGATTTGTTCAGCCTGATCGACGCGGAAGGCCGTTATGTCGCGGTGAATGAAGCCTACTGCCGTGCGCACCGCAAGACCCGGCAAGAGATCATCGGAAAGTCCGTGGCCGAAATCTGGGGGGAACAGGTCTTTCACCAAGCGATTCGCGAACCCCTGCAACGCAGCTTGCGCGGCGAAGAGGTCCGTTACCAGGCTCGTTTTGCGTTTCCCGCCTTGGGAGAGCGCCTCTACGAAGTCAGCTATTATCCGTACACGCAGGAGGAGGCCGTCATGCACGTGATTGTCGTGACCCACGACATCACCGAACTTCATCCGCCGCCCCGTTCGGCGGAATTGGAGAACGACAGTTTGGAGCAGCGGGTCGCCAGACGAACCGAGGAGCTCCGGGCCGCCTATCAAGAAATGGAGACTCTCTGCTATTCTATCTCCCATGATCTCCGCGCGCCGCTGCGGCATATCGATGGCTTTGTGGAACTGCTCCAGCAAGAGGTCGCCGACCACCTCAATGCGGATTGCAGCAGTTATCTCAGAACGATTGCGGAGTCCGCCCAGCAGATGGGGAAGCTGATCGACGAACTGCTCGCGTTCGCCACCATGGGCCGCGCGGAATTCCGTCCGCTGCAGCTCGACCTCGGCGAATTGTTCAACTCGGTCCGAGAAGAGCTGAACGACCAGGCGGCCGGACGCGACATCGAGTGGATCATCCGGGAATTGCCCGTGGTCTTCGCCGATCCCACCCTGCTCCGCCAAGCCCTCGTCAATCTACTTTCCAACGCCCTCAAGTTCACGCGGGATCGGCCGCAAGCGCGGTTGGAGATTGGTGGCACAGCCACTGCTGAAGAAACGGTCGTTTTTATTCGTGATAATGGCGTCGGCTTCGACGTGAAGTACGCCCACAAGCTGTTTGGCGTCTTCCAGAAGTTGCACTCCGCCCAGCGATTCGAGGGCCTTGGCATTGGTCTGGCCAAGGTTCATCGCATCATCCAGCGCCACGGCGGCCGCACTTGGGCCGAAGGAGCTGAGGACAAGGGCGCGACGTTCTACTTCGCGTTGCCGAATCCACCGAAAGCGTGAATGCACAAGCTTGAAAATATTAAGATGGTTAGAACTTCCCATCCACCGACCTACCCCTGCCCCTCCCAGGTGGGGAACTATGATGGGCTGCCGAGTGAGTGGCTCCTCTCCTGGGAGGGGTACGGGGGTGGGTTCATGGTGTCAATGCGGAGTCGAGAACCCTTGCAAGCTCTCCATGAAACTCCCGGTGGGGCGAGACTCCTGTCGAGCCCTGACTCTCTTTTCGGGAAGGATTCCAGGGCTCGACGGGAGTCTCGCCTCACCGATGGAAAGGTTCACGGTCCCAAGGCGCGCCAGAATGGCTTGAAGGCCCTCCATGAACCGTGGGTTCGAAGCCGCCGAGGTGACGAGGCGGACGTTGTCAAATCCGAAGGAAGACATCCAAGATACCAAAGCCCCGGCCGATCGCCGCCATACCGGTCTAAGCCCCCCATAGTTAGGGCGTTGACCCTATTTCGAACGGCCCGAGCTTCGCGTATCAAAGTTGGTCAATCGCTATATGTGCCCCAATTCAGGGTGTGAAAAAAGAAATTCGCATTTTGCTGCTCGAAGATGATGTGGTGGACGCTGAGCTGAACAAGCACGCCTTGCGCGAAGGAGGCTTCAATTTCAGAATAGAACGCGTCGAAGGCAAGCAGGAGTATCTCGAACAATTGGATCGAGGGAAACCCGATCTCATCCTCTCGGACAACACACTCCCGTCGTTCGACGGCTTCACCGCGTTAGCGATCGCGCAGCAAAAATGCCCGGACACCCCGTTCATTTTTGTCTCCGGGACTCTCGGGGAAGAAATGGCCATCGAGAGCCTCAAGCGCGGCGCGACCGACTACGTGCTCAAGACCCGCCTCTCTCGGCTTGTGCCTGCGGTCCATCGAGCTCTCCGAGAGTCGGAGGAACGTTCGGAGCGGCAGCGAGCCGAAGAACGCCTGCGGGATTCAAATGAGCAACTCAGGGCATTGACGGTGTACCTGCAATATGTCCGGGAGGAGGAACGCACCCGAATTGCCCGCGAGGTGCACGACGAGCTGGGCCAGGCGTTGACCGGGTTGAAAATGGATTTGGCTTGGCTGACGAGCCGTCTGCCCAAAGATCTCAAGCCACTTGCCACCAAAGCCTCCGCCATGGCCGCTCAAGTGGATTCCACTATCCAAACCGTCCGCCGCATCGCCACCGAACTTCGGCCCGGAATTCTGGACGACCTCGGGCTGGTGGCAGCCATCGAATGGCAGGCCCATGAATTCCAAACGCGGACGGGAATCCCCTGCACGGTCGCCTCGACCGTGCACGATCCCATTCTGGATCAGGACCTCAACACCGCATTCTTCCGCATTTTTCAAGAAACGCTGACCAACATCATTCGCCACGCGAACGCGAAGCAGGTCGAAGTGAGATTCCAAGAGATGGAAGGCAAACTGGTGTTGGAGGTGAAAGACGACGGGCGCGGCATCACGGAGGCCGAAATTGGCAATACGCGATCGATCGGACTTTTGGGAATGCGCGAACGCGCGGGGCTCCTGGGAGGCGAGGTCCTGGTCAAAGGCGAGCGGGGAAAAGGCACGACGGTGACCGTGACGATTCCGCTGGCCCGCTCCAAGAAAGCCGAGCAGTCGAATCATGAGGATTCTCATCATCGACGATCACGCGGTGGTCCGGCAAGGTCTGAAGCAGATCCTCGCCGATGAGTTCAGACGAGCGGTCTTTGGCGAAGCGCGCAACGCCCAGGAAGCTCTCGACCGCGTGTGGAAGGAACGCTGGGACGTGGTCGTTCTGGATATCACGTTGCCCGGCCGGAGCGGTTTGGAGGTCCTTAAGGAAATCAGACGATCCCGCGCCGAGGTGCCGGTGCTCGTGCTGAGCATGCACCCGGAGGATCAATTCGGCGTGCGCGTGCTGAAGAGCGGCGCTGCGGGCTACATGAACAAAGAAACGGCGCCCCAGGAATTGGTCGGCGCGGTCAAGAAGGTCCTGGCGGGCGGACGGTACATGAGCGCCTCGCTCGTCGATAGAATGGCCTGTTACCTGGCGAACGATTCGCCCAAGCCGCCGCACGAACTGCTTTCGGACCGCGAATTCCTCGTCCTCCAACTCATCGCCTCCGGCAAAACGGTCGGCGAAATCGCCGAGCAACTGTCTTTGAGCGTCAAAACCATCAGCACCTACCGCACGCGCATCCTCGAAAAAATGAAGCTCAAGAACAATGCCGAGCTCATGCGCTATGCGATGGAGAACCAGTTGCTGAAATAACAGGTTGGGGTGCTTCGCCCTTTTGAGTGGAGGCCACAGCGTCCAATGCCGAATCCCGAACGCCGAATGCCGAATGAAGCCAGAAATCCGAATTCCGATTCTCGTTCTGACAAATGTGAAGGCGTGCCGGCACATGGCTTTCGCTTCCCGGCGCAGCCGACGCCGACACTCGCTTTGGAGGCTCGGCGCAAAAAAATCTCGGCCTTGGCTTGGACTTCGGGTTTCGGACTTCGGAATTCTTTCGTCATTCGGATTTCGTCATTCGAATTTTGCCTGATCATCAGGCCACTGAAATTAGCGAGGAACTTCTCTAGGGGGGCGCCCCGTTCCCACTCAGGTCTTCACCCACCTGTCGAAATTTCGGCACGGTACTAGCATAGGTAGGTGACGAGAAATCTGAATCGATCAGGCCTGTGCGCGAAATGAACACGAAGCCCGATCCAAACCTTGATCCACTTTGCGGTCCGCCCGATGGCTCCGTCCCGAGGCCTGAGGAGAATGGGGCTCCAGCCGGCGCCCATTCGCAGGCGCGCGTCCTGAACAGCGCCGCACCACGACCATATGCGGTTTCAGCCGCGACTGTCAGCGCGGCCGATTTTCTTCCGCTGATCGAGGCGGTGATCCGGCGGTGGCCCTGGATTTTCGGCAGCGGCCTGATTCTCTCGCTGGCCGGACTGCTCCTCGGACTGCAACGTTGGGAAACGCACTATTCCGCCCGGGCCCAGCTTGTCCTTTACGATGCGAGCCATGTCTCCGAAGTTTTCCGGCCGAAAGCCTTTCTGGTCGCCAGTCTGCCGAAACTCATCAAACACCCGAGTGTCCTGAGCAACGTCAGCGCCAAGATTCAGCCGCCGGTCTCTCCCGACGAACTCGAAGCCAGCATCAAGGCCGTGCCTGAACGCAACACCGATTTTGTGACCGTGGCTGTCTCGGCGAACAGTCCGGAGAAAGCGGTCGAGATCATCAATGTTTTCGCCGAGGAAGCGGTCCGCTATACGCAAGAAATGCAGGCCAGCGAAGCCGCCGAGGTGGAGCAATACATGAAAGCGCAGGTCAGCCAGGCTGAGCAGGAACTTTCGGCGGCGAAGGCGAAACTGGAGTCGCTGCTCCAGAAGGCGCCCAATACCAGCGCCAGCCGGGCCGCCCTGATCGCCAAACTGACCGAACAAATGGAGGCCGCAAATCGTGAGTTGGCCCAATTGAAGCTGGATTACACCGAGGAATGGCCGGCCGTGAAAAAGCAGCGCGAGCGAATTCAGTTTCTGGAAGGAGAATTGGCAAGATTGGGCCGCCCCATTTCCGCGGCCGCGACGACGAATTCCACGGCCCATTCCCGATCCGATCTGTCCGGCTCCCCTGAGGCCCAACCGCCGGCGCTGCCCAAGAGCAGCGCTGACATCGAACTGGCCAGCAGTCTGATCCAATCGCTCGAACATCAGCGCTTGACCTCGCTGGGCCGGCAACAAGCCGCCGGCTACTTCGCCAAGAGTCCGGTGGGATATTACCGCGTGCACGCTCCGGCCCGACTGGAGGAGGTCATGACGCACGGCCGCGACATCAAGGTTATCTTGACGGCGGTGTTTTGCGGAGTGCTCGGCATGGGCGCGGCCGCCGGGCTCGCTTTGGTGATCGAGGTGGCGGATCAACGATTGAAAACCCGCGAGGATGTCCATCGCGTGACCGGCCTGCCGGTCTTGGCCGCGGCGGGCGACTTGAGCCGGTTGGACGAAGCGGCTCAGTCCCAGTTGGCTTTCCGGACCTGGGTCTCGCTGCGGAAACGCTTCGTCGAATCGTCGAATGGCGGGATCGTCTGCGGCCTGGCCAGCTCCAACGGCGACGCGGAGTGCTCAGCGTGGCTACGTCTGCTCGGGCAAGCGGCCAATCAATGCGGACGCCGCGTGCTCACAATTGAAGCGGGCCGAACCGCAAGCAACGGTGATCTGGATGCGAATCCGCTCGAGAAGCCGGCTGAGACGAACCGCACCGGCTCGGCGTTGGTTTCGCAAGGCACGGACCTCCTGGCTTGCACCACGGACATTTCCGAGCGCCTCGAAGGGCCCAACGCACAGTCCAACGTTCATTTGTTGGTGCCGGAATGGGGCTGGAACGTTCAAGCGCACGAGCAATGGCAGGCCGCCCTCGACCTCTGGAGTCAGATCAACAACCTGGTGATCTTGGTCGCGTTGCCGCCGGCCTCATCCCACAACGCCGTCCTGCTCGCGCAACGGCTGCCCAACTTGGTTTGGCTCGCCCGCAGCGGCGCGGCCAAAGCGACGGAGACGCAGCAGCACCTGGAGATTTTGCATCAAGCAGGCTGCCGGCTCGCTGGCGCGGTGTTGAGCCACGAGCCGCGTTCGTTCTTTAGAAACTTCATGCCAAGATGGCGCCATTCCAGGCGTTAATTCTCCGAACACTCGTCCTATGCCTGCTCATTTGGATATTCCGATAATCCCTCCCCTCAGGAGCGCGGGCGGCTCGCCCGCAATATTCAGCGTCGTTTCCTAATCTGCGGGCGAGCCGCCCGCGCTCCTTCCTATGAATCGACGTCAGGTCGTCCTCCACGCCGGCATAACCAACTCCCTGCTGCTGGCTCTGCTGATTCCGTGCAGCCTCTTCGCTCAGGCCACGATGAACCAAAACTCGATCCGCAGCTTGCGCGTCTCCAGCTTGTCCCCGGACGGCACAGAAGCGGTTCTGTCGATGGAGTACCATTACAACGGCACCGACGGTCCAATCGCACAGATTCTTCCCACGCTCGAGAAGAAGGGACAAAAGGAAATCGCGAACTGGTTCCGCAGTGCGGCGGTGTCTGTCGCGCCCGGCCAAGGCGTGGTGACCGCGAAGATCACTTTCCTCAAAGGAGATCGCGGCGTCCCCTCTGATTGCGAGACCGATCAGGTTGTCGTTCGGATGTACAACGAGAGCGGGCGAATCATTCTCGCCGTGTTCTTCTTTCGATTGCCCATCGCGTGGGGTCGAATGGATGCGGGCACAGAACGGGATTCCGGTGAGGACGCGTTCCACCGCGTCCCTGATTCTTCCGGGCCGCCCGGTGGGGAATCGAAAATCAGGGACCCGGCGCAACCTGTCCCTGCCAGTGCCCAGCAAGGTTCGATCGCGGCTGCCAATTCGGGAAAACCGGAGGCCGATTCTCAGGCCGGCTCTGAAGAGACTCGAGCGCGCGGCCCGAAGAAGAAGTCGTTCCTGGCCGCGTTAGGCGCGAAGTTCAGGAGCGCGTTTTCGAACTCCAACATCGAACCCTCGCCAGGGCGCAGGTCCGTTGCGCCACAGACCCGCGGTGTCGCCCGGCTTTCACCCGACGTGAGGCGCG
The DNA here is from genome assembly GCA_016209525.1 of Verrucomicrobiota bacterium. Taxonomy (GTDB): domain Bacteria; phylum Verrucomicrobiota; class Verrucomicrobiia; order Limisphaerales; family SIBE01; genus VHCZ01. The sequence goes on from JACQWK010000391.1 coordinate 8,157, forward strand.
ATGGTCCGAAAAGCGCCGACGATCGGGACATTTCTGTTCCCAAGGAACCGGCCCGCCGTAGCGCAGGTTTTCAACCTGCCGTATCGCCGATTTGGAGTCGGCGGGACGTCGGAAGCTCCGCAGGTTACAAACCTGCGATACCGCAGCCGACAAGTCTGCGCCACGAGGATGCCGTTCAACTCAACGCGCCCGTCCCTGACCAGAGGAACCTGGAGGCTTCCCAGGAGCCGTTGAGTCGTAGCCGGCGAGCTAACGAGGCAGTCCTCAAGAAATCAGAAATCAGAAATCAGAAATCAGAAATGGGAGTCCGCCTCCTCACGTCGGCGGCGACGGTCAACGATTCCAAAGGGCGTCCGAACGACGCCGAAACGACCGTCCAGCAGCCGACGGCAAACGCCGAAGCTCCCGTTGAAGAATCCGCTCGATTGGAGCTTCAAAACCAGCCGGGCGTTATTTTCTCGGCCCTCCCGTCAAACCAGCTTTCACCGTGGCAAGAGCGCTTGACGTTAGGGCCCGGCGATGTCCTCAACCTTTCCCTCTTCGGCGAGCCGGACACCATGAAGACGGACGTTTTCATTCTTCCGGATGGCCGCGTGAGTTTTCTCGAAGCCCAGAACGTGCTCGCCGCCGGGTCCACCGTGGATGAACTGCGGGCGAAGCTGGATGAAGCGCTGGCCAAGTATCGCCGCGCGCCCCACACGATGATTTCGCCGGTCGCTTATCGGAGCAAACGGTTCTTTATGCTTGGAAAAATTGCCCGCGCCGGGGTCTTCACCTTGGACCAACCCTTGACCATTCTGCAAGCGGTCGCGCGGGCCGGCGGGCTTGCGACGGGGCTCACCGGAGGAAGTGTTGTGGACGCGGCAGACCTCTCGCGGAGTTTTCTCATCCGCCAGGGGAAACGATCCTCCATCGATTTGGAGAAGCTGTTTCAGCAAGGCGACCTCTCGCAAAACCTGCCCATCGAGCCGGATGATTACCTCTACTTCGCGGCCAATAACTTGAGGGAGATCTATGTCTTGGGTGCGGTCAACAACCCCGGCCCGGTCGCCTTTTTGCCGGACATAACCGCCGTGGGCGCCATTGCGGGCGGCGGCGGATTCACTGAGCAAGCCTGGAAAAGACGGATTTTGGTGGTGCGCGGTTCGCTGAATGCGCCTGAGACGTTCGTGGTCAACGCCGCTTCGGTGTTGTCCGCCAAAAGTCCGGACCTGAAACTCCAACCCAAGGATATCGTCTATGTCAGTCAACGTCCTTGGATCAAAGCGGAGGAACTGCTCGACTCCGCCACGCAAGCATTCGTCCAGGCAGCCGTCGTCGTTTGGACCGGCGTCAAAGTCACCCCGATCAATCCTTGAGTTATGCAAAACGATTCATCCGAATTGGGGAGCGCACGCGCCCTCGCGGGCCGTGGTCGGCGCCCTCGCCGACCACGCTTGCGTCCTAGAGCCCATTTGAAAAATCGGTGGCGCGGGCAACCTGCCCGCCCCGGTCGGCAACTTGCCGACCGGAACGGTCGTGGTCGTGGCGATGAAAGCCGCGCCAGGATTGTTCATCGAATTCCTATTTCGTGGTTCTCCTTTCAGTGTTTTGAGTTGAAGCGGGTGTGCGCCATCTGCCTCATCTTGTTTGTCGGATTTCTCTCCGCGGGTTGCCGGGGACTTCGTTCGAGCCGAGACGGTGTGAAGCCGGCGGAAACCAATGCGAGTGCTTTGACCAACCTGACGCCGGTTGTGCCGCCCAGCCACATCCGGCCCGAATGGCGCCAACCCACGACCAACTTCTACACGCTGGGCCCCGGCGACCGGTTGGAAATCGAGGCGTTGGACGATCCGACCACGCGTGACACGGTCTTGGTAGGCCCGGATGGCAAGATCCATTATTACTTGCTCCCCGGTCTCCAAGTGTGGGGACTGACACTGGCGGAGACGAAAGAGAAAATCGAGGCGGGCTTGGCCAAGTATATCCAGCGGCAACCCCGGGTCGCTTTGACCTTGCGCGGGATCGCCAGCAAACAGGTCTGGCTCATCGGCAGGTTCAACGCGCCCGGCGTCTATTCCTTGAGCGCCCCCACGACGTTGCTCGAGGCCATCGCCATGGCCGGCGGGCCGGCCACGCTTTCCAGCGCTGTCTCCTCTCGCGGCGTGATGTCCGCCGCAGGAGATGAAGACATCGCGGATTTGCGGCGTAGCTTCGTGATTCGCGGAGCCGACGTCATCCGGATCGACTTGGACCGCCTCCTCCGGGGAGGGGACATGGCCCAGAACATCTACTTGCTGCCGGGTGATTTTGTGCTTCTCCCGGCCGCGGTCTCCCGGGATATCTATATTCTCGGCGGCGTCCGGCAGCCGACGGTTCTGAAGTCCACCGAACCGAGGACTCTGATCTCGGCCGTCGCCTATGCGGGCGGCACGGTGAAGAACGCATACCTCTCGCACGTGGCCATCGTGCGCGGTTCATGGGCGGAACCGAAAATGGCCATCGTCGATTATCAGGACATCGTTCGCGGGCACGCCGCGGATGTTCGGTTGGAACCGGGCGATCTCGTTTATGTTCCCTTGAGCCCGTATCGGACCCTGACCCGCTACGCCGAATTGATCTTGGATACCTTTGTGCGAACCGTCGGCATCAATGAAGGCGCGCGGGCGATTACCCGCCAAGCCGGCGCCGTGGGTGTGAATGTGCCCATCGGACCTTAGGCTCTCTCCAACACTTGTCGGAGTCGCTTGGCGACGATGCGATGTTCGTCCGGTTGCAGCATCCAAACGGCGACCTCCACGACCGGTTGGCCTCCGCCGGAGGGACGCACCTCGATCCGCGGCTCGCCATCCCGGAGCAGTCTCACAACGTCCGCGTTCTTCTTGGGAATAATCCCTTCATCCCATCGGACTCTGAGGTGGGGAGATTCGTTGGCAATTTCGGGGACAAACGTTTCGGTCTTGACCCCGCGGAGATTTTCCAAAGCGCCGGCGATTTCCCGAACGCGCGTTTCCCACTCCCGCCTTTCCGCCTTGTGATCCCGCTTCAGATACAACTCAAGGGCGGTCCAAAGTCCCACGATTTCTTCTTTCCCGACTTTCGCCAGCCGTCCGATCGTATCGGAATGAGGGGATCCGTTCAAAAAGGCCGCTTCGATCAATTCACGGCGGCCCAGCAGCAGCCCGGAACATTGGGGGCCTCGCAAGCCTTTGCCGCCGCTAAACGCCACGAGATCGAATCCCAAACGAACATACTCCGACAAACGCTCGGGTGGGGGCACGTCCGCCGCCGCGTCGATGAAGGTCGGGACGCCAGCCCGTTTGCCGAGCTCGACGAATTCTTTGCGGCGGATCTGGCCTTTTGGATCCGCACTGTTGAGGAAGAGCAGCAGCGCGGTCCGGGCGTTGATGGCGGATTCGAGTTGCCGGCGCGTTTCGACTTCAATGAGCTTGATGCCGACCGCGCGCACGGCGTGGTCGTAGGCGAAACGATGGGACCTTTGAATCAGCACCTCGTTCCTCATGCCCGTCGTGTCCGGCAGCCGCAGGATTTTTCCCTGGTCTTTGCCCGCGACGCAGGCGGCCGTGCCGAGCGTGAGCGCGGCCGCCGCTCCCGCCGTGACGAGCGCGGACTCCGAGCCGACCAATTCCGCGATGCGCTTTCCAACCGCCTGTTGGAGTTCCGAGATCGAAATGTGATGGCGCGAGGCCTCGTCCATGGCCTCGACTACTTCCCTCGGCATGAGGCAACCGCTCAGTGTCGTGAAGGTTCCGGCGGCATTGATCAGCGGCCGAACGCCGAGCTGCTCGTAGAGGCCCTTGCCAGCGCCGCGTCCCTTCCGCGGTTTGTCGTCCGGTGACGCGGCGCAGAGGTTGTGAGAGTTTGAGCTGCCGGCCCACAACGAAGCGAGCCCCGCCCAGCTCATAAAGTGACGTCGATTCCATCGTGAAAGAATGTTTTGCATGGTTATGCTCCTTTTTGCGGTTTCGCCATGGTGACGAGGATAAACCCGGACAGGCCCCAAGCTCAAGGGCAAACCCGACAAGAGCTCGGTCTGGCCGGGCGTCACACAGATTTTCAATCTATCAGCATCGCCGGAATTTGTCGCGAGGCGCGCGAATTCTTGGATGGGGCGAGACTCCGGTCGAGCCCTGACTTCGTTGCCGGAAAGGATTCCAGGGCTCGACGGAGTCTCGCCCCACCGGATTTGGTTGCGGCTTCGCCACTCTTGGCTGTATCGCCGAGTTGCACCCGGCTGGGCGCTTGATACGGCGCGGGCGCTTCACCATTCTGGGCATGACAAATCCGAAGCTCGAATTGCGAAATCCGAAACAAATTCGAAATGGGAAAGCTCCAAGGCTCAAAACGGCGCGAGAATGCGTGGTTTTGAGATTTGGATTTCGGTCATTCGGATTTGTTTCGGATTTCGAGCGAGGATCGGACTTTCTCGTCAGAACGACGCCGCAAACCCGGAAGTTATTTTTGCGCGAGCGCTGAATATGCTCTTTGTTCTACTGCCCGTCCTCGAGTTCCCACGCGCCGAGGTCGGGGCGCCCCTTGCGAGGCCGCCTGCGGATATCGTCGGCGACATCCGGGAGCGATACTCCCTGATCAATCGCTCCGGTTGCCGACCGAGTGAGCGCAAGATTCCCAGAGGCCGTGTCCACAAAATAGCCGTCGAGCCGTCCAGAGAGATTCTGGCGAAGTTGTGCCTCTCCGCCCTCATGCCGGACTTCGCCATGCACCAAATTGTTCACGATTTCGGTCTGAGAAGTCCCCGTTCCAATGCGGATGCCTCGGCTCCAATTTCGTTCCGGGCGCCAGATGGTATTGTGGAAAACCTTGATCCGCTCCGCATACCAAAGCTCAATCCCGCAGTCCGGCCCCCCGGCGATGAAGTTGTTGCGGATGGCGGCGTCGGCGACATAGACGAGCCGCTCACCGGCGAGATTGGCCGTGGACTGGCCTGGATTGCCGAAGGCCACGCCGCGGTCGCAGTCGATCATAAGATTTCGTTCCACCACGACTTGCCGGGAGCGCACCCAGATGAAGATCGCGGCCCGCCCGCCGCCGTTGCGGCCTTTGATGTTCCGAAACACGTTGTCGCTAAATGTCCAGTCTTCCAGGGCCATCATGTCGATGGCAGAAATATAGTCGCCGCCGTACAGCCAGTCGGCCGGAGGGACCTTGGTATTTTCGAACGAGCAGAAGCGGACGGAACCTTTGACGGCACGGACGTTTGGATCTTGCCCGGCCGAGCCTTTGATCGCGCGCACGCCAATATCTCGGAAGCGACAGTTGTAAATGTGGATGTTCCTCGGCCCATTCTCGGCTTCCACTTTCACCCCGTAAGATCGGCAGTCAGCGAAGGTCAGGTCGGCAAGCGTTATTCCTTCGCAGCGGGAGATGTGGAGAATGTCATCACCTTTGGCTTGGCTGTCCCATCCCTTGCCGCGGAGTATGACCCTGGCCGGATCCCCGCTTGCGCTGCGGAGGGCGATGTTCTTCTTTTGATCGAGGACAATGACGCGGGGCAGTTTGTATTGGCCATCGGCCAGGAGGATCGTGCCGCCTGGCCCGACGCGGTCAACAGCCCCGAGGAGTTCCTCGACATTCGCGACATGGAGCACATCTCCTTGGGGCGGCGGCAGGGGCGTCGCTTTTGGAAACCACGCCGGGAATGGTTGGCCGACCAGCGCCGCCAGTCGCTGTTCACCGTCGCTCGGTGCGGATGCATCCACTGCCCGGTCGCCACCATCGCCCCCTCTACGGGTGAGCTGAGCCAGTGTGTTGAAAGCCAGCAAGCCGACCAGGATTACAGAGGAGACCGTGGGATGGACTACACGCGGAAGGTTTGTAGTCCCGCCTTTAGGCGGCCCGAACCGGCTAAAGCCGGGACTACAAACGCCGACCTGTCGTTCATCCAACGGTCTCGTCAATAATGAGAGCAATGTCATAAATTCTGAAGATTGGATCAGAAGTCCCGCGGTTTCTTGGGCTTTAGGTGCGCCTCTGGGACTTTGGGTCCGATCACGGCACGTCCTGGACGTGCTATTCTGCCCTCACCAGTCCTGCCGGCAGGCCGTCACGATTGATCACCGACGGGTGGGCGAGCAGTTCTTTCGTGTAATTATTTTGCGCCAGGCTCCATTTCGCGTTCCACGACATGAAGAAACAGGTCTGCGGAAAATCCTTTTCCAGGCCGTCAATGAAGCGGCGGTAGTCGTAGTCCCCCGGCGGGTTTTGCGAGCCGTGGGGTCCGTATTCTGTGAATCCAAACGGTTTGGGCAGCGCGATCACTTCATCGTACCCTTTGATGTGTTGGCGGTCCACGAAATCGGTGTAGGCGTCGAGTCCCACGAGATCGACATAGTTTTCTCCGGCGTAATACTTCGCCGTGTTCTGTCCGTGGTTGGGACCATAAACCCAGAGCAAATTGTCCAGATTCTTGGTCTGCGAGAAGTAGTCGAACATGTGGCGCCAGACGCGGATGAACTGGCTGGGTTCCTTCGCACCCCACCAGAACCAGCCGCCGTTCATCTCGTGGAAGGGACGCCACAGAACGGCGACGCCGGCCGCTTTAAGCTCTTGCAGGCCCTCCGCCATCAAGTCCAATTCCTGCATCCAGCGCGTGTGCGTGTCGGTGCCGGACTGAAGCAAGTCTTCGAGGTTCACACCCTTGTCCCGCAACCCGCCGCCTTTGGGGTTCGCCGGGTTATACAGGTGCGCCATGACCGTCACCAACCCGCCTTGTTTCCAATAATCGATCGCCACTTTGTTCGGCACTTTGTAAGTCAAGCTCCCGCGGCCGAAGTCGGCGTAATCCACGCCGATGAGGGCCGGCCAGCGGCCGGTCTTGTCGCGAATCTGTTCCATCAGGCGCAGATTCGCGCCGTTGCCAAAATTGCTGAACTGGCCCGACAGGATGCGCGGGCCCTCCTTGCGGGCCGAAAGCTCGTGCAAGTAGCGCAAGATCGTGCGCGCCTTGGCATTGGTCTTGGGATTCGCAGGTTCGGCAGAAGGCGCCCCAAACCCGGTGACCGCCAGGAGGAGAGAGACCGCCGCGAGAGGAGCGCGGGCGGCCCCGCCCGCCGCAGCCAGCACTCGCCAGTTCGGCGCCGTCGCCGCCGAGCATTCCGATTTCAACGACCAACGCTCAACGTTCAACCGATTGCTATGTTCAATGTTGAGTGTTGAGGGTGTGGGGTTGAACGATTCCGGATTTATCGCCCGGCTGAAATCTTCGCGACCTTGCGCGCGTTTGATGTCGGATGTGAATTGTTTCATAGATTCGATCAGAGAAACGAAGCGCAGCCTCTGTCCATGAGCCTCAAGGTGGGGCGAGACTCCTGTCGAGCCCTGGCATTAGTTCGGGCAAAAAAGTCAGGGCTCGACG
>JACQWK010000400.1 GCA_016209525.1 Verrucomicrobiota bacterium
ATTTGGTTGCGGCTTCGCCGCGCAGATCCATTACTGCGCAGAGTGATCAAATCGCCGCGGCATCCTTCAGATCGTCGCGCCAGCTCTCCACGGCAGTGACCCGCCCAGTCTTTGCGAGGTAGAGGAGATCCAACTGAGGCGGGATAAGGCCGCCGCGCGTCGGCTGTTGGGTTTGGACCAAAACGTTTGCGACATGGACAGCGGTCAGAGGCGTGAAGGTGGTGCGTTCGCTCTTGGTGGGAAAGTGGTGGAAAGCCACCGCTTCCACGACGGCCGGCGGAAGACCCCATAATCCGAGAAGGTAACCGCCCACATCAGCGTGGTCGAAACCGAACGCGTCGCGTTCGGCGGCCAGCCACTCCACGTTTTTCGCCAGTGCGTTCCGGCCGACTTCTTCGCACTGATCGGGATAATTGCTGGCGAGGACGAGCTTGCCCACATCGTGCAGCAGTCCGGCGACCACGGAGTCCTCGATCAGTTGGCGCCCCGCTCGTTCGCTTTTCGCGATGAGCTTGGCCGCGTTGGCCGTGCGGGCGCTGTGTTGCCAGAGAGCCTCAAGCGAGATGCCTCCTAGTTTGCGGGATTCGAACTGCGAGAAAATTCCGACTGCCAGCACCAAACATCTGACTGTTTCGATCCCCAAATAACTGATCGCATCGGCAATGTTCGAAGTTGGCTGCGGAAGGCCAAAGAATGCGGAATTGGCGATCTTGAGGACTTGGGCGGTCATCCCGAGGTCCTGGCGAATCGTTTGGGCGATGTCTTCGATGGCCGTTTCGGTCGATTGAAGTTTCCGGACCAATTCCAGATAGAGCGTTGGCAGACTTGGGATGCGCTCCATCTTCGAGACTTTTTCGCGGATGGCCGGGTTGGGCAGGAGCGAACGAATCATGGCCGCCCGTTGCACCGTCGCTTTGAGGACCTCCGTCGGGCAAGGTTTGGGCAAGAACTGATGGATCACTCCGACGCATTCCAGGATCGTCCACTGATCGGAATAGCTGGAATAAATAATGCGCGCGCTCAAAGGGAAGCGTTCGCGGACTTCCTTCAGAAACTCGATCCCGCTCATCCCGGGCATGTTCAGATCGGAAACCACCACGTCGAATGGCGTACCTGTCATGAGTCCGAGCCCTTCCGCTGCGCCCGGCGCGAACTCCATTTGCCACTGCTCGCGCATGTCGGCCAGAAGGCGAGGAAGGAGATCCAGGATGGCCGGCTCGTCATCGACGAACAGAACCGAAAGCTTTCGCTGCTCTTCCATAGCACGTGTGAAGAAGTGCTGGATCTGGAGTTCTTCAGGGTGGGTGATTAATACACTCTCGCTCCGTGCGGCACAACAAAAAAGCAGCAATTCTCATTATGACCCGTATGTAGTCCCGGCTTTAGCCGGCCCGCACGAGAAAACCGGCTAAAGCCGGGACTACAAGTGGGTCGCAGGTCGTGCCTGTCGTCAAAATGAGAATTGCTGGGAACCAACAGAAATGCGCCTCCTCTCCCCGAACTCTTCTCCGTCCGATGGAGGAGAAGGAGGATTCGAGGAGCTTGACGCACTCCTGAAAGGACGGGAGGGTCAGAAGGCTACTTGATTGAACTTGCAGTCAACGGTCCTCGCCCCATCGGGTGGGAGAGGGGTAAGGATTACTCGTCTCGATCCGAAAGCCAATTGGAGTCACTGGCGGTATGAATTCCACACTTCGAGCCGCGCCACCCACATTCCCGGTTGTTTGGGTCGGGCGTTGTAGTAGGCAGCAATCCACACTCTCTGTTTGCGGAGGCGTTCCGCGTGGCCGTCGTAAAAGGCAAGGTCCGCTCCTTCGTTGTGGCGATAGAGAGTGGGTCCGCCAGTGCCGGCGTCTTTGTAGGCTTGGACGCTCCCCTTTTGACGCAGCCGGTCCCAGCCTTTGGTGTAATCCGCGCCTTTCCATTGCGACCACCAGTCGTGTCCATCGTGGAAGATCAGTTTTTGGGCGGGTTCTTGAATGAGACTCAGCTTGTGGCCGGCGTGGTCTTTACTGGCCAGAGCCCAGCTCCGGCCATCGGACGGATACCAGTCTTCGAAATTGTAGCTGTAACTGGTGAGGGTGCCTCGATTCTCCTGGTCGGAGAGCCTCGGATTATTGGCATAGGCGTAGAGGGAAGGACGCCAGATCGCGGTGTCGGCCGGGCATCGATACTCCTTGGGGGTCTGCACCGTGGAATTCCCGCTCCTGCCGTAGCCGATCAGATCTCGGTATTGAGGGTTGGCCATCCAGAGCTGGGTCGTGCCATCGCGCCGCAGCTCGATCAGGGGCACGGATTGGTCGTCATGGTCCCCAGCGTAAATGGTATTGGCGATGGAGAATTGCCTCAAGTTATTCAAGCAACCGGCGCTGTGGCTAGCGGCTTTGGCCTTCTGCAAGGCCGGTAGCAGCATCCCGGCGAGGATGGCGATAATGGCGATCACCACGAGGAGTTCGATCAGAGTGAAACCAACTTTCTGCGTTCGGATCGAAGCACGGCCAGGAGTCAGGCTGGTGTTCGAGCGGCTCTGGAGGCGGTTTAAGGCATGCATGGCGAAAGATTCTAAGCCGACAATACACCTATGATCCGAAGAACTTGCAAGCCTTTCGTATCAGCAATTCTCATTTTGGCAACGGGCGCGGTTCGTGACCGTAAGGCGGACACTCCTGTCCGCACATTTTCGGAAGTCTTGCGGACAAGAGTGTCCGCGTTACGGCCAAAATGAGAATTGCTGCTTTCGTATGCCCTTCGCAAGGTCTCCGCCTTGCCGGCAGTGCGGATTCAAGAATGCGTAGCCGCCGACGTCAGGAGGCGGATTTCGGCGTGTCAACAATGTCCGCCTCGTCACCTCGGCGACTGCGGCCGTTGGTGCGATTCATGATGCAGTCTCCCCTCTATCATGTCGAAACCTCCTTATCCAAGCCGATAAGAAATGCGGCTGATCAGATCGCGTCCGAAACTGTGCTGCAGGCGCTCGAGAATTTCCTTTCGCCGATATCGGACAATTTCGCTGAGCCAGACGCTATGATCCACGGTGACGAAGAGCGTGCCGCGGCGGAGACCGGTGGGCCGGGCATGGGCCACGATGTTCGGATCGATCAAATGATTCCAGACCCGCAGGATTTCGGCTTCGGCCCGCCGCCGGTCCAATCCCAGGTCGGAAAGAACGGACGGCATGACGCCGTCGATGCTTTTCGCGGTGGAAGCTTGGGACTTCTCCAAATCAGTCAGATCAACGCCACGCCACTGAGCGAGAATGCTGCGGCGCGGGTTTTTGACTTTGAGGCCGCTGCGGTGGGCGTCCTGGCGAGGATAAAATGGTCGCTTCAACGGTTAGGCTTCTTCTTTGGCGTGGAATTCGTCGAGGACAAGAACCCCGTGCGGCGGGAGGTCATAGTTGCCAGAGACGGTCTTGCCCGTCAAAAAATCGTGCATGGGCTTGAGGAGTTGGACGCGGACAGGCGTGTGCTGGTGATTGAGCAGGAAGTAGAGCTTTGTGTCGTCCTTCTGGCGCAGACTCACTTCGACGCCCTCGGGGACTTTGAGGAGCGGGAAGAGATTGCACATCTGGCGCAGCCAAACGGTCAAGTCCTGATAAAACGGCTGGTGGCTCATGGTGCCGATATAAATCGCCGTCCCCAAGCCAAACGAGTGCATGGTCATGGCCGGGCTGCCGGCATAGAAGTCCTTCGCATAGGTGGCCAGGATTTGGCAGTCCTTGGGTTCGATCAAATCGCACCACAGCCTGGCCGGATGGAGATGACTGGTCGGGAAAGCCCCCTTGAAATTCAGGTGATTGTCTTCGCCAGGCGGGAGGGGATCGAATTCCATGATCTCTAATCCGAAGAGATCCGTCAGGTCGTGGGGATATCCCGTGTCGGGCGCAATGCAATGTTCGTCAGCCAACCCCGTGTTCAAAGTCGCGACCAAGGTCCCGCCGTTTTGGACATAAAGTTTTAGCAAGTCAGCTTCGCCGCCGGCGAGCAAATGCAGCGACGGCGCGATCACCAGTTTGTAGCGGGACAAGTCTTCGGTAGGACGGGCGAAATCCACCGGAATATTACGGTCATGCAGCGCGTTGTAGAAGAGGTGAACATGGTCGCGCAGATTGAAGTGTTTGTTGGGCTGCATGGGCTGCTGCAGCGTCCATTCATTATCATGGCTGAAAAGGATGCACGCCTCCGCCACGACCCGGGTATCCTTGAGGACCGGCGCCAGGCGTTTGATCTCCTCGCCGATCTGTTTGATTTCCTTGTAGGCGCGGCTGTGCGGCTGGCCATCATGACTCAGGACACCCCCGTAAAACTTCTCCGACCCGATGCGCGGCTGCCTCCAGAAGAAGTAGAGGATCCCGCTGGCGCCCCGAGAAATGGTCTGGTAAGTGAAAAGCCGGACGACGCCCGGCCGAACCAAGGAGTTGACATCTTGCCAATTGACCTGAGCCGCCTTTTGCTCGATCACCCAAAACCCGCAATCCCCGTCCGGCGTTCGAATCTCCGTCTTCTTGAGCGAACGCAGCATGTCGATCTCGCACGCGTTTTCTGCCGACCTGGCCTTGACCGCGGCATTGCTGATGAACGATACGAAATCCACGACCGCAGCCATGTCGAAATGGTCGAACTTTCGATCCAGCCCACGCAGATTGGTTGTCACCGGCGTTCTGGGCGTCAATTCGTGGAGCAGGTCGGCCTGCATTTTGACGAAGGCCACGCACGTATCGCTGGAGAAACGCCGCCAATCGGTCACCAAGGCCGGGTTGTGCACCGTGGGAGCGATCATGGGCATAGGGACCTCGTTCCAATCGGTGATCACTTGCCCCCAAAACCGAGTCCCCATCAGTTCATTCAAGCGCTCAATCGTTTCGTACTTGGCCTTCAACCAAGCGATCCAATCGCGGCGCGATTCCTCGTTGAATGAGGATTCGGTGTCATGGCCGCCGATGCCATTGTCAATCTGCCAGGCGAGGAGCTGGGGGTGGTCGCCCAAAGCATTGGCCATGGCCCGAACGATTCGTTTGCTGTAGTCCCAATAGACGTCACTGTTCATGCAGTACGCCCGCCGCGTGCCCGGGTAACGCTGGAGACCGCGCTCATCGACTGGGAGGATTTCCGGATGTTTCTTGGTCAGCCAGATGGGCGGGGCGGCCGTCGGGGTTCCCAGGACGACTTTGATGCCCGCTTTTCCCATCACATCCATCGCGCGTCTGAGCCAGCCGAAATCATATTGGCCTTCCTTCCGCTCGCAGAGTCCCCAGGAAAACTCCCCCATCCGGACGACATTGACGCCCGCCGCAAACATGAGCTGAGCGTCTTGTTCCCAGCGGGATTCGGGTAGCTCTGGAGTGCCGGCGAAAGGATAAACCCAGTGTTCGGGGTAGTAGTCCGCTCCGAAGTACATAAATTTGCCTGGATGGGTTTTTTCGAACTTTAAGTCTCAGGGTGAAATGCGCAATTCGAAACTCGAAAAATCTGCCCACGAACAGGGCTGCATCAAGCTCTTCATCCTCTCCCCGCGAGGAACGAGTGGGGAGAGGACCGAGGAGAGGGGTACCAATAAACACGCGCCTCCTCTCCCCGACCCTCTCCTCCATCGGATGGAGGAGAGGGAGGATTCGAGGAGCTTGATGCACCCCTCGGGCGCGAAATCCTGCAACCGCAGGCTGTGCCTGGTGTTTCAGCCGGAATGAGCCGCCTCACGAAAAGCTGGTGCGTTTCGGTTTGATCCGCTTGGAATTGCGCATAGACTGGTCCTTGGACCCTGCGACTTGATCGGGTTCAGAGAGTTCATGAAACTACAGTCCATCCTGATTTTGGTCTTCGCGCAGACGGCGCTGAGTCTGAGTGGCACCGCGCAGGGCATCCGAGCCGTCACACGGCCAGTCCTAATCTCCCCGGCTCCAGGTCCCTTTTTTCAATGGCCGTCTGCGCCTCCCGTTCGCAACCCGGCGGCGCAGGTTCCATTCTCGCCGTCTCCTTCCCTGAGCTTGCCGGCTTCTACCTCGCCGATCTCCGCCATTTCGCCGCAGGAAGTGGCGCGGAAGACCCTGGAGTTTCATATCAAACGCGCCAATGAAGGAGCCGCTTACGCCCAATACGCCCTGGGCGTTCGCTATTTGAAAGGCGACGGCGTGGAAAAAGATCTGGCGATGGCCAAGAAATGGTTGGTCGCGGCTGCAGAAAATGGCGACAAGCCGGCGCTCCGGAAGCTCGCTGAGCTGGAGGACCGCGGGCAACCGCAAGGGAAATCAGACCTCCCAAGAAACCTGATTCCTGCGCGTCATTCGGAGTCGCCCGATCAACCGAAATGAGACTCGATATGCAAAATGATGCGAAATGTCACGAACGATGGTTCTTAGCGCTGCTTTTGAGCTGTGTCTTGTGGCTGGCCGGCTGCAGTGGAGCCAACTTGGAACAGCAACGCGCCCAGCAAGCGCAAGAACTGGCTCGGCTCCAAGACGAGAACAAAGAACTGCAAAAGCTGCGGACGGAGAATAAGGAACTTCCAAGGCTTCGGAAGGACAACGAAGAACTCGCGAAACTGCGAGAATCCACGGGGGAAATTGACCGCCTTCAGAAAGAGAACGACCGCATCAAGAGCGAGATTGCGGAGCTCGCGAAAGCTCGACGCCAGAGCCAGTTGGCAGCTCAACAGGCTCGGCAGGCTGCGGCGCAGTCCGCAGCGGCCCGCGCAGCGGCTGCAGGACAACCCATTCTGACGGCCACCAACGTTGCCGACCCTAACGCCCCGCAAGAAGGCGACCAGATTTTCATCGACCCTAAGTTGCTTGCCTCCCTGCTGCCTCAATTCGACTGGTCGAAACTGAAACGGAAGGAACCCATCGATGTCAGACCGTTGCTCGAACAACAAGGTTTCGTTCTGACGAATTATCAGCAACTGATCAGCCTCGGCATCACGAATTATACGCTCCAGCGTTCCCCGAAGCCGCCGGCCTCAACTCGTCCGGCACCGCAGTGACACGTCTGAGTCGGAATTGGTCATTGAAGAATGGCCGTTTGCCATCGGCCATTTGCCATAGGCCACTGGCCATTGACGATCGGCTCTTGAAATCGATGCTCGATTTCCAGTCCTCAATCACCAATGAGCTCCCTGCTTCCACCCGAATTATCTGCGATCCTGCGCCAGACGCCTGAACTCCGGGAAGCGTATTTGGTCGGCGGATGCGTGCGGGACTGGCTCCTGGGCGTCTCCAACAAAGATTTCGATATTGAAGTGTTCGGCGTCGGCTACGACCGGCTCGTCGAAGCGCTTTCACGCTGGGGCAAAACTGATTTGGTTGGAAAATCCTTCGGCGTGGTCAAGGTCGCGACGCCAAGCGGCCTTGCCTTCGACGCCAGCATACCCCGTCGCGACTCCAAAACCGGGCCCGGACACAAGGGTTTCGACATAGCGTTCGACCCCGACATTACTCCGAAGGTCGCCGCGAGCCGCCGGGATTTCACGATCAACTCGTTGATGTTTCATCCGAGACGGGAGGAGGTTCTCGATTTCTACGGCGGCGTTGATGATTTGAAAAACCGGAGGCTGCGCCACACCAGCGAGGCGTTCACCGAAGATCCGTTGCGGGTGTTGAGAGGCATGCAATTTGCCGCGCGCTTTGCTCTGAAGGCCGCGAGTGAGACAGTCGCCTTGTGCCGGCGCATCAAGTCGGGCTATTCCGAACTGGCGGTCGAGCGTGTGCGCGACGAATGGCTCAAGTGGGCTGGCAAGAGCACGGTTCCATCGGCCGGGCTCAACTTCCTGGCCGCGACCGAGTGGATCGAGCACTTTCCGGAGCTCAACGCGCTGCGCGGCGTTCGGCAAGATCCCCAGTGGCATCCGGAAGGAGACGTGTTCATCCATACGTGCCATTGCTGTGACGCTCTCGCCCGTTTGCCGGGCTGGCAAACGGCCGATCTGGAATCGCGGATCACGTGCATGCTCGCAGTCTTGGCGCATGATTTCGGAAAACCGGCGACCACCCAAATGGCGCCGAAAGATGGCCGGATGCGGATCGTTTCGCCGGGACACGAGGAAGCGGGCGGGCCGATCGCCGAGCGATTCCTGGAGCGAATCGATACGCCGAACGCCATCAAAGACAGAGTGGTTCCGCTGGTGACAAATCACTTGGCCCATCTGCAGCCGATCACGGATCGTTCCGTGCGCAGGCTGGCCAAGCGTCTGGAACCGGAAACCATCACCGGGCTTTGTCTCGTCATGACGGCTGATTCCATGGGACGCCCCCCCAGACCTGCAACTGTTCCGGAGAGCGTTCTGGAATTGCAGGCGAAAGCCGCGGCCTTGCAGGTTCAGCAGAGCGCGCCGAAACCCATCCTGATGGGCCGTCACTTGGTCGATCTTGGGGTTGCACCGGGACCGAAACTTGGAAACATCGTGAAGCAGGCTTACGAGGCGCAGCTCGAGGGTAAATTCTCCGATTTGAATCAGGCCTACACCTGGTTAATTGAGGAAGCAGACCTCGCATTGGCGCCAGCGGCGAGAGAGAAGGTCCGGTCGGTCCTTAATCGCTAACTGCATCTATTCAGGTGGGGTGAGACTCCCGTCGAGCCCTGATTTTTTTGCCCGAACTAATATCAGGGCTCGACAGGAGTCTCGCCCCACCTTGAGGTTCAAGGAGAGCGGCAAGAAAGAGGCGGTCTTCGCCAATGGAGGTGTAGCATTCCGGGCGGATCTACGCATCATCGCGAACGGGTTGGTCAGCGCGTGAATCAACTGAGGCGATGAAGATCGATTCCCTGTTGCCTCCAAAGAGACCGAACAGAGTGGGCCTCTTTGCGACTTCTACACCACGCAACTTCCCCAAAATTGTTGAAGTATGAAAACCAGGACACTGGCTCGTAAACGCAGTGGCTCAGCCCGCCACGGAGGAAAGAATCTGTGTCGAATCGGAGGGTTTGAGCATGGAACAAAATGCATAAGAACCGGATTGCTGTCGCTGCTTTTGTGTTCCCTTCTGGTTCCCTTGGTGTGCGCGCAGCAAGCGCCCACCGTCACGGTCCAACCGCAGAGCCAAAGAGTCTGTCTGGGCGGACCGGTCACCTTGTCCGTTACCGCGACGGGTTCACCGCCGCTCAGTTACACCTGGCTCAAGGGCCTGGCCACAATCCCCGGTGCAACGAGTTCCAGACTCGAGTTCGCCAGTGTGCAAACCTCCGATGCAGGCGCCTATCGAGTGAGGGTCCAAAACGGTTCGGGCGCGGTGACCAGTGTCACTGCCACGTTGGAGGTCCTGACTGAGCCCAAGATCACCTTGCAACCCAAAAGCCAAACTGCCAACGAGGAGGCCGATGTCACATTCACGGTCTCGGTCATCATTTGTCGCGAGCCTGCGCAATACCAATGGAAGAAGAATCTGGTGCCGATCGCCGGCGCGACCGGTTCCAGCCTCTTGTTGCAGAATGTGCAATCCTCCGATGCAGGCAGTTTTCAGGTGGTGGTCACCGATGCCGCCGGGAAAAGCGCCACCAGTTCCGCGGCGGTGCTCAAGATCAACGCCGTCAATGACGCGCCGAGTTTCGACTTAGCCACCGAGACAGTGACGGTGGCCGAAGACGCCGGTCTGCAGCGGCTGGCCAACTTTGCCACCCACATCAGCTCCGGGCCGGCCGACGAATCGAAACAGACGGTCAGCTTCACGGTCTTCACGTCGAACCCTGCCTTTTATGCGGTCAAACCCACGATCAGCACCTCTGGCCTGTTGACTTTCCAGACTTCGGCCAACGTGAACGGCACCGACACACTCAGCGTGTTTTTGACCGACAACGGAGGCACGGCGTTCGGCGGCGTCAACCAATCGTCACCCAAAACCTTCGACCTCGTGGTCACAGCAGCAAATGATCCGCCAGAGATCAGCGGATTGGCGGCCGTGACGATCCACGAGGACAGTGGCCCGTTGAACCTGGTTTTTACGGTGAGCGACGCGGATACGGCCCCGAATCTGATCACCGTCACTGCCAGTTCATCGAATCCGAGTCTGATTGCCAATCCAGTGCCGGTGACGGGCACTGGAGCGAACCGCGTGTTGACGCTCACACCGTTGGCCCATGCCAATGGCAAGGCGACGATCCGGGTCGTGGCGCAAGACGATCAATCCGCCCAAACAAGTTTCGAGTTTGTGCTGACCGTCCTGCCGGTGAACGATGCGCCCAGTTTTACGCTGTCGAGCACGACGGTAACGCTGGCCGAGGATGCGCCATTGCAGACGGTGGCGAATTTTGCGACGCAGATCAGCAAGGGGCCGGCGGATGAAGCCGGGCAAAAGCTGACGTTCGTTGTGACGCCGACCGACGAGACGCTCTTTGCCACGCAGCCGGCCATCAGCGAGGCCGGGGTCTTGAGTTTTAAACCGGCGCTGAACGCCAATGGAACCGTGAGTGTCAGCGTGTACCTGCTCGACAACGGCGGGACATCCCTTGGGGGCATCAACCGGAGCGCGCTGCGGAACTTCGACATTGTCTTCCCGCCGGGCAACGACGCGCCGGGGATCAGCGGGTTGACGGCCAAGACCATCAACGAGGACAGCAGCCCGTTGAATGTGGTCTTCATGGTGAGCGACGTGGATGCGGCGGCGAATCTGATTACCGTCACGGCTACTTCGTCGAATCCGAGTCTGATTGCCAATCCGGTGCCGGTGACGGGCACTGGAGCGAACCGAGTGTTGACGCTCACGCCGTTGGCGAACGCGAACGGCAAAGCGACGATTAAGGTGTAGGCGCAAGACGCACAATCCGGCCAGACGAGCGTCGAGATTTGCGTGACGGTCAATCCGGAGAACGATGCGCCCAGTTTCACGCTGGCGACCGACGTGGTGGTGGTTGCGAATGCTGCTTCCAAGAGCCTTGCGAATTTTGCTTTGAACCTGAGCACTGGGCCGCCGGACGAGTCAAGCCAGAAGCCGACGTTTGAATTGAGCAACAACAATCCGGCCTTTTTCGCGGTCCAACCGGCGATCAACGCCGCGGGCACGCTGACGTTCCAACCGGCGGCAACCGCAAGCGGCCGCGCGACGGTCACCGCGGTGTTGAAGGACAGCGGAGGCACATCGTTGGGCGGGATCAACCAGTCGCTGGCCCGAAGTTTCAGCGTCGTGATGCAGGGAGGCGCGCTCCCGACCTTAGGCGAACTGCTGAATTTGCAGTTGAACGTCAACACCATGATTCATCCCGGCGCGGCGGACTTGCGGACGTTCGTGACCGACACCGATTCATCGCCGGCGACGATGCAGTTCCGGATTGTGAATCTGAGTCAAATCAACGCGGCGTTGGGCCTGTCGGACGGGCAGAACGGAGGCGTGGCGGGCACGCCGGTGGTGACGCTCGGGATGGACCCGGACAGCGGAACGTTCAAAGTCCGGCCTGGCCCAGGATCTCTGGACAACACGATCCATGTGCATCCGAGGAAAGACTTCGTCGGCTCGGCCACCGTGACCATCGAGGCTCGTGATGAGCAAGCCAATGTGTCCAATCAGCGATCCTTCACGGTGACGGTCCTGCAGCCGCAGACCGCGCCAAGATTCAACTGGGTTCGATCAGCCGGAGGAACTGACAGTGACTGGGGAATGGGTATTGCCGTGGACGGGCTCGGCAACCGTTACGTGTCAGGCTTCTTCAGCGGCAGC
Source organism: Verrucomicrobiota bacterium (assembly GCA_016209525.1). Classification (GTDB taxonomy): domain Bacteria; phylum Verrucomicrobiota; class Verrucomicrobiia; order Limisphaerales; family SIBE01; genus VHCZ01. Next base: position 11,636 of record JACQWK010000400.1, read on the forward strand.
ATTGCCTTCGACCCAACTACGACTTTAACCAGTTTTGGAGCTTCGGACGTCTTCGTGGCGAAGTACGACATGAACGGCAACCTGAGTTGGGCCAAACAAGCCGGAGGAACCGACATGGACTCTGGCGGTGGCATTGCCGTGGACTCGGGGGGCAACAGTTTCGTCACCGGATCGTTTTCCGGCAGCGCCTCCTTCGGGAGTATGCCCCTGACAAGCGCAGGCGCATCGGACTTATTCGTGTGCAAGTACGACACTGATGGGAACGTGCTTTGGGTCCAGCAAGCCGGAGGAACTGGCTATGCCGGCGCATTTGCTATTGCTGTGGACGCGGTTGGCAACAGTTACGTGGCCGGATCGTTTTCGGGCAGCGTCACCTTCGGCGACACGACCGTCACGAGCGCAGGGGAGGAGGACATTTTCGTCGCCAAATACGGCAGCGACGGCAACTCGGTTTGGGTTAGGCAAGCCGGAGGAAGCAGCCAGGATAATGGCTTTAGCATTGCCGTGGATTCGGCTGGGAGCAGTTACGTCAGCGGCCGGTTTCGCGGCAGCGCCACTTTCGCCAACACGACCCCCTCGACGATCCTCACGAGCCGAGGGGAAGATGACATCTTCGTGGCCAAGTTCGACAGCGGCGGGAACCTGCTTTGGGTCCAGCAAGCCGGAGGAAACGCCGCTGATAGCGGAGGCGGCATTGCCGTGGACTCGGCCGGCGACTGTTACGTGACCGGGACGTTTTCCGGGAGCGCCACTTTTGGCAGCAGCACGACCCTGACGAGCGCAGGGGAGAGAGACATTTTCGCGGCCAAATATGACACCGCCGGAAGTTTCCTTCGCGTTAGACAAGCCGCAGGAACCGGCCCCGATTGGGGCGGGGATATTGCCGTGGACTCGGCCCACAACAGTTACGTAATCGGCTCCTTTTCCGGCAGCGTCACTCTGGGGAACACGACCCTGACCAGCGCAGGGGATAAGGACGTTTTCGTGGCCGAGTTTGACCCCGACGGAAATGTGTTGTGGGCCAAGCGAGCCGGAGGAAGTGGCTTAGATGGCGGATTTGGCATTGCCGTGGACTCGGCGGGCAACGGTTACCTAACCGGTGTGTTTTCCGGCACCGCGGCCTTTGACGACACGCCGCTGACCAGCGCGGGACTGGAGGACATCTATGTGGCGCAGATCGGCGCGAGTTCGACCGGCGGAAATAGCCCTCCTCAATTGGCCCCATTGCCGAACCTGCAATTGAACGTCAACACCACGATTCATCCCGGCGCGGCGGACTTGCGCACCTTTGTCACGGACGCCGATTCGTCGCTGGCGACGATGCAGTTTCGGATCGTGAATCTGAGTGAAATCAACTCGGCGTTCGGGTTGTCCGATGGCCAGAACGGAGGCGTGGCGGGCACGCCCGTTCTGACCATCGGGGACGACCCGGACAGTGGAACGTTCAAAGTCCGGCCTGGGACAGGGTCGCAAGACAACACCATCCATGTGCATCCGAGAAGAGACTTTGTCGGCTCGGCCACCGTGATCATTGAGGCTCGTGATGAGCAAGGCAATGTGTCCAATCAACGATCCTTTACGGTGACCATGAATGTGCTGCCGGCGCTTGGCCTCAGCGACATTACGGTCACGGAGGGCAATTCAGGGACAGTGAACGCGACCTTCACCGCGACACTCTCCCCTGCCAGCAGCCAAACGGTGACGGTGAATTATGCCACAGCGGACGGCACGGCGACCGCCGCCAATGGCGATTACGTCGTCAACTCCGGAATCCTGACCTTCGCGCCGAATGAAATCACCAGGGACATCACCGTCCTGGTCAACGGGGACGCCACCGTTGAGCCGAATGAAACTTTTTTTGTCAACCTGAACAATCCGGTCAACGTGACGCTCGCTCGTACGCAAGGCGGAGGCACGATTCAGAACGATGACAACGGCGCAACTTACACCTTCACGACCTTGGCGGGATTGGCGGGAAGCCAAGGCAGCACGGACAGCACGGGCAGCGCGGCGCGGTTCTGGTATCCGTCTGGCGTTGCGGTGGACAGCGCTGGCCACGTCTTTGTCACCGATAGATGGAACCATACGATCCGAGAGATCACGTCGGCGGGAGTGGTAAGCACCTTGGCGGGATTGGTGGGAAGCAACGGCAGCGCGGACGGGACGGGCAGCGCGGCACGGTTCTACGAACCGCAAGGCGTAGCGGTGGACAGCAGTGGCAACGTCTATGTCGGGGATACCTTCAACCACACGATCCGGAAAATCACGCCAATGGGTGTAGTGAGCACGTTGGCGGGATTGGCGGGAAGCGACGGCAGCGCGGACGGGACAGGCAGCGCGGCGCGGTTCAACTGGCCGCAAGGCGTAGCGGTGGACTACAGTGGCTACGTCTATGTGGCAGATTACAATAACCACACGATCCGGAAAATCACGCCAGCGGGAGACGTGAGCACCTTGGCGGGATTGGCGGGGAGCTACGGCAGCGCGGACGGCCCAGGCAACGCGGCACGATTCAATCATCCGTATGGTGTGGCTGTGGACAGCAGTGGCCACGTCTATGTCGGAGGTTACGATAACCACACGATCCGGAAGATCACGCCGGCGGGAGAGGTGAGCACATTGGCGGGATTGGCGGGAAGCAGCGGCAGCGCGGATGGGATAGGGAGCGAGGCGCGGTTCTACCGACCGGTTGGCGTCGTGGTGGACAGCAGTGACAACGTCTATGTTGCCGATGCCTACAACTACACGATCCGGAAGATCACGCCGGCGGGAGCGGTGAGCACCTTGGCGGGATTGGCGGGAAGTGAAGGCAGTGCGGACGGGACGGGTGGCATGGCGCGGTTCTACTATCCTTCTGGCGTGGCGGTGGACAGCGGCGGCAACCTCTACGTCGCAGATACCGACAACCACACAATCCGGAAGGGAGTGCCGATTTGGTCGCCTTCACCCAGCCTGCCTGCGCTTTCCGTGGACGACGTGATCATCGCTGAGGGCAATTCGGGGACTGTCAGTGCTTTATTTGCTGTCAGCATGTTAGGAGCGAACGCTCAGACGGTGACGGTTCATTACGCGACCGCCGATGGAACATCCGGAACCCACGCCACCGCTGGAGTCGATTACACCGCAGTCAGCGGCACATTGACCTGGAATCCTGGCGACACCTCGACGAAAAATTTCACTGTCGCTATCATCGGTGAGACCACCGCTGAATCCGACGAGTATTTCGTGGTCAATTTGTCCAACCCGGTCAACGCCGCGGTTGCCCGTGCCCAAGGCCAGGGCACAATTCAGAATGATGACGGCGGCGGCGGACCCGTGTCTGATGCCTACACCTTCACGACCTTGGCGGGACTGGCAGGGAGCACCGGCAGTGCGGACGGCGCGGGGAGTGTGGCGCGGTTCTGGGGGCCGAAGGGCGTAGCGGTGGACAGCGCGGGCAACGTGTACGTGGCGGACCAGTACAACGATATCATTCGGAAAATCACACCAAATGGAACGGCGAGCACGCTGGCGGGCATGGCGGAAACCGCTGGCAGTGCGGACGGCATGGGGAGTGCGGCACGCTTCAATTATCCAAGCGACGTGGCCGTGAACGCTGGAGGTGATCTTTACGTGGCGGATTTCGGGAACCACACGATTCGGAAGATTACCCCTGTCGGGGTAGTGAGCACTTTCGCAGGATTGGCGGGAAGCGCTGGTAGTGCTGACGGCACCGGCAGTGCGGCGCGCTTTAATAATCCCGGTGGCTTGACTGTGGACAGCTCGGGCAACTTTTATGTGGCAGACACGAGCAACCGGACGATACGGAAGATCACCGTGGGCGGGCTGGTGAGCACACTGGCAGGTTCGGCGGGGAGTCCAGGCAGCACGGACGGGATGGGGAGCGCGGCAAGGTTTGAGGAACCGTATGGCGTGGCGGTGGACGCGGCAGGCAACGTGTATGTGGCGGATAGCGGCAACGACGCGATTCGAAAGATCACACCAACCGGGCTCGTGAGCACGCTCGCGGGCTCACCGGTGAGCAGTGGCAGCGCGGACGGGACGGTGAGCGCGGCGCGGTTTTGGGGGCCGAAGGGCGTCGCTGTGGACAGCGCGGGCAATGTGTATGCGGCGGATTGGCAGAACTACACGATCCGAAAGATAACTCCGACTGGGCTTGTGAGCACGCTGGCAGGCGCGCCGTTGAGCAATGGGAGTGCGGACGGTCCGGCGAGTACCGCGAGGTTTTACTTTCCGTGGAGTGTGGCACTGGACAACGCAGGCAATCTGTATGTGGGAGACAAGGGAAACAACACCATCCGAAAAGGCGTGCCTGGCTCAGCGCCTTTTCCCAATCTGACCTTGTCGATAAACGATGTCACCGTGACCGAAGGCAATTCGGGAACGGCGATTGCGACCTTCATGGTGGCGCTCTCGTCGGCCAGCGCCCAGAGCGTGACGGTGAATTACGCCACGGCGGATGTGACAGCGACTGCGCCCAGTGATTACACGTCCACCTCGGGCACTCTGACCTTCGCGCCGAACGAAATGACGAGGTTCATCACCGTCCAAGTCAACGGGGATGCAACTGTCGAACCGGACGAACATTTCCTCGTCAACCTCTCCAACCCGATCAACGCCACGATGGCGCGTGCCCAAGGCACAGGGACGATTCTCAATGATGACGCCGCGCCGCCTTCCAACACGCCGCCTGTCATCCTAAACATTGCCGATCAAACAACCAACGAAGATACCCCGACGCCTTCGATTCCCTTCACGGTCAATGACGCCGAAACCGCGGCAGAAAGCCTGATCGTGACGACCGTCTCCTCCAATCAGTCCTTGGTTTCGAACAACAATATCATCCTCGGCGGCACGGGAGAGAACCGCAGCCTCGTCGCTGTCCCCTCTCTGAACCAGAACGGAACGGCGACAATCACGGTCACCGTTTCAGACGGAACGACCGCGAGCAGTGACAGCTTCGTGCTGGCGATCAACCCGGTGAACGACGCCCCGGCTGGAGCAAACCAGGCGATCTCGATCAACGAAGACACGAGCCACGCGTTCACCGCAGCGGACTTCGGGTTCAGCGATCCCAACGACAGTCCGGCCAACGCTTTTCTCGCGGTCAAGATCACGACGCTGCCGTTTGTTGGAACTCTGACGGTGGACGGAACCGGCGTGAACGCTGGCGACTTTGTCCCGCCCGAGACTATCCCAGCCGGCGTGACATGGACCCCCCGCGAGAGCAATCGGGACTGGTCAGCAATTGCTTCGTCTGCGGACGGGACGAAGCTCGTAGCGGTTGTGCTCGGGGGTCAGATTTACACATCGGCGGATTCCGGAGCGACATGGACTGCGCGTGCCAGCACTCATAGGTGGGTCTGTGTCGCTTCATCTGCGGATGGGATGAAGCTGGTCGCCGGACAACAAGATGGCCAGATATACACTTCTGCGGATGGCGGATTGAATTGGACAGTGCGAGAAAGCATTCGCGATTGGCAGGCCGTCGCTTCGTCGGCGGACGGAACAAAACTGGTGGCCGCCTCTTACAACAACGGCCGGATTTACACTTCGACGGATTCTGGAGCGAATTGGACGGAGCGCGGGAGTGCCGGCATGTGGATTTCCGTGGCTTCGTCGGCAGACGGAACAAAACTGGTGGCGGCGGATTACGTGAGCGGTCTTCTCTACGCCTCAACGGACTCAGGAGTAAGCTGGACAGTGCGCGGGAGTCCTGGCGATTGGCGATCCGTCGCCTCTTCGGCGGATGGGTCAAAACTGGTGGCGGCGGCTCAACTCGGCGGTCAGATCTACACTTCCACGGATTTCGGCCTGACCTGGAATGCGCGGGAAAGCAACCGAAATTGGCGGCGCGTGGCCTCATCGGCGGATGGCACGAAGCTGGTGGCCGTGGCGTGGGGCGACAGGATCTACACTTCCGCTGATTCTGGGGTGAGTTGGACCGTCCGTGAAAGCGTCAGGAATTGGATGGGCGTTGCATCGTCGGCGGATGGCACTCGGTTGGTAGCGGCTGCGTGGGGCGGCCAGATTTACACCTCCAGCACCGTGGCTGGGCTTGTATTCACACCGCCAGCCAACGACAATGGCGAACCGCATGCAGCGTTCACCTTTCAAGCGCAAGATGACGGTGGCACAGCCAACGGCGGCGTGAATCTGAACCCAACACCGAGAACGATGACCATCAACCTGGCGCCGGTGAACGACGCGCCGACGCTGGCGGCGATCAGCGATGTGACGATTCTGGAAAATGCGCCGACGCAGGTGGTGAACTTGACTGGGATCAGCGCGGGGCCAAGCAATGAAAGCAGCCAGATGCTGACCATCACGGTGAGTTCCAGCAACACCGCCTTGATCCCAACTCCGACGGTCAACTACACGAGTCCGAATGCCACGGGGACATTAGGCTTTACGCCGGCGGCCAGCGCCACCGGGACCGCGACGATCATGGTGATCGTGAGTGACAACGGAGGCACGGCCAACGGCGGGATCGATGCCGTGGATAATGCCTTCACTGTGACGGTGACGATGAGCGGCTACACCTTCACAACGCTGGCGGGGGTCTCCGGCGACGGGACTGGGAGCGCGGCGCGGTTTTACTATCCGGAAGGAGTGGCGGTGGACAGCGGCGGCCACGTCTATGTCGCCGATACCATCAATCACACCATTCGGAAGCTCACGCCGGCTGGCGGGGTGAGCACGTTTGCGGGATTGGCGGGCAGCTTCGGCGGCGCTGACGGGACCGGAAGTTCGGCGCGATTCAACGGGCCCACAGGTCTTGCCGTGGACAGCAGTAGCAACGTCTATGTCGCGGATTCTGCGAACCACACGATCCGGAAGATCACGTCGGCGGGGGTGGTCAGCACGCTGGCGGGGTTAGCGGGAAGCTGGGGCAGCACGGACGGGACGGGCAGCACGGCGCGGTTCAATTATCCGTATGATGTGGCCGTGGACAGTCTGGATAACCTCTTTGTGGCCGACTCAGAAAATAACACAATTCGGAGAATCACGTCCAACGGGGAGGTCAGCACATTCGCAGGCTTGGCGTGGAGCGCTGGCAGCGCCGACGGGAGCGGGAGCGCGGCACGGTTCAACGTACCCCGTGGCGTGGCAGTCGACGGCAGTGGCAACGTCTATGTCGGGGATACGTTCAACCGCACGATCCGGAAGATCACGCCATCGGGCGTGGTGAGCACGTTTGCGGGATTGGCAGGGAGCATCGGCAGCGCGGACGGGACGGGCAGCGCAGCTCGGTTCTTCAATCCGCATGGCGTGGCGGTGGACACCGGGGGTGACGTCTATGTCGCGGACGGGAACAACTTCACGATACGGAAAATCACGTCGGCAGGAGAGGTGAGCACGTTGGCGGGATTGGCAGGGAGCTGGGGCAGCGCGGACGGGACGGGCAGTGCGGCGCGGTTCTTCTGGCCTAAAGACGTGGCCATGGGCAGCGCTGGTGACCTTTATGTCGCGGATACCCAGAACCACACGGTCCGGAAGATCGGCCCGGAAGGAGTGGTGAGCACTCTGGCGGGTTTGGCGGGGTCAGCAGGGCCTTCTGGTTACGCGGACGGGACGCTTGACGCGGCGCGGTTTAACCAGCCGCGAGGCACGGCGATCGACAGTGCGGGCAACCTCTATGTGGCGGACTACCGCAACCACACGATTCGGAAAATCACGACGGACGGGATGGTGAGCACGCTGGCGGGCTGGGCGGGCAGCCCGGGCAGCGCGAACGGCAGTGGCAGCGCGGCGCGGTTCAACTTTCCGATGGACGTAGCAGTGGACAGTGCCGGCAACGTCTATGTGGCGGATAGCAGCAACCATACGATTCGGAAGATTACGCCAGGCGGGTTTGTGAGCACGCTGGCGGGTTGGCCGGGGATTGTAGGCAGCGCGGACGGACCCGCGACCACAGCGCGGTTTTTTGTTCCTATGGGTGTTGCTGTGGACAGCGCGGGCACTGTTTATGTGGCGGATTCCTTGAATCGGACGATTCGGAAGATCACGCCGGCAGGGTTCGTGAGCACGCTGGCGGGCTTGGCAGGGAATGCAGGCGTGGCGGACGGGGTGGGGAGCACGGCGCGTTTCGTCGATCCAAGAGGTGTGGCAGTGGACGGTTCGGGTACGCTTTATGTGGCGGATTCGGAGACCCACAGGATTCGGAAGATCACGCCGGAAGGAGTCGTGAGCACCTTGGCAGGTTGGAGCGCTGGCAGCGCAGACGGGACAGGGAGCGCGGCGCGGTTCAACTATCCGAATGGCGTAACCGTGGACGGCGCGGGCAACATTTTTGTGGCCGATAGCGGCAATTCCACGATTCGGAAGATCACGCCTGGTGGAGTGGTCAGCACGCTGGGGGGCTTGGCGGGAAGCCCCGGCAGCGCAGACGGAACAGGGAGTGCGGCGCGGTTCTACAATCCGGCGGGCGTGGAAGTGGACAGTGCGGGCAACCTCTACGTGGCGGATTCCTGGAATCATACGATTCGGAAAGGTGTGCCGCCCAGCCTGCCGCCTTCTCCCAACTTGCCAGCGGAGGTGCTCAGGACTGGTTCGACCAGCGCTGCCAAACCGGCGGCCGGTGATGGAAGCATCCGAGTGCAGAATGGCGAGTCCACGGGCGCTTTGGTTCTCAAGGGCATTCGTATGGGTGACAGGTTCCAAATCTCGATCGCCACGTTGAGGGGCAAGACCTACGTGCTGGAATACAAGGATTCTTTAAACGAGTCCGAATGGAAGCGGGTAGCTTCCGTGCCCGGCGACGGCGCCGTGAAATTTCTCACCGATCCCGCCGCCACCACCTCGCAGCGCTTCTATCGCGTGCGGGTGGAGTGAGGCAGTGCGCGATTTATGATTTACGATTTGCGATTTGCGATTTACCCTGGAAACCGCGGTCGTGGACTAACCGCAGAGAACGCAAAGAGCGCAAGGAGAAGGCCTGAGAGCGATCACACTGCCTCACCAATCGGGTGAATCGCCCTGGAGACGAAGTGGCAATCCTGTTTCGATGTCATCAGGCTAATCCTCTCTGTGTTCTCTGCGGTTCAACTGCCCTTCTTGGGTTTGCGACCGACTTGGAACACTTCCTCCATTGGAGCGCGGCTTTCGTAGGGCAGGTTTCCAGAGCTGCAGTATCGCTGAGTTCCCATCGGCACAGCGCGGCGCGCGGGAGCCGCAACCAAGATTCTTGGACTCCGGAGGGAAGCGCGGCGCCACGCCGCTTTGGCCCCGCTTGTCAGACTTTCCAAAGCGGTGTCGCTGCTTCGCTCTGCCACCGCACTCCGAAATCGCCGTGACCGGCGGCAATTGCAGGAGACTCTCCCAGGCCCCGTACTCTTGAAGCTCTTAGGCCTCAGTCCTGCCCGGCGTAACGCAGATTTTCAATCTGCTGTATCGCCGAGTTGCACTCGGCTGAAAGTTCCAGACTGAGGGAGTGCTTGGCAATTTGCGGCGTCCACAGAATGAAATTCTGCGATGCGGCAGATTGAAAATCTGCGCTACAAAATCGCCGGTCTGTGGCCGGGCAAGAGTGACCGGTTACTTGAAGCTTTTGAACTCGACTCGAGACTTTGCGGGCTCAATATTGCATCAGCGTTGCACCCACTTGGGTGGAGAGATTTATGGGTCCGGAGAACCTCAAGCTCATTGGTCCGTTTGTCCATCGTTTTTGGCTCGCGCTCGGCTTTTGCCTGATCGCCTCGAAAGCCGCTGTTGAACTCCCTCTTGCCAACGAGCCCGCGCGCGGAGGCCAGGAATCGTCCTCCCTCGCCTCCGGTGACCGGCGATCCGTGCTGTGTCAAATCGAAGAGAACGAGTACGCCGGGCGCCGCGTGTCGTCCAAGACTGGCGATGACCGCCGGGTCGCGAACAATCTCCGACAGGGAATGAGGATTGAATTTGGCGCAGACAGCGTGGCGGTGCGCCAGCCGGCAGTGAAGGAGACACAGCTCCGCTTGCGTTTGATGCGATATGGCTATGGCAGCGCTTTGCAGCCGGCAACTCCGGCAGAAGAGATCGTGGCGATCGAAAACCGCGTGGAATACCGCCGCGGCGAATTGATCGAGTGGTATGAGAACACGGCCGCCGGACTCGAACAGGGCTTCACGCTCTTGGATTCGCCAACGGAAAGGTCCGGCCACGCGCCTCTTCGGCTGGAAATCGAATTCGCCACAGGTCTGCGACCAACTCTCGATGCGGGCGGGACGCGGGTGCTTCTGCTGACCGCCGAGGGACACCCGGCCTACACTTACGACAAACTGATCGTCACAGACGCGACAGGCCGCGTGCGGCCGGCGCGCATGGAACTGGCCGGGGAAACCGACGTCGCATTGATAGTGGATGACTCAGATGCGAGCTACCCGCTCATCATCGATCCGTTGCTCGTTGCACAGCAAGCGAGGCTCATGACTGGCGACGGCGGAAGGGAGGATTATTTCGGACTGTCCACCGCGATTTCCGGAACCACGCTGGTCGTGGGCGCCTACGGCCATAATTCGCAACGCGGGGCAGCCTACGTTTTCATGCGAAGCGGCACGAATTGGGTGCAGCAAGCCAAGCTGACCGCGCAGGACGGCGCGAGCAGCGACCGTTTCGGAAATTCCGTGGCCATCGACAGTGACACCGTGATCGTCGGGGCAAGGTCTGCCAGACTGTCGGGCTCATTTGTCTCACCGGGACCGGGAGCGGTTTATGTGTTTGCACGAAGCGGGACTAGTTGGAGTCAACAGGCAAGGCTCGTGGCCGGTGACACTCTGGCCGGCCACGAATTCGGCGGCGCCGTGGCGGTTGCGGGAAACACTGCCCTGGTTGGGGCTCCTGGCCAAGGATCGGCTTATGTCTTCTCACGAAGCGGAACAAACTGGACCCAACAGGCCAAACTCTTGCCCATCGGCGGCACGCCCTTGCCTCGCTTTGGAGGTGCCTTGGCGGTAGCTGGTGAAAACTCGGTGATTGTTGGAACCCATGTTTTCACGCGCACCGGTTCGATTTGGAGCGAACCGACGGTACTTGTCTCCAGTGACTTGAGGCCAGGCGACGATTTTGGCAACGCGGCGGCGATCTCGTCAGACACGGCCGTCATCGGCGCTCAACTCGACCGTCCTGAAGGCGATGGCGGATTCCGGGCTCCGGGCGCCGCTTATGTGTTCACGCGCAACGGGGCGGCCTGGAGCCAGCAAGCCAAACTGACCGCCAGCGACATCGTTGAGCGACAAACGTCCATATCCTCGATCACGGAAGGCGCGACTTTCGGCAACGCGGTCGCGATTTTTGGGGACACCATAGTCGTCGGCGCCAGGTACGACAAATCCGGGGACGGTTCCGTGTATGTGTTCACAAGGATGGGAAGCACCTGGATCCAACGGGCGAAAATCATGCCCATTGGAGGTCAGGGCAGCACCTCCTTCGGCGCATCGGTGGCCCTTGGCGAGTCTGCCGTGGTGGTGGGCGCGCCTCTCGAGGATGGGTTTGAGCGTCCTGACCAAGGGGCGGCCTACGTTTACGGAATCTCTGTTTCCGAGGCGAACTCGGCGCCTGTGGTGGCGAATGTCGAAACGAGCACGCTGATCGACACCGAAAATGCCGCGCCCGTCGCTCTCACTTCGACTCTGACGGTGGCCGACGCGGACAGCACGAATCTGACGAACGCCGTGGTTCGGTTCAGCCAGGGCTATGTCAAGGGCGAGGACGTTCTCTTGTTCACCGAGTTCTACGGCATCAAGGGCAGTTTTCTCGCCGGGAGTGGCCTGTTGAATTTGACGGGCCTGGCTTCGCCCGCCCATTACCAGGCGGCCTTGCAACGCGTGCAATACACAAACACGAGCGATCACCCGAGCGCGCTGTCGCGGACCGTGACATTCCAGGTTACGGATATCGATGGTTCGCCGAGCAACATCCAGGCACGGAACATCCGCATGATTGGCTTCAATGATCCGCCAGTGAACGACGTGGAAGCGGCGAACGTTTACCTCTGGAGCACGATCGCCGGTTTGAGTGGGCCGGGCAATTTTGGCAGCGCGGATGGCATCGGAAGCGCAGCCCGGTTCGGCTCGGTGTCGGGCCTGGCGGTGGACAACGCGGGGAACGTGATCGTCGCCGATGGGGATAATCATACGATTCGGAAAATTACGCCGTCCGGCGTCGTGAGTACGTTGGCGGGTTCGCCAGGCGCTCCGGGCAGCACTGATGGCACGGCCGCTTCGGCGCGGTTCAGATTTCCGAGAGGAGTGGCCGTGGACAGCACTGGAAATATTTACGTGGCTGACACGGAAAACCATAAGATTCGGAAGATCAACGTGGCCCTGGACGTAGGCACACTCGCGGGCTCAGGAGTCCAGGGAACGATCGACGGAATCGGGTCGGCAGCGCGGTTTAGCCGGCCTGAAGGCATAGCGGTTGACGCAGCCGGCAATGTGTACGTAGCCGATACCGGGGTCTATGCGATTCGGAAGGTCGCTCCCAGCGGAACAGTGAGTACGTTCGCCACACAGTCGAGTTTTGCCGCAGACAAGGAGGGGGTTGTCTTTACCGCGACTCCGGTTGCGCTGGCGGTGGATGGCGCAGGCAACCTTTACGTGGCGGATCGCCAGAACAACGCGATTCGCAAGATAAATCCCGAAGGCACCGTGCGCACAATTGGCGGCGGACCCGTTACGACGTCGGGAAGCACGGACGGCAAAGGAAGCGCGGCACGGTTCAATCAGCCGGGGGGCGTGGCGGTTGACAGTAGCGGCACTGTGTACGTAGGCGATGCACAGAATAACACGATTCGGAAAGGCGTATCGCCAACCGTGACGGAAGAAGACATGGCACTCGTGTTTTCGACAACGAACGGAAATCGCTTTTCCGTCATGGACTCAGACGCCGGAAGCAGCGCGATTCAGATCATGCTTTCTGTTCAGCACGGGACGCTCACGTTGAACGGAACGACGGGGTTAGACTTCGCGTTCAAGGATACCGCCGGGATTGGTTCAGGAGACGGTGCCGCCGACGCCACCATGATCTTTCGCGGGTCTGTGTCGGACATCAACAAGGCGTTGAACAACCTGGTTTATGCGCCCGCGCCGAACCACAGCGGGTACGATACGCTGTCCATTACTTCCAACGACCTGGGTAGAAATGGCAGCGGCGGCGCAGGGACCGATACCGACTCCGTCGGGATTACGATTCTGAGCATCAACGACACGCCGGCGGACAAGACGATCACCCTCGCGGAGGATAGCACCTACGCGTTCCGCGCGGCCGACTTTGGGTTCAGCGTCCCGGACAGCGGAACCGCAAGCGGTTTTAACCAGGTGAAGATCGAGTCGTTGCCGGGTGCGGGAACGATCAGATTGAACAACACGCCAATCGCTGTCGGCGCCTTGATAAGCCTGGCGGACATTAAAGCGAACAAGCTGACGTTGACACCGGCGCTGAATGCCACTGGGGTTCCCCACACAACTTTTACATTTCAAGGGGGGCGCGAAGGCGACGCACCACAGAGCGGAGTCTTCACGATGACCGTTAATGTGACTGCCGTGAATGATCCGCCCATGATCAGCTTGGGGCAAACGGCAATCCAAACTGACGAAGGCACGGCAGTGACATTTTCAGCCGCCAACGGCAACGGAATCTCGGTGAGTGATGTGGATGCGGGGACCAATCCTCTCAAAATGTCCGTGAGCGTCATTCACGGAGGGCTTACCTCGGATCCATTCTTCGAATTAACCGGCAGCTTGGCCACTTTGAATGCCAGGTTGGAAGGACTGAGGTATAGCCCGTCGGAAGACTTCAGCGGCGCCGATGAACTGACGATCACCGTCACCGATCAGGGAAACATCGGGGGAGGAGCGTTGGCCACTGCCAAATCCATCCCGATTAGCGTCAGATCGATCAATGACGCGCCTTTTCTCAATTCCAGCAAACTTCCTCTCCTGGATGCCATCGGGCAAAACGCGCCAGCGCCCGTCGGTCCTGTTGGAACCCTGATTGGATCCGGTTCGACCGATGGCGCAACGCAGGTCATCACGGGTCTGATCGACGATGACGTCTTTATCGGCAATGTGAGCGATCGGGATCCCGGCACCCAAATCGGGATCGCGGTCACGGAAGTGGCGGCGAGCGGGACTTGGTTCTTCTCCACCGACAACGGACTGAACTGGTCATTATTGGGTCCCGTGAACGAGGCTTCCGCAAGACTGCTTGCCGCGGACGGATTGACCCGGATTTATTTCCAGCCGAACGCCGGCGTGGCTGGGCTCTTGAATCCGGCGCTCACATTTCGCGCTTGGGACCGCACCACTGGAAGCAATGGCGGTCTAGCAAACACCGGCGGCGCCAATCAAGGTGGAACCACGGCATTTAGTTCGGGTGTCGATTCCGCGTTGATCCATGTAAACCCGGTGAGCGGTCCGCCTGGGCCCGCAGCATTTGCACCACTGGTGACAACGGATCCGATCAAGCTGCTGGCCGGCGATGGCGTCACGACTTCGGAGTTGAAAATTGCCGCCGCACCGTCCGGAAACACGTTGGCCTTGGTCACCGATCGTCCGGGTTTTTCGAATGGCGCGGTCTCCGTGTTCGTGCGCAACGGGATGAACTGGAGCCGGCAGCCTGATTTCTACGCCAGCGGCGTTGATGGCAACGACGCGTTCGGTTCCGCTTTGGCGATCGATGGAGATACCGTGATCGTCGGGTCATCCAGCGACGACGTCAGCAGCAATTTTGACCAGGGTTCGGCCTACGTGTTTGCGCGCAGCGGAGCAACCTGGACCCAGCAGGCCAAGCTTACAGCCGGCGACGGCGCAGGAGGCGACCGATTCGGCGATTCTGTCGCGATTGCCGGGGACATCCTCATGATAGGCTCTCCGGGGGCGAGCACTTCCAAAGGCGCGGTCTATGTCTTCACGCGGAGCGGTACGGCCTGGACCCAACAAGCCAAGCTTGTCGCCAGCAGTGGGGCCACCGGAAGCGTCAGCTTCGGCTCGTCGGTCGCGATCGCATCGGACACCGCCATCATCGGAGCTATGGCCGACTATCTGGGTAAAGGCTCGGCCTACGTGTTCACGCGGAGCGGTACGACTTGGACCCAGCAGGCAAACCTCACGGCCAGCGATGGGACCAGCGGCGACAACTTCGGCCGTTCAGTGGCTCTGTCTGGAGAGACAGTGGTGGTCGGGGCGGATGGGCAAAAGCCGTCCGGCTCTCCGGTGCGGCGAGTCGGCTCGGCCTACGTCTTCGTTCGAAATGGCTCGGTCTGGACGCAACAAGCGAAGCTCACCGTCACCGATCCCATCGGCGATCCTGTCCTCAGTTCCGGGGCTAACTTTGGCTATCCCGTGGCGATCTCATCGGACACGGTAACGATTAGTGAAAGGATATACAATTCCTCGAACTC
This sequence comes from Verrucomicrobiota bacterium, assembly GCA_016209525.1. Lineage (GTDB taxonomy): Bacteria > Verrucomicrobiota > Verrucomicrobiia > Limisphaerales > SIBE01 > VHCZ01. The sequence continues at coordinate 27,012 of JACQWK010000400.1, forward strand.
CGGGGAGCAGGGTTCGTCCTACCTGTTCACGCGCAGCGGAACGACTTGGACACAACGCGCGAAACTCGCGCCTGCGAACGTTTGGTTTGGAGACCGCTTTGGAACTGCGTTGGCCATGGCTGGGGACACGGTCGTCTGCGGCCTTCGCGAGCGACTCAATGCGTCTGCTTTCCAGGGTGCCGTTCTGGTATTCACCTTAAACCCGACAGGATTGTCGGCGGGGACAGACAAGACGATCACAATGATCGAAGACGGAACGTACAACCTTGTGGCCGGTGATTTCGGATTCCTCAGTCCAACCGACACTCCGCCGAGAACTCTCAGTCGCGTCAAAATCACCACTCTTCCGGCGGCAGGAACGCTGAAGCTGAACGGATCACCAGTGGCTGCCGGGGCATTTATCAACCTCACCGACATCAACGCAAGCAAGCTGACATTCGCTCCCGCACTCAACGGGAATGGGAGCCGATATGCATCATTCACGTTCCAGGTGGAGGATGACGGGGGCACAGCAAATGGACGGATCAATCTCGATTCGAGTCCCAATACGATTACCTTCAGCGTTACACTGGTGAACGACCCGCCGACCGGAACGAACACGACCATCACGATCGCCGAAGATAGTGCGTATCCGTTTCGAATCGCCGACTTTGGATTCACCGATCCGGCGGAAGTTTCTGCGAACAGCCTTACGCGTGTAAAAATTGCGAGCTTGCCTGCGGTGGGAACCCTCAGACTTACTGGGACCCCGGTCAACGCAGGTGATTTCGTGACGGTGGCAGATCTGGTCGCAAACAAGCTGACGTTCGCTCCCGCGGCTCACGCGACCGGCAATCCGTACGCCTCCTTCACGTTCCAGATCGAAGACGACGGAGGCACAGCCAACAACGCGGTAAATCTGGATCAGAGCCCAAACACAATGACGATCCATGTGGGCGGGCCGGACGCCCGAACCGGGGCCAGGCTGACGGGTGGCTTTCCACTCTACGCTGCCGATTTCCTCGGAAATTCCGTCGTGAAAATCACAAGCGATGGAAGTATTTCCACATTTGCCACGGGTTTCGACAATCCTCTAGCCATGGCCTTCGATTCGGCCGGGGACCTCTATGTGGCCAACGACACCATCGGCACGATCTCGAAGGTTACACCCAACGGCACGGTCTCGACTTTTGCCACCGGGTTTAATCGTCCACGCGGATTGATCTCTGATTCCGCGGATAACCTCTACGTTACCGATTCAGGCTTCTCGCCGACCGGTCCGAGCATTTCCAAAATCACTCCCGACGGCCACCGCTCGACATTCGCGGCGGTAGGAGGTAGGCCAATGGCCTTCGACTCACACGGCAACTTGTATGTGGGCAGTGCGGGAACCACGAAGATCCTTGAAATTACTCCCGGCGGCGACGTCTCGCCCTTTTCGACCTTTACCTTTGATCCCATAGCCTTGGCGTTCGACGCCGCTGAAAATCTCTATGCCGTCAGCGTTGATGAGCCCAATGTTTTCAAGATTGCGAGGGATGGGAGTGTATCAGTATTCGCCGACATCCCTCGGCATGTCATTGGCACTATTCCGGCGACACCAGATCCCATTTCCCTCTCCTTCGATGCCAGTGGCAATCTTTATGTTGGCAATCATGGCAATAATGGGGGGGGCGATTTTGAAGCGTGGATCGTAAAGGTCACGCCAAACGGCATCGCCTCGACTCTTCTATCCGGTTCATTCGGTGCTTGGGGACTCCTATTTCAAGTTCCCGTGGTCACGAGCGCTCACGCGGCCAACGGCATTTACAGATCCTCGTTCAACTACACCATCACGGCGGACGGCGCTCCGACCAGTTTCGGTGCGCCGGGTTTGCCCGCCGGCTTGACCGTGGACACAAGCACCGGCGTCATCTCGGGCAGCCCCAAACAACCGGGCACATTCCCCGTGGCCCTCATTGCCACCGGCTCGTCCGGAACGGCCCGTGCCACGCTCTCCTTGACGATCGAGCCAGCGGTGCTGACGGTCACCGGCATCACGGCGAACAACAAGCTGTTTGATGGGACAGCGGTCGCAGCGCTGAATCCCAGCAGCGCCGGACTCGTTGGAGTGGTGAGCGGCGACACCGTTGTCTTGAACACGGGAGGCGCGGTGGGAGAGTTTTCGGATAGCGCGATTGGAGCGAACAAACCGGTGAAGGTGTCCGGGCTTACGATCAGCGGCGCCGATGCGGGGAAATACAAGCTGGTCCAGCCGGCGGCGACGGCCAGCATTCTGAACAATCCTCCGACCATCACCACGATTGGCGCCAGTCCAACGGTTTTCGAGCAGAAAACCTCCGCATTCCTGTTCGGGGAGAGTCTGGTTGACGTCGTGGAGGCGGGGCAGAAAGTCGTCCAGATCAAGTTGACCATAGAGCATCTGAGCGATGGCAGCAGTGAAAAGCTGATCGTGGATGAAGCCAGCATTGCACTGGTTGACGGAAATTCGGTGACCACCGCCCGGAATGGCTATGCGGTGTCGGTCCGTGTGATTGCGAAAACGGGGACAATCACCATCACCAAGGCCGGCGGCATTTCGGCCCCGGCGGCGCAACTTCTCCTCGATGAACTGGCTTACAGCAATGCCAGCGCAAATCCATCCGGTGAGGACACGCGGATCGTGACTTTAACTCAAATCAGAGACGACGGCGGCACCGCCGGTGGCGCCTCGGACACCACAACCTTGAGCGTGGTCTCCAGTGTCACCGTAATCCCGGTGAACGACCCGCCCGTGTTGACGGGTGCGTCCCTGCCGCTGCCATTGGAAGTAGTGCAGCAGGCTAAGCTCTTGCCCAGCGATGGTGCGAGCAACGACTCTTTCGGCGATTCTGTGGCCATCTCAGGGGACACGGTGATCATCGGAGCTTCTTGGGACGATGTGGGAAGCAATCCGGACCAAGGCTCGGCGTATGTATTCACGCGGAGCGGCACGACATGGATCCAACAGGCCAAGCTCACCGCAAGCGACGGCGCATCTACCTTTTTCTTTGGCGTCGTCTTAACTGGCGACCATTTCGGCGAAAGCGTGTCGATCGCCGGGGACACGGTGGTCGTCGGGGCTCTCTATCACGATGCGGGAGGCAGTTTTGACCAAGGCTCGGCCTACGTGTTTACCCGAAGCGGGACGACTTGGACCCAGCAAGCGAAGCTCACGGCCAGTGACGGCCTATCCAACGACCGGTTTGGCCGCTCAGTGTCGATCTCTGGGGAGACAGTGGTGATTGGGGCTTCTGGGGACCAATTGGAGAACGGTTCTTCTCAAGGCTCGGCCTACGTGTTTACCCGCAGTGGAACGACCTGGACCCAACAAGCGAAACTCGCGGCCAGCGATGGCGCCCGCGAGGACAGTTTCGGTGTAGCTGTGTCGCTGTTTGGGGACACGGTGGTGATCGGTGCTGTCCTGGACGATGTGGGAAGCATTGTGAACCAAGGCTCGGCCTATGTGTTCGCCCGGAGCGGGACGACCTGGACCCAGCAAGCAAAGCTTACGGCAAGCGATGGCGTAGCCAACGGCACGTTCGGCTCTTCAGTGGCGATCTCCGCGGACAAAATCGTAGTCGGGGCTCCTGCGCCCAGGCCGACCACTGACAATCATGAAGAAGGCGCGGCCTATGTGTTCACCCGGAGCGGCTCAACGTGGACCGAGCAAAGAAAACTCAGGGCCAGCGACGGCGCATTCAACCACGAGTTCGGCACATCGGTGTCGGTCTTTGCAGACACGGCGATGGTTGGGGCAATATTGAGTGGCAATCTCAAGCAAGGCTCGACGTACCCGTTCACGATGACGATGCCCACTCCACCTGTGCCCGCGTTGCCGGGCCTTCAGATCTCGAACGAGGATGCGAGCCTGACATTCGAAATCCCGGGCAGCAACGGAATCTCCGTCACGGATCTTGATGCCGGGACCGCTCCGATTCAAATGTCGCTTTCCGCGCAACACGGGACACTCAAGTTGAACAGCGCGGCGCTGACAGCCTTGACCTTCGACAGCGGCGCGCACAATACCGGTCACATGGTCGTGCGCGGAAAGCTCAGCGACCTCAACGCGGCATTGAATGGAATGGCCTACACACCTGAGCTCAACTTTTACGGTGAAGATGCCATGGCTATCTTCGTGGATGACCAAGGGTCCACAGGCGCGGGCGGACCGATGAGTGCGCAGGCGCTGGTGCCCATCATCGTGCGGCCGGTCGTTGACGGGATGCCGGTGGTGAACAACGTGACGACGCCCTATCAGAGATTGAGCGAGGAATTGATGACCATCCAGCGTAATCCGGTGGATGGGCCGGAGGTCCGGTATTTCCAAATCTCCGAGATCACGGGTGGGCGGCTCTTCTTTCCGGATGGGCGGTCGGAAATCAACAACGGCAACTTCATGACCGCGTTTGAGGCCGAGGCTGGTCTGCGGTTCCTGCCCGCGGACATGTCGCCCGGCAGCTTCAAGATTCAGGCCGCGCTGAATGATGAGGTCGGAGCCTTGGGGGGCAGCAAAGCCACAGCCACAATCACGGTCTTCAAAGCCGATCAATTCATCGCGTTCGCCCCGATCCCGCCGAAGGTCTTTGGCGCTCTGCCTTTCACCGTCAATGCGACGGCCTCGTCTGGGTTGCCGGTGCAGTTCCAAGTCAACGGTCCGGCGACGATCAGCGGGAGTACGCTCACGATTACCGGCGCTGGCGCGATCAGCGTCACCGCTTCGCAGCCTGGAGATGACCGGTTCAATCCAGCTCCGCACGCGGTTCAGTTGCTGGCGGTCGCGAAGGCCAGCCAAACGGTCGCTTTTGGGCCAATCGCGAACAGGATTTACGGAGATGCACCCTTCGATGTGCTTGCAACCGCGTCATCCGGGTTGCCAGTGCGCGTCGAAGTCAACTTGGGCCAGGCCGTGATGACGGCGGATGGCAAGGTGCAGATTGTTCAAACGGGCTTTGTGACGTTGGTCGCGTCGCAAGACGGCAATGTCAATTTCAATCCGGCGCAGACCGTATTTCAAACCTTCAGCGTTGCGAAAGCTCCGTTGGCAATCACCGTCAACGACGCGACCCGCTCTTTCGGAAGTCCGAACCCAACGTTCACGGGGAGCGTCTCCGGGCTGCGGAACAACGATCCGGTCACCGTCGAATACGCCAGCAACCCCAATCCAAGCAGCCCCTCCGGCGCTTACGATATTTTCCCCATCCTACAGGACCCGGCTGGACGGCTGCCGAACTACACGCTGAATATCACGCGCGGCAAGTTGACCGTCACCCCAAACGCGGCGCCCGTCGCGCAAGCACAGACCGTCTCGACGGACGAGGACACAGCGAAGCTCATCGAGTTGACAGGAACGGATTCCGACGGCGCGAATCTGACCTTCGCCATCGTGCAAGGAGCGCAGAACGGTACGCTGGCCGGCTCGCCGCCCACCGTCACTTACACTCCGAACTCGAACTTCAACGGAACCGACTACTTCACCTTCAAGGTCAACGACACCTTCCAAGACTCGTCCCCCGCAACCGTCACAATCGTGGTCAGTCCCGTTAACGATCCCCCCACGCTGGCGCAGATTCCAAATATTGGCGTTCTGCCGAACGGCCCCATCGTGACGATTCCCTTGTTCGGGATTACGCCCGGTCCTTCGGATGAAGAGCAGGCGGTAACCGTCGCGGCGGCCTCGATCGATTCAACCAAGATCGCAGTTCAGGGCGTGGTCCAGCCGGCCGCCGGTCAGAACGGCGCCGTGCGGATTCAGGCGGCCGCCAATGTCACGAGCGGCAGCGCGGACATCACCGTCACCGTGAGTGACGGCGCTTCGGTCAACGCCACATTTTCGAGAACGTTCACAGCCGTAATCACGCCGCGCGGACTGCGAGTTGTCGATACCGCCGGGCAGGCCGGGGCGCTGGTTTCAGTGCCCGTGGAACTGGAGGCTCAGGGTAATGAGAATCGACTCAGCTTCAGCGTCAGGTTCGAAACAGCCCTGTTGAGGTTCGCGAACATTGCCCTTGGCGCCGACACGCAAAGTCCGAGTGTCCAGGCCGGTCTCGAGGTTCGCGCGCAACACGCGGTCGAGGGGCGCGTTGGGGCGAGTTTGGCGCTGCCTTCTGGCCAAACTATTGGAACCGGCTCCAAACAAGTGGTCCTCCTTAGTTTTCACATTTCCGAGTCCGCGCCGAACGGCACCATGAGCTCGATTGGCTTGTCACCAGATCCAACCGTCCTCCAGGTGCAGGGCGCAGCGGGGAACTCCGTCCCCGTGGCTTTTGCCGGCGGAACGGTGACGATCAATCGTGGCTATGAAGGCGACGTGGCCCCGCGGCCCTACGGCAGCAACGATGGCACGGTGACGCCCAGCGACTGGGTGCAGGTCGGCCTGTTCGCGTTGAATTCGGATTCGCCGGCCAGCCCAGGCGAGTTTCAGCGGGCCGACTGCGCCCCTCGCGCCCTCGACGGCCAACTGGTGCTGGGTGACGGGGTCGTGAACCTTGCGGATTGGGTCCAGGCTGGACGCTACGCGCTAGGCTTGGACGCTCCGGTGCCTAAGGCGGGCGGCCCCGTGCAGTCCACGCCGACTCCGCAAGGCGCAGAACGCAGGCCAGGGTCACTCGCACCACAGTCCTTGCACGTTGGAAGAGATGCCCGGCGGATTCATGTGCAGGATCGAGTCGTGTCCGCAGGGCAAGGCTTTCTCGTGTGGATCGGCCTGGATTCACAGGGCGATGAAAACGCACTGGGCTTCAGTCTGGATTACGATCCAAGGGCTATGGAGTTTGTCGGCGCCCGCCTTGCCAGCGGGGCCCACGGCGCGATGCTGCTCACCAATGGCAAAGAACTCGAACGCGGACGACTTGGCATGGCGTTGGCCCTGCCGCCAGGACAGACGTTCCAGCGGGGACTGCGATCGTTAATTGTGATGGAGTTCGCTTCGTCGATGACAGCAGGCGGCTCCCTGTCCCGCATCCGGTTCGTTGATGATCCTGTGCGGCGCGCGGTGGCGATGGCCGACGCGCACGAAACCAGAGGTGAATTTGATGACGGGACTATTCTCATCGAAGAAGCCGGCGCGGCGATGGCGGGATGGCCGCGATCGCCGAAACTCAATGTCGTCACGCGATTGCCGGAGGGCGATGTGTTACTGCGATTGGCTGCTGAAGCGGGTCGAGAATATTTCATCGACGTGTCCGAAGACCTCGTCAAGTGGCGGCCTTTAAGAATGGTCTCGATGGCCGCAGGCGACTTCGAGTTTGCGGACGTCGAAGCGAGCCGTTTCCCGAGCTGCTACTACCGACTCCGAGAGCTATCCAGATGAAGGAGCGCGGACAGCGTTGTCCGCGCGGCGTGTTGAGGAACTTCTCGAGAAACCGCACTCGGAGGCTGCCCGCGCTCCTTTCGCGCTATATTGAATTAAGCACAGGGGTGCACCAAGCTCCTCTCCTCCATCGGATGGAGGAGAGGGAAGGGGAGAGGAGGCGCGTACTAATTGGTTTCCCCGGCCCTCGATCCTCTCCTCACTCGTTC
>JACQWK010000401.1 GCA_016209525.1 Verrucomicrobiota bacterium
CCGGAGAGCAAGCGCAAGGTGGCCTTCCAAAAGAAAAGAAAAACATGCGACCCCGAGAAAACCCCATCAGAACAGGCTTTGCGTCAAAGTTATGTAGCTTTATTTATGCGCTTCTGTGTAAGGCCGGGACTACGAGCGGATCGCGCATCGCGCCCGTCCCCAACATATGAGAAATGCTGCGCCGACTCAGGCAATTCCCAGAGCGGGTGCCGGACGGATCACCGCTGTTTCTCGATGAATGGAACAGGAAGAAGAGGACACCCCGCCTTGGCCTCGACCAAGGCGTAGGCCTCGGCGCGCGCGACGCCGCACTCGGCCCCGCGCCTCCGCTGCATCTCCTCGATCCGCCTCCAGGGCTCGTCCGGGTCCTTGCTCGAAACCGCGAGAAGCGACTCCCGATGGCAGTCGAGCCCCCGTTTCTTAATCGCGATGACGGCTTCGATGTCGAGGTAGAGGTCGGGACGAAACCCCAACGTCTGGCGACCCAGTTCATAGAAATAGAGGTTCCAGCCGCTGCGGGGCTTGTAGCACTGCCAGACGAGCGAGCTGGCGACGTGGTGATTGGGGTGGGTGTCTATGGGCCAGTGGGTCACGACGACGTCCGGCTTGACTTCCTCCAGCCAGGAACCGACCGCCTTGAGCGTCTCGGCGTCGGCCACCAGCTTCTCATGGGCGTAATCGAAAAACTTGGGTGTGGCGCCTACGGCCTTGCAGCTCGCCGTGGCCTCCCGGCGACGGACCACGCCTTCTTGTTCACCGCCGATCTTCCGGTCGTCGCGGAAGCAAGTGGCATAGGCCGAGATCACTTCGTGGCCGTTCCGGGTCAGGATCGCCATGAGGCCCGCGGCGCCCCACATCGGATCGTCCGGGTGACCGCTGAAGACGACCACCCGCAGCTTGCGCTCCTGCGCCTGGGGCGACACGGAAACCAGTGCCAGTATGAGGATTATTGATACATTGATGGGAAATTGCCGTCTCACGGGTTGGCTCGATGTTACGGGTCCCGAAGTGGTCAACCAAGGGCAAATCGCCTCCGACCATTTCCTTCGTTTGCTTTTTTCACAAACTCCAACCGTCGCGGTAGGGCGGATTGACGAAGGCATTGGCGGCGTCGTGGTTGGTGAAGAGCGCTTCTTGGTCGTCCCATTTCAGCGTCTGGCCGGGAAAACGAATGGCAATGGCGCCGAGCAGCGCCGCTTGCGTGAGCGGACCGCCGTAATCGAAGTTGGATCCGGCTTGGCGACCTGTGCGAATCGCCTCGATCCAGTCCCAGGCATGTCCCTTGACGCGCGGAATCTTCGCCGCCGGGGCATTCCTGCCGGAATATTGTTCCATCAGTTTGTCCGGAACCAACCGGCAACCGCCGGCGCCGTGGGACCCATGCACGATCATTCCTTTGGCGCCGAAGAGAACCGCTCCCGTGCCGGGCACTTGGTCATCGGCGGAAAAATTCTCCGGCTTCGGAATCCGATTGTTGCCGTCGTGCCAGATCAGTTTGACCGGGCCGCGCTCTTTCCGGGCTGGAAATTCGAAGGTGATTTTGGTTGCGGGTGGATAGGTGAGGCCATGCCTCGCCGGATCATAATCCGTGACCTCCGCGCGAACGCTGGACGGCGCGTCGAGGTCCAGCGCCCAGAACGAGGGATCGACCACGTGACAAAACCAATCGCCGACAGTTCCGGTCCCGAACGGCATCCAACCGCGCCAATTCCAGTGGACCCAGAACGGCGTATAAGGACGGAACGGCACCGGGCCGATCCAGAGATCGTAATCGAGGCTTTTGGGCACTTCGTAGGACTTGTCCAGCTTGTCCAGGTTGCGGAGCTGGCAATAGACCTCCTTGAAGGCGTCGCAGCCCGCGTGCACGGTATGCACCGGTCCGACCGCGCCCGCCCAGACCCACTCGCAAAGGCGGCGGATCGTATCGCTGGAATGCCCTTGGTTGCCGAGTTGAGTGACCACTTTGTGTTGGCGGGCCGCCGCCATGAGCGTGCGGATTTCGCGCACGCTGTGCGCGAGCGGCTTCTCGCAATACACATGCTTGCCGCGCCTCATGGCTTCCAGGGCGATGACAGCGTGGGTGTGATCCGGCGTGCCGATGACGACCGCGTCGATGTCCTTGCCCATTTTGTCGAGCATGACGCGATAGTCTTTGAATGTCCTGGCCTTGGGATATTGCGCGAATTTCTTGGCCGCGTATTGGGCGTCCACGTCGCAAAGCGCGACGATATTCTGGCCTTCCTGCGCGACGGCGTCGATGTCTCCGCCCCCTTGACTCCCAACGCCAATGCCAGCCACGCCAAGCTTTTCGTTGGCCGAAGTGCGTTCGGCTCCGAGAGCGCGGCCTGGCAAGATGTGGAAAAGGGCCACGCCCAGGCTCGAGCCGTAGAGAAATTGTCGCCGATTGATCGAGTTAGATTTTGGATTTTTCATTTTTCCACTGAGAGCAGACTCATTATTCCCAGAGACTTTCCTGTTTTCGGGAATTCATCCTCGCACCGGGTCCTGGATTTGAGAACATTTTTTTCCAGCAATTCTCATTATGACCCGTATGTAGTCCCGGCTTTAGCCGGCCAGCGCGAGAAAACCGGCTTAAGCCGGGACTACAAGCGGGTCGCAGGTCGTGCCTGTCGTCAAAATGAGAATTGTTTTTTTCCGGCCGACTTCAAGGGCTGACACTGGGTCGTTTGATTTCCTGCAGGCTTCGGGCTCCGGCATACTTCATCGCGAGTTCCAGCTCCAACCGCAGCAGATTCAAGACTTTCTCCACTCCTGCTTGGCCAAAGGCCGACAAACCCCAGATGTAAGGGCGACCAATGCAAATCGCTCGCGCTCCCAAGGCCAGCGCTTTGAAAACATCCGTGCCCCGGCGGAAGCCGCCGTCGATCAAGACCGGGATTTTGCCCCCCACCGCTTCCACCACTTCCGGCAGGCTGTCCAACGTTCCCCAGCCGCTTTCCTCGGCCCGCCCGCCGTGGTTTGAAACCAAAACGCCATCGACGCCATGATCGAGGCACAGGCGCGCATCCTCGCGCGTGACAATCCCCTTGAGAACAATCTTCATCGTCGTTTCCTTTCGCAAGCGATCTACCAGGTCCCACGTGAGTCCCGCGAAAAGATTGCTGGTGACACCGGTGGTGTTGAGTCCCTGATACATCGGCTTGTGGCGCCCGAAAACTCTCGGAGAGTGACACTCCGAGCAATCGCGATCATCCGCGCGCCGGAATCGCTGATAGGTTTCCCAATTCCGTCCGGTCAGTTGATCCACCGTCACCACCAGGATCGGACAGCCGGCGGCTTGCGCGCGCTTGACCAGTCCCCGCGTTACTTCCCAACTGGAAGTCGGATACAACTGATACCAGACCGGCCCCCCGCGGGCTTCGTTCACCTCTTCCACGGAAGTGGTCGTTTGCGTGGACAAGATCATTTGGTGTCCCTGCTTCTCGGCGGCTTTGGCCACGGCAATTTCTCCTTCGCGATGAAACGCTTTCTGGCTGCCCACCGGAGCCAAGAGGATCGGAGTCTTCAGGTCCACGCCCAAAAGTTGAGTCGCTTGATCGATCTGCCTGACATCGATCAAGCGCCTCGGACGCAGGTGGTACTTGGAAAAGGCTTCGCGGTTCGCTCGCAACGTCGCGTCTCCTTCGACGCCGGTGGCGAGATAACCCCAGTGCGCCGGGGGCAGTTTGGCCTTCGCGGCCGCCTCCAAATCGAAAACATTTAGTGCCAATTCCGGCGACGAGATGATTTCCTCGGTGGCGGCGGCAACTTCGGCCGCCTGCACTCGAAGAGCCGGTCGATCGGACGTGAGCAATGGCCATCCGATCGAAGCCACCAGAGGGCTTCCAGCGAGGAATTTCAGAAAGCTCCGGCGGCTGTGCAGAAGTTGAGCATCAGTCTTTCCATCTTCCAAGGTGGGGCGAGACTCCTGTCGAGCCCTGAAATCATGGCCGCAAAGGAAGTCAGGGTTCGACAACGTCTCAACGCACCGTTGGATCGGTCCACGGCCCCAACACGCGTCTGATGGATTTGAAGACTTTCCACGAACGGATGAGCGCATTGTGCATTGTCGTACACCATCGTTCTGCCGTGTCGAGGTTCAAATCTTCAGTGCCTTGGGAGGCAGGCAAGATGCCTGCCCGACTTTTGAAACACGCTCCTATCAGAACCAGCACTTGCATCCCGATCCTGGCTGGATCATTGCTGCTGTGTCATGAATTTCCCAGCGGCGCCGGCCGCCCGGTAAATGGCCTCGACCTTGCGGAGCGAGTCAAGAGGTGTACCGCGCACGGTGAGGGATCGCGGCGCAAACATGCCCAAGACTTCAGGCACATCGCAGACGCGCAGCACGTTCAGCAGGGCAGGCGCGGAAGACTCCATGTGGCTCAAAGGCGGCTGAAGCAACGTCACGCCCTCGATGTCTGGTTCGAGAAGCGCGCCGTAGGCAGCCAGAACAGCGGCGCTTCCTTCTCCCAGCAAGTGGACCGGCGCTTTTCCGCCAAATTTCTCGCGAAGGAACCGAGCCGAGGCCGCGATATCCCAGACGCGACCCGCTTCGACCGTGCGGCCCAGCAAGACATGTGATCGCGCGACATAGTTTGGAGGGTCCCGGCGCGTCCAGCGCGTCTCGCCGACGCCGCGTGAGTCGCAGACAAAGACCGCATCGCCCTCCTTCAAGATCGCGCGAATCCAGCCGGGCGTAGCTTCCTGCGAGTCAGAGGCGGCGACGACCAGAAGGATTCGCGCCGGCTCTTGCGGCGGCTTGAGCGACGGAAGCGTGCGGAGCCTGATTTCGATGCCGGCTTCAGTTTGCAGCCGGGCGGATTCGGACGAGGTGTGTTCGGCGAGATTGGCGGGAGGGACCCGTTCCGGAAAATTTCGGAACGTGACCCGCCGAAGTTCGGTGAGGAGTTTGCGCTTCCATGAGTCGAATTCGCCATCGCGTGGCGCGCGGACCGTGGCCATCGGCACAAAGTGCCGGTCAATCGTCGTGTTGAGTTGGTCTTTCGGGACGTCGCTGTCCGTCGGGAAGACGCGGAGTTTCTCGGGCGGAATCGGATGCTGCGGATTGGTTCTGGAATCGACCACGAGGTCGATTTCGCTGTCCGTGACCGGCGTTGGATCGTGTTTGAGGTGGGTGTTGATGAACCGGAAGGCGGCCTGTCGGATGTCTTGCCGATAATCGTGGCCTCCGATGCTGACAAGACTATCGACGAGATCGCCGGCGCCGAACAAACTGTAGATACGTTCCAGGCGGTTGATCACGCGCTCGTTGGCATCCATCGGGAAGATGGCGTCCTTGTCGCTGTTCACGAAAAACTGTGGGCGTGGAGCGATGAGAGCCGCGATCCGCGTCCAAGGCCATTGGAACGTGTTATAGAGGAACATGCAATCGCAGTGGCCGTTGATGACGCGGTTAGGAACGTACGAAAGCAAATCGGCCATGCCGCTCACCGGCACGGCGGCTTTGACGCGTTCGTCGGCCGCGGCGATCCAAAATGTGGCGGCGCCGCCTCCGCTGATCCCCGTCACGGCGATGCGCCCGGCATCAACGTCGGGCCGGCTGGTGAGGTAATCGATCCCTCGGACGCCATTCCAGCATTCGACGCCCGCCGGTGTGTAGCCCCGCGAATGCCACCACCAGCGCCCCTCGCGATAGGTCCCGTGATGGATGGCGGCGATCTCGCCGAGTTGCAGGGTATCCACGACTAAACAAATGTAGCCGTGGCGAGCGAACCAAATGCCGTGCGACTGGAATGCGGTTTTGTTGCCGTTTCGGCCACGGCCCGAATGGCCGCAAACGTAGAAAACCGCCGGGAGCCGTTCTCCCGGCTTGATCTTCGCGGGCCGGTACAAATTCCCTGTCACGTACAGGCCGGGCCGGCTCTGATAGTGGATCATGTCCGCGTTGAAACCATCGCCTGCGAGTGTGCCCGTAATCGTTGGGTTGAGCGGCGTCCTTTCCGGGAGCGGCCACAGGCCGAGCATGTAGAGGTATTCCTCCTTATACTGCGGACGGAGTTTATTCCAGTCATCGAGCGACTTCAGATCATGGTCGAACCCGGCGTGGATTCGTTCCGTTTCGGTTCGCAGGAATTGTTGAATCATTGCGTTCCCCGGCTGATCGCGGTCCGGCTGGCCGTAAGGTTGGGCGAAGAGGGCCGTCTGAACCAGCAAGGTTGCGAGACAGGACAATTGAGTCGTGAATGGGGAGCACACGCGCCCTCGCGTGTTCCGACCGGCGCCCCGCCGGTCGGAACGGTGTTGAAACTCAGTCACGAATCGGTGACTTGATTTGGCGCCTAAGTGTGGTCGGCGAGGGGGTCGGCCACTGCACGCGAGGGCGCGTGCGCTCCCCATTTCAACGAGACAGTTACGGCTACGAGAGGAGTGAGTTTTCATAGTGTGTTGATTCTTTCGAAAGCACGGAGTGCCACATTTATTCATCGACGGAGAAGAATCTCTCATTGGGCTTCAGGTTGCGGAGGACATTCTTGATTTCTTCGAGTTAGGCTCGGCAGTCGGTGTCGCTGCTGGTCAGCACGATCTTGGCTTTGTGAAATCCGTAACCTGCATCGCGGATCATTTGTCGTGTGTCGTTGGCCGACCGAGTGCTTGTGCCCTCAGCTCGGCGCCAAGCCCAGGCTCACGCGGGCTTCTCTGCGAAAAGCTCTGCATGTTTTCAGTGCCCGTTGGCCTTCAGCTTTGGTAAAGACGCCGCCCGGATAGCGCGGCGTCACGGCGGCGGCGCTCAGACGTTTAAGCATGGGACGAAAAGAGGCCCAGAGCGGTTCGAACAAGAGCGCTTGATTGAGCAACTGTTCCAGGTCGTGGGTTTTGTGGAACTGGATGGAGGCTTCGTTGAGCCGGGCCTTCAAGTATTTTTCAGCGCATTGTTGAGCGTGGAAACAGAGCGGAGCCCAAAGCGGTTTCTTTCTGCGTCGCGCCAAGGACGTCACCACAGCGAATTCCTCTTCCGCCTTGATGACCCACTCACGCGTGCTGGCCTTCATACATCACCACTCCTCGGGTCATGACGAGCTCGATGAACATGTCGCGCTCTCGGAGCCGCGCGGCGATGAACTTCGGTTTGCGCACCAGCAGATCAAGCGGGAAGGGTGTGTCGAGCTGCGAACGAATCTGGATGGCCTTGGCTACGTCGTTGCCACAAAACGGAAGGACAACCAAAAGATCGATGTCAGAATCAGGGGTTGGCCGACCGTAGGCGTAAGAGCCGAACAGGACTATTTTTTCAGGCCTGAACTCACCCGCTACGGCCTCGCAGTAAGCTTGAATCCTCTCGCAAGGAATCAAACCGTCCGTGCGGGTAACAGGCCCGCTGCCTAGGAATGGCTTCCGTAGAGTTCTTTTGTCGCCCGAAAGCTTCATGGCCGTCCGAAACAGAGTGTAATCCCCTGGCGACCATTTCTTCAATGCTTTCTGGAGATATCTAAGGCCGCTCCCTATTCCCTATGAATACGCCGGAATTGCTTGATGCGCTCCGTGAAAAGCCTTAGGAGCTGAGGCTATCCAAAAGGCCAGCAGCTTGAAACCGGCTTGATCAACCTCCCCTACCATGGATCACGCATCTTCCACCACGCCGCCCTCGCGCCTGACTTCGCTCGATGCTTACCGCGGATTTGTCATGTTCTTGATGGCCGCCGAAGTCCTCCGCTTGAGCCGGGTTGCTCGCGCCTTGCCCGAGAGCGGTTTCTGGCAGTTCCTCGCCCACCACCAAACGCACGTGGAATGGACGGGCTGCTCTCTGCACGATCTCATTCAGCCGTCGTTCAGCTTCATCGTAGGGGTGGCTCTGCCGTATTCCATCGCAAGCCGGCTGGCCAAAGGCCAAGCCGCCCTGGCCATGACGGCGCATGCGGTTTGGCGATCGATCCTGCTGATTTTCCTAGGCGTGTTTTTGCGGTCGGTGGGCCGGTCGCAAACGAACTTCACGTTTGAGGATACGCTCAGCCAAATCGGGCTGGGCTACCCGTTCCTGTTCTTGCTCGGCTTCCGCGCCATGCGCGCGCAGTGGGTCGCGCTGGGAATAATCCTGGTGGGCTACTGGGCTGCTTTCGCGCTCTATCCCTTGCCGGGACCGGAGTTCGATTATGCGAAAGTGGGCATCGCAGCCGGTTGGCCGCATCTCGCGGATGCCGGCAGCTTCGCCGCGCACTGGAACAAAAACGGCAATTTCGCCTGGGCGTCCGACCAATGGTTTCTCAATCTCTTTCCGAAGGAAAAGCCGTTCGTCTTTAACGGCGGCGGTTACTCGACGCTGAGTTTCATTCCGACGCTCGGCACAATGATCCTGGGTCTGATCGCGGGCGGATGGCTGCGCAGCGACAAGTCGGCTCCGGCAAAAGTGAAGTTGCTGGCGCTGGCCGGCGTCGTCGGCCTGGCCGCAGGCGCGGCCTTGCACTGGCTTGGCGTCTGTCCCAACGTGAAGCGGATTTGGACTCCGACCTGGACGCTCTTTAGCGGCGGCTGGTGTTTTCTCCTCCTCGCCGGTTTTTACGCGGTGATTGACGTTCGGGGATGCAAACGGTGGGCGTTCCCTCTGGTCGTGATCGGGATGAATTCGATTGCGATCTACTGCATGGATCACCTCTTCAACAGTTTCATTCTCGGCTCGCTTAGGACGCACCTGGGCCAAAATGCATTCAAGCTTTTCGGCGAGACTTATGAGCCGCTGGCTTCCGGCGCCGCTGTGTTGCTCGTGCTCTGGCTCATCCTGTACTGGATGTATCGGCGCAAGGTTTTCTTGCGGATCTGAACCGTCAGAAATTCAGCGTTGTCATTTGTCTCGTCCCAGCGGAAAGTGGGGCAGTTTCAAACCCAGTTTGTCGCTATGAAACACTTGCCCGGACCCAAGTTATTGCGCGGCACCCCGACTTCAAAAGCTTCCCCAGCCTTCACTCTCATCGAGTTGCTCGTAGTCATCGCGATCATCGCCATCCTGGCGAGCATGCTTCTGCCCGCGCTCAGCAAATCACGCCTTAAAGCCGAGCAATCGTACTGCCTGAACAACATGAAGCAGATTGGACTGTCGGTGGCGATGTATGCCTCGGAATTCGATGAACGATTTCCGCTGTGCAAGAACTGGGGCCGGTCTTGGGGCGACAGCTTCAGATTGCGGAATGACAATATGTGGATGCCGGAGTTGTTGGAGCCGTATTTGGGAAGAAACCAAGCGAAACCTACCAATTACACGGCAACCAAAGTCTTCCAGCCAGCTCGTGGGACATTCGCATGCCCGACCGGTATCCGAACGAAGGACCCGCAAGTTCCGCGGCTGCAAAATTTCATCCGCGACAACGATCATGTGAGCTACGTGTGGAACCACATTTATTTGAAGAAAGACAATTCCACCTACGAGGAAAAACGTCCGGTCAGCGGCCGGCGGACCGAGGATGTCGCGAGCGCCGCGCGCGCCGTCCTGGTTTGGGAAATGCCCTATTGGAACCCCACGATCTCAGCCCATCGGGACGCGCTCAATCTGGTGTTCGCCGACAACCACGCCGGTCTGGAGAAACGCAAGACAGATGAGTACGACTGGTGGACGTACCACAGCCGCCGGGGCTGGGAGGACTCAGATCCCACGGGCAAGACTCAGAAGCAGTAAGCGCATCGGCTCGAAAAACGTGTGCAGTCTTCAGGCCAGGTGGAACACTCCGCCCGCCGGTCGCGGAAGGCGATACTAATCGGAAGCGAGGACAAATTTCGTCCGCATGTCTCGCAGCGATGGGAACTCGTTGCGCCAGGCGATTAATTGCTTCACATCCACGTCAGCGGAGACGACTCGTTCTTCCTCAGCTCCATCGGCGAGGATTTCGCCTCGCGGATCGATGATTAGGCTGCGGCCGGGGTAGCCGAGCTTCGGGTCGTCACCGGTCCTATTTACACCCACGACGAAAGCTTGGTTCTCGATGGCTCGAGCTTGGAGAAGCGCGGTCCAGTGGTGCACGCGTTGCGCCGGCCAGTTGGCAATGACGGCCAGGAGTTGTGCGCCGCGCTGAGTGGCGATGCGAAAGATTTCCGGAAAACGAAGGTCGTAGCAGATGAATGGCGCCACGACAAAGTCGCCGCACGGGAACGTCACTATTTCCTCGCCGCCTTCATAGTGATTGGCCTCGCCTCCGAAAGTGAAGGGATGGATCTTGCAGTAACGAGAAATCAGCTTCCCCGCCGGATTGAACACGACCGCCTCGTTCCGGCCGCGTCCCGCGGCCCCTGGCTTTACGACTCCGCCCAGCGTGAAGACGCCGTAATGGATTGCCAAGCCGGCCAAGAAAGCCTCTGTTTCCGAGGGCTCGCTCTCCTGAATGCCCGCCACATTCATGCTGAAACCGGTCGAGAACATTTCCGGCAGGATAACCAAGGCTCCCGGAGGAATTGCCGCGGCGTCGAGCAGCGATCGAACCTTGGCGTAATTGGCCTTCTTGTCCTCCCAGACGCAGTCGATTTGGCACGCAACAATCTTCATAAGCATAGCCTGGTCACGTCGAAATCCTCGCACAGCGACTCCCGTTCTTCCAGCTCAGTTTGGTTTGGCAACTCTATTGGCCGTAACGCGGACACTCCTGTCCGCGCAGGGTCGCGGACATTGCGGACAAGAGTGTCCGCGTTACGCCCACAAGCGCCGCTTGGCCAGGGGAGCATCAAGCTCCTCGATTCCTCCCTCTCCTCCATCGGATGGAGGAGAGGGTTGGGGAG
>JACQWK010000402.1 GCA_016209525.1 Verrucomicrobiota bacterium
TGTTCAAACCAACATGTTGGTCGCAATTCAGTTCGAGTTTTGCGAAGCAAAACCGCATTTTTTCGCGACGAAAGAGCGAAAAAATTTGCACTGCAATCGTCGAGATCGTTCGCAGGCCGCGATCAACTTCTTTAACCCATTTAACCGATTTAACCATTTAACCTTGAAACGCTTTAACGACTTCGGTTGCGGCTGCGCCGCCCTGTGATCTATGCGTTCTTTTGCGGCTCAAGTGCCTTCTACAAGTTTCTCGGTTCACTGACTCAGTTGACATCCCGGCAAACTATGTCGCGCCTCGATTCTCGGTCGGCTCGATCAACTCGGTGGTTAGCCGCCGTGTCTGCGCGCTCACCCGATGCTGTTTGGCGAGACGGAGGCGGAACGAGCGAGCTTTCTCTTGGAACAGGATCGGCATGACGAGCAACGGATAGGGGGTCGTCCAGGCAAGGGCTGCCGCTTCGTGAGCCGCTATCTGAAGGCCGCCGCGCACGACGGGATTCTGGGTCCCACTCAAGGAGTCGCGCACCAGCCGCTCCTGCAATTCCTGGAAACGAATGCGGACAGTCTCCGATGGCACGATTGCGGGAGAGGGCGTGAGGTCAAACTCCACGTCCGGTCCAAACTGCGCGAACAGACGCCGATTTCTGCTGATTCTCTTCGATTGTGTCTTCATCGTTCGAAAGGGGCTGGACAACAAAAAACCCACGATTGACTGGCAATCGTGGGTTGTCGAAATCCTGTGAGTTAGCCGGTCAGAATCCTCCCTCCACGGTGCCAGGAACAAAATCCGGGCGATGGCAGGCTGCCTTCACGGATGCCAGCCACCGTTGAGATTGCATTGTGTGCAACGTGACTTTCATAACCAAAGCGCGAGCAAGAAACCCCATGCGGCCAAGTTTGTCAAAGCCTATTTCGCGCTCGCACGGCTCAGTTCGGCGCCCGCGCATCCCGGATTTGTTCGTAGTGGCGGGCGTCTCGCCGCCCGGCGCGGGCCGCAAACTTTGCCGTTGCTGCCAAGTTCCCCCCTGAGTCCGCCGGGCGAGACGCACCGGCACTGCAGCAAGCGAGACGTTCGCCGCTACTTCCCATCGGCGGGGCTTGTCCTCGGAACACGAAATGCTATTTTTGGCATGCATGACCGGATCAATCGAAGGGCGCAAGCCACTGAAAATGGTGAGTTGTGGAGGATGCGGAGCGAAAGTTTTTATCTCCGGAGATCTCCCTCCGCTTGCCACCGTTCCATGCAGCAAGTGCGGCTCGTCCTTAATGATGCCTTTGCGTCTCCGCCAGTTCGACCTCCTCTCTCCAATCGCTTCCGGGGGCATGGGCACGGTGTACCGCGCATTTGACACGACTCTGGAGCGCCAAGTCGCGGTGAAATTGATGAAACCGGAGCTGGCCGCAGACGCCCAGGCGCTGGAAAGTTTCTACCGCGAGGCTCGCGCTTGCGCCGCGCTCAACCATACGAACATCATTCACATCTATACGTTCGACGAGTTCAACGGAAACCGGTACTTGGTCATGGAATTGGCGGACTGCGGGAGCCTGGATGGCCGAATCGAACAGGAACAGCGCCTCCCGGAGTTGGACGTTTTGGATATCGGCATAAAGGTGGCCTCTGCCCTCGATACGGCTTTAAGACACAACCTCCTCCATCGAGACATCAAACCAGGGAATATTCTGTTTAATGCCGATGGTGAACCCAAGTTGGTCGATTTCGGCCTGGCGCGGAAAGTGGAATCCGATCGTGAAGAAGAAACGACGGTCTGGGGCACGCCGTACTACATCGCTCCTGAGAAGGTCAAACGCGAGCGTGAAGATTTCCTTTCAGACATGTATAGCTTGGCAGGCACGCTCTACCACGCCCTCACAGGTCACGTTCCTTTTGAAGCGCCGACGATTGATGAAGTGATCGCAGCGCACATTCACACCGCGCTGACGCCCCCTCATCTCGTTGTTCCCGAAGTCACGGAGCCGACGAGTGCCGCACTGGTCCAGGCGATGTCCAAAGATCCGAAGGGGCGTTTTCAATCGTACGACGAGTTTATCATGGCGCTCACCGCCGCGCGCAGCCAGTACTTGGTCCAGCACTTCCGCAACCAAAGCCGCAACAGCGCACACTCTGGCCGGCCAGGGGGGGTCCGCGGATGGTGGAGGCGCTGACGTTATCTCTGCCAGGTTCATGGAGAGGCAGACCCGGACAGGCCTGCCCCGCGAACTTGCGGCGGCCAAGTCAACCGCCACACGGAGACGAGTCCCTATTTCTCCTTGGGACTGGCCTCTTCTTTGGCGCGTCTCTTCGATCGCGGCTCCGCTTCAGGCTTGGGACCCAAGCGCAGCGAGACTGCCTCTTCCAGGCCGCCTCCGTTCTTGATCACCTGACCTCCGACTTCCTCGCCGACGACCGCATCCTCCAAGGTGGCCGGCTTGCCGGCCTTCATGATCTTGGTTTCAGGCGCGATGAGGATCGTCCTTTTCTTTGTTTTCCCCTCCAGGGTGATGCTCATCGCGGTCTTGTCGATGGCACTCAGTTTGCCGGCGAACGGGATTGCGACCGTTTTCTTCTCCTTCGAAGCCGAAGGCGAAGGTGACTTGGATGCGTCCGTTTGCGCAAAGGCTGGCACCGTTAAGCCCATTCCGATGAGCAGACCAGCGGTGAGTAGTGAACTAACGATACGGTTCATTTTTTCCTCCTTGTTTGTTAAGGTTGACCGACGGATTCGCTTTTACCTAATTCCCACCCGCCGGTGCAAGCTTTTTCGAGCAGCTTTTTCCGAGCAGTTGCTTCCAGCGATTCCCGCTTTGGTGGGACGAAGTTCTGGCTCGGAACTTCTGATCCACCGCCCAGACTTCGCATTAAACCACAAAATGACAGGAGTCGCTCTGAGAATTCTGAAACCAAACTTCGATGCATATGCATCAGAGTTTGGCAACAGGGCACGACCTTTGAGTCACACCCGGATTTACGGATCAAGATTTGTGCGGCGATGAGTGGGCGGCGTGCGAAAACCGGCTAAATACAGGAGTACGAGCGGTGCCGCAGAGGGGCAGCCGCCGCTCTCATGAGAATTGACGGAGCTTTCTCAACCCGATCTTCGAAAGCTGCCGCCGTTCGCTTGCTCTCTGTCACTTTGGAGCGCTGGCTCGCGCCTGCAACCACAGCAGATCCCGGTTGTTGGGAGAACTTTGATTGTGGCCGTGCCAGTCAACGCCTCGCGGCTGGAACGTGCGCGGATCCTTCCACTGTTTGCTATCGACGTGACCGTCCGCGAACCCCATGACGCTCGAACGGTTGTGGTAGCTGGCGGGAAACATGAAGAAGCTCGGAGTCATGAGCACTCCGAAAAACGGCCAGCAGATGCTGTCCGGATGAACATCGATGAAGACAAACGCTTCGGCGGGAGAAGGGTTCGTGATCTCCGAGAGCTTGTAGAATCGGCGATGCGTGCTCGGCGGCTCGCCCCGTGGGGCCCCGCCACTGCGGCTCCAACCGAGATACCAATTCATCGAGTAACTCCGGACCTTCGGCAAGACCAGTTGGCCGACGCGGATCGTCTTTCGATCCGTCGGACACTTGTAAACGCCGACATCCCGCAGATAGGGAGCAAAAAGGGCGAAGCGAGGATCCGTCAGCAAGAGGCGGTTCGTGGAGTCCTGCGGGTAGGCATTATGGTTGTACCAGCCCTGAATCCAAAGCGGGGTCGAGGCGCTTCCTCCGCCCCCAATATAACCATTATGCGGGACACCGTCGTTGTTCTCCCCCGCGTACATTAACCAGGTCAACGCCAGTTGCTTTTGGTTGCTCGTGCATTTGATCCGACGGCCTTGCTCCTGAGCTCGGGCGAGCGACGGGAGCAGGAGACTGGCGAGGAGCGCGATAATGGCGATGACCACCAAGAGCTCAATTAAGGTAAATCCGAGTGGGACGAACGCTGCTCTGGGCTTCATATTTTTGGCTGCGCAGCCATGAGCATCTGAGCAGAATTGCGGAAAAAGGCACGGAAATTCTCACTCGGAAATTCTCACTCGGCTCCGAATTCAAAATCATCGAAGAGCGTGACGCTATCGGCTTTGGTCCAAACCCCCACGGCGCCACTCTCCTTGAAGGTTTCGTCCTCCCATTCCATGACCTTCTTGCCGTTCAGCGCCACCGTGAAATGGCTGCCTTTGAACGTCACCCGCAGCCTGTGCCATTCGTTGGCCGCCACTTTGGCGCCGACTCTCTTGAATTCCTTCCGTTTGCCTTTGAGCGTGTGGTAAATCGTGATGTTTTCTCCGATCGCGTTGGCGCGGGCGACGTAATAATTGTCGCCGTCCTGCCAGCGCCAGATCAGTCCCGCCGCCTGATCTTCCTCGCCGGAGATCGGCTTGAACTTCACCTCGACGTACCCGTCTCGGAGCGCGACATCCTTTTTCACGCACCAAGGATAAGTCCCTTGGCCCGACTGCTTCAGCACATTGGGCTTGCTCGGCGCGGAATCGTCCCGTTCCACCGACCATTTGGGATTGCCCTTCCCTGTCAGTCCGGCGACCCAGCCTGGGGCAAGCCGGCCCGACTTGGCATCGTCGAAATGCACGACCTCGGCCTGCGCCGCGATCGAATAGAGGGTCGCTGAACAGAGGATGGACGTGAATCTGAGTGTGTTCATGTTGTCTGGAGGGGACTTCAATGAACCGGTCTCGCGTGTCCGGCCCGAAGCCGCAGCTTCTCAAGTTCCTGTTGCACGGCATGGTTTCGCGCGGCCTCGGCGTGAACCTTCGCGGTTTGGTCGCCTTCGATTTCAAGCGCCGCGGTCACGACTTCCCAGCCCGTCTCGCGGCGATGGACTTCGAAGCCGTGCTCGATGAGTTTGCCATTCTTCTTTTTCGTGCGCACGACCGGAACAAACACCCACTCATTCTTGTCGAGCCGCTGCAGAGCCTCCATCTTGCCGTGAGGAATGTTCACGGCCTGGGCATGGTCGTCGGTCGCTTGAATCCACGGTTGCTCGCCCATGGCCTGGCGAGTGTCGTTCAATAAGGTCCTCAATTGTTCCGTGCTGATGATGGTGTGCATGGAGGCATTTTATCCGAAGGAGTCCCGCAGCCGTCAATCGCGATTCTTGGGCTCAAGCGAAGGCTACGCGCGTCGTCGGCGCTTCGGGGTCCCATCCGCGCGGCGGTTTGCTGTTGATGGAGGAGACGTCTTTGATCGAGATTTGCCGGCCCAGCGTCTTGGCCCCTTTCACCTCCACCTCCGCCGGGTGGCAGGTCTGCTGATGGATTTTCTGATAGGGCGCCGGCTTGTATTTGATGAACAACTCCGGCGGCGTGTCCGGCTCGAAAAACAGGATTCTCGATTTCGGCGGGATGCAATGGTAAATCTTGTCCAGGATCGTTCCGCCAAAGGTGAATCGTTTCAAATAAGTGGCTTCGCGGTTGGTGTAAGCCAGGGTGAAAATCCGCTCGCGCTCCGGCAGACCGCCATAGACCAAGTCCGGGCCAACAAACAACTTTTCGGGCAGCTCCGTAACTTTGAAGTGGCCGTCCTTGAAAACAAGAATCACTTTGTCGAACTTCGTGCAGTCCAGCTTGAATTCGTCGCCGGACACTTTGTAGCCGACATATCCGGACTCCCGGTCGTAAGCGACCTTGAAGGCCTTGAAGGCGGCCTCCTTGGCATCGACCTCGTCGTAACGGCTCGATTTTGTCAGGCGCGGGTATTGTGGTCCGTACTTTTCGAGCAAGCTTTCGAGGTGCGCGATGACGTATTTCGTCAGATTCTTGAGATTCCGGCGCGTCTCGGAGAGGTCGGCTTTGACCTTCTCCATCTCCTCGCCGTGCTTGTGGATGTCAAAGAGTGAAATGCGCCGGATGCGGACGGCCAGGAGGCGTTCGACATCGGCGTCGGTCAACTCGCGCAGCAGCTCCTTGCGGTGCGGACGGAAGCCGTCGTGCACCGCGGCAAACACGGCTTCATTGCTCTTGCACTGCTCGATCTTCTTGTAGAGGCGTTCCTCGATGAAAATGCGCTCCAGCGTCCGGAAGTGCAGTTCGTCCTGCAACCTCTTCTCCTTGATCTCCAGCTCGCGCTTGAGGGTGGCGACCAATCGAGCCGTGTTCTCCTTGAGCACCTCGGACACCGTCATCTCCACGGGCCGATTCTCTTTGATGACAACGATGCGGCTGGCAATCGTGACTTCGCAATCGGTGAAGGCGTAGAGAGCATCGACCAATTGCTCGGCGCTCACGCCCTGGGGTGCCTTGACCTCGATCTCGACCTCTTCGGAGGTGAAATCATTGATGCTTTTAACTTTGATCTTGCCTTTGCGCGCCGCGTCTTCGATGGACGCCGTCAAGGACTCGGTCGTGGTGGTCGGCGGAATTTCTTTGATCACCACCGTGGTCTCGTCTTTAGCTTTGATCTTCGCGCGGACCTTGATGCTGCCGGTGCCATCCCGATACTCGCGGGCGTCCATGAGCCCGCCCGTGGGAAAATCGGGGAGCAGCTTGAAAGGCTGTTTCTTGAGGATGGCGATCTGCGCCTGCAAAAGCTCCGGGAAATTGTGCGGCAAAATCTTGCAAGACATTCCCACGGCGATGCCTTCCGTCCCGACCATCAACAGCAGCGGCAGTTTGGAGGGGAGCGCGATCGGCTCTTTGTTCCGCCCATCGTAGCTGGGCACGGATTCCGTCAGATCATCGTTGAAAATCTCCGTGCGCGCCAGTTCTGTGAGCCGGCACTCGATGTAGCGCGGGGCCGCCGGAGGGTCGCCGGTGTAAATATTGCCAAAGTTGCCCTGGCCTTCGATCAGATAGCGCTTGTTCACGAGCACGACCAAGGCATCGGAAATCGCGGCTTCGCCATGAGGATGGTATTGCGCGCAATGGCCGGAGATTGTGGCCACCTTGATAAAGCGTCCGTCGTCCTTCTCGTGCAGCGACCAGAGGATGCGCCGTTGCACGGGCTTCAAACCGTCCGCGAGATTCGGGATAGCGCGGTCGCGGATGACGTAGGAGGCATACTGCAAAAAGTTCGTATCGACGCGCCGGTGCAGCGGCAGGTCGATGTTCGTTGGCTTGCCGTTGCGGATGCTGGCGGAAGTCGCATCGGATTCAGCGATCACTTCGTTTTTCTTCTGTTCACTCATGTTAGTGGAGAGAGATTAAACAAATTGGAACCAGCGGAGGCAAGGCCGCGCATCGGCAAGTTCCTGGGCAGCCTCCAAGCGGTGCTCGCGCGCATTGGGACGATGAACCGGAGCCGCCGACGTGAGGAGGCGGACCGCATTGAATCCGAAATCCGAATCTCGAAATCCGAAACAAATCCCAAGCCGAAAAAGCCCGGAATTCCAAACGGGCGCTAGCCTGGCTTAGGCTTTTCGAGTTTTTGGATTTCGGCATTGCCTCGAACTTCGGATTTCGGGCTTCCGATTTGACGCACTCCGCCTCGTTACCTCGGCGGCTTCGAACCAAGCGCACGAACCTGGCGTGCGGAGCGCCGGCCTCCGACCCGGCGCGATTCGCCAACGCCGAGGCTTCGCGCCGAATCGGACTTTGGCGCTCCGATTCAAGGACAGCTCTCTAAAGCGCCAGACTGCCCCATTAACTTCTTGCTGGGCTTCCCGGCAGCCGTAATCTCCTCCCATGCCGCAAAGAAGGACGCACAGTCAGCAGTAGAATTCGTGTTCGGCCCCATCTGAATCTCATGAAACCAGCTCAATTCGTCAGGCTGCGAATTCCTGGTATCACAATCGCGTGTGCGGCATTTGTGGGCTGGCTAGCATATCTTGTTGCCGCATGGGTTGACAGTCGCGACAGTTTCTACTTTCGGTTGATGCTGTCGGATTGGGATTCCATCGCTGCATTCGCGGAATTATTTCATAATCTTGGCCCACTTTCGATGCTGATAGCGGGCGCCGGTCTAGGTCTCTATGCAGCGGTTTGGCTGTGGTCGCGGCCGAGAACTCCGCTTCGGCGGACGCTGACCGGCTTGTGTTTGCTGATCGTCTTTGCGGTCGGAGGAATTATCTGGCTTGCCAGTGACTACAAGCCGGATGAGGGGACTTGGGTGGAGCCCGACAAGGAGGAGCCCGAGGGCTCACTCTACAAGACGTTTCAGAGCCAATCAATCGCAGGGCCGGTTAGCTACCTCATTTATCTGCCGGAGGGGTACGATCGGTTGCCCCTCAAGCGCTACCCGGTTGTTTACCACCTTCCTGGATCCGGTGGGCGCCAGGGCCAAGTTCGCTTTTTTCTGGCGAGGCTGAGACGGCCTTTGCAGGCGGCATTGACCGAACCGATGATTGTCATCGGAGTCAACAGGGTCACCGATGCCGGCTATCAGGATTGGCCAGACGTTCGTTTGCCTATCGAAACCGTGATTGTCAGAGACCTCGTGCCACACATTGACCAAACCTATCGCACAATTCCACGTCGCGAAGCTCGAGCTTTGGAGGGGGGCTCTATGGGCGGCATGGGAGCACTCCATCTCGGCCTGAAATTTCCAGAGGTGTTTGGCGTGATTTCGAGTCTGTGTCCACCACTCCCTGGCGGGCCGGAGAGCGCTTGGTCCCTGGCGGCAAAGAACTCTGATTCCATCCGAGGGAAGACCCGAATTCGCTTGTTGCGTGGAACTGAGGACCGGCCGCTCAGACGCAGCAGGGCTTATAGCGCATTCCTCAGGCACTTGGGAATCGCGCACGAGTATCAAGAGATTCAGGGCGCTGGCCACGGAATTCACAGAATCTATGAGCAACTCGGCGACGGCCAAGTCATTGGTTTTTTCGACGAAGCGTTTAAGAATCTTCAGCCGTGACTGGTAGTGAGACTGTGTTTAAGGTGTCGCCGATCCCGGCGGAGTGAAACGGTGTGTTTGGCCAGAGGGTAGGTATGTGTCCGAACAAGCGAAGGAATGCAGAGAACGCGAGGGAGGAGCAGCCGGAGTATTATTGCGAGGGTGCCGTGTTGGAAGTGCTGCGGTCCCCCGCGTTGGTTGCATTCCCCCGTTGAACGAAAACGGCGGCGGAATTCAGTGTGAACTGCGGACGCGATCTTCCCGTCTGGCCGCTTAGCTCAGGCGTTCAGCGTGTTCGGCGTCCGCCGAGCTTGCTGGAGAGTGGTTTCCTGCCTAACTTCAACGCATGAATTCTCGTGGATTTACGCATTGGCGAGACGGCGACGTTTGGCTCGGGTTTTTCGACGATTATCCTGACTACGCGACTCAGGGCGAGTCTCCCGAGGACTTGAAAGCGCATGTTCAGAGTCTATACGAAGACTCGGTTAGCGGCGAGATTCCTTGTCTCAGACAACATGGGGAGCTGAAGATTGCGTGAAGCGCCGCGATCTGATCCAGCAGAATCCCGGGCGCGAGGTGTTGGAGTTCTTGCGCCAGTGTCATCGCGATGAGCGGGATCAAATCCTGAGGCTGCTTGGCCGATCGGGAAGCGAGCCATATCGACGGGGGACGACGACGAGCACGAGGGGCAAAATTGCCCGTGGAATCTGTAGTCGTGGTCCGAGTTGATTCTGCTGGTCGCTCCGATAAATTGTTGCCATGAAATCCCAACCGTTCCCGAAGAGCCCGGCCCTGAGTCGAGCCCGCCCATGCGGCGGCTTCACACTGATTGAACTTCTGGTGGTGATCGCCATCATCGCCATCCTGGCCGGAATGCTCTTGCCGGCTTTGTCGAAGGCCAAGGCCAAGGCCCAAGGTATTTCCTGCATGAGCAACACAAAGCAATTGATGCTGGCCGTGCAGCTCTACACCACCGAAAATAACGAGTACTACCCGATGAACACTCACGGCGGCGAAGCCCAATCGGGCCGGAGGATCAGCGCGAGCGGAGGTTACTACCCTTGGGTCATGGGCTGGCTGACGTGGGATTTGAGCCCGCACAACACGAATACCCTCTTCCTGACCGACCCCGATTACGCCGTTCTCGCCAACTACTCGGCGCGGTCGGCCAAGCTCTACAAGTGTCCGGCCGACAATTTTGTCCATCCGATGCAACGTCAACGCGGCTTCAAGGAGCGCGTCCGAAGCATTTCCATGAACGGGGCGGTCGGGTTCGGCAACAAGGTCGCCACGGACGGCCTCCTCCAGTGCGAAAGAATCTTTGTCAAGACCTCCGACGTCATCAACCCGGCCCCGGCCAACCTTTGGGTCTTCGTCGATGAACATCCGGACAGCATCAACGACGGCGCATTTTTCAACGCCCAGAACA
>JACQWK010000392.1 GCA_016209525.1 Verrucomicrobiota bacterium
AAAGAACTCAACGCTTGATCCGAGCCTCAAACTCGCTGAACTCGCCACGAAGTTGCCTGCCGACCGGATTCAAGTCGGCGTCACACACGGAGCACTGGCGATTCCGAGCAAACATGAGCCGAATGATTTTCCCATCGCACTAAACGCCGCATCGCGCGCCAAACTGGACTATCTCGCGGTTGGGCATTGGCACAACTGGCTGCTGAATGACGACGGTCGCCTGCTCATGCCGGGCACGCCAGAAACAGATGAATTTGACCAAACGGAGTGCGGTTTCGTCGCGCTGGTGGAAGTGACCGGGCGCAGTAAGCCGCCGCAAATTGAGAAGCTGCCTATCGCGACACTTGGCTGGCACACACTCGACTTTGATTTCGTGGATGCGGAAGCCGCCCGACAACATTTGCAGGCCGAGATGGCTAAATTGAATGACCGCACAAAAACTTCTGTCGTGCGTGTCCGAGTGCGCGGTTCGGCAGTGCGCGACGTTTTGGCGTCCACGCGGCAATGGCTTGATGATTTGTTGAAGCCGTTTCCATTCGCGCAGGTGCATGATGAAAGCGGCCTCGCCTTTTCGGCTGCGGAATTGGACTTCTTGAAAGCAAGCCATCCGATTCTCGCGCAAGTGCTCGCGGACTTGGATCAGATGTCGGCATTGACCATCGGCACGCGCAACGATTCAGCTTGCACCGAGCCGTTGTCTCCCACTGATAAGGATCGCCTGTTGAGCGAGGCGCACATTGAGCCATCGGAACTCAGGGCCACACACTTTGAACTCGCGCGGCAGTTGTTGCTGCAAAATCTACAGGAGGCCGAGTGATCATCGAGTCCATCGAACTGGAACATGTCGGGCCATTTCGCCGGAAGGCTGCCATCGGCCCGCTGCAAACCGGCATCAACGTGTTGGCCGCGCCGAATGAGACGGGCAAGAGCACGTTCCTGCGCGCCGCCGCACGCGCCCTCTTTGACAAGCACACCTGCAAAGACGATGAGATTCGTTCGCTGCAACCAACGGGCAGTGATCTCGCCCCGCAGATTGCGGTGGTGTTTGAGCACGCTGGCACACGGTATCGTGTCGTGAAACGATTTCTGAATAATCCCGAAAGCCAATTCAACGAGTGGCGTGGGAGCGACTGGCAATTGATGGCAGACGGTGATGCCGCTGACGAGCGCGTGCAAAAACTTTTGCAATCCAGCGTGCCAGGACGTGGCGCAACCAAGGCGGCTCATTGGGGAATGCTTGGCTTTCTTTGGGCGCGTCAGGGCGAGGCCAGCGAGTGGCCATCCTGGGAAGATGACACGGGGAAAGTGATCAAGTCCCGGCTTGCGCGCGTGGAGATTGATCCCGTGATTGATCAACTCCGTGAAAAGTTGTGGGAAAGCTACGCCGAACTATTCACGAATACCGGCAAAGCCAAAGCGCACGGAGCACTCGACCAACTCGAAACAGAGCTGCAAAAGATTGAAGCCGACAGGGAGCAGGTGAAGCAGCAGCGGCTCGAACTGG
This sequence comes from Verrucomicrobiota bacterium, assembly GCA_016209525.1. Lineage (GTDB taxonomy): Bacteria > Verrucomicrobiota > Verrucomicrobiia > Limisphaerales > SIBE01 > VHCZ01. The sequence continues at coordinate 1,505 of JACQWK010000392.1, forward strand.
AATCATTGCAGCGACAGTTCGCCGAACTCGGCCCGCGGCTCGCCTCGCTGCAAGATGAGGCGGCAACGCTTGAGAAAGAGGCAAACGAACTTCGCGCACAAGCATCGGCAGCCGAATTGTTGGTGAAAGAATTGCAGCAGCGTCAGAGTGAACTCGACACCGCGAAGGAAAAGCTAGATGCGGCAGCCGCTGACACTGAACAATTGGGCAAGCTCACAGAGAAGTTGAAGGAATCAAAAGCGGAACTTGCTGACGCGAACGAAAGGTTGAACGATGCGGTCGCCAAGGAAAGCGCGGCCAAGCAGCGTGTCACCGACGCACAGCAGGAACTTGATGCCACGACGACGCGCGCAAAGAACTTGAACGACCAAAAAGAGCGCATCGCAAATCTGCTCAAGCTCAACGAAACCGAGAGGAAAAGAGTCGAGTCGGAAAAGCTGGCGAAAAAAGCCACTGCACAATCCGAAGCCCTTCGCAAACTGCAAACACAACTCAACAAGCTGCCCAATGTCACGCCGGCAAAGCTCAAAAAACTTCAGGAGTTGAGCGCACGCATCCGCGAGCATGAAACCAAACTTGAAGCCACAGGCTTGACGATTGAGTTGAAACCCGATGCCGCTGCCAAACTGACCGTAACGCGAGATGGCGAGACGGAAAAGCTGGCGTTGAAAGCCGGGGTGACGGAGACAGTCCGCGCGCCGCAAAACCTGGAGTTGCAGTTGAGCGGCTGGGGACGATTGCGCATTCGCTCTGGCGCGACGGAGTTGAGCGCGTTGATCGCGCAATTGGCGGAAGACCGTGAGTCCCTGCGCGACCAGCTTGCGTCAGCAGAATGCCCTTCATTAACCGACGCCGAGACTGCTGTGACACGGCGGCGGGATTTGCAGAAGGAAATCGAGACGGCGGAAGAAAAACTCGGCGAAACATTGGTAGATTTTGAGTCGTTGGAAAAATTACAGTCAGAACTCGCCAGCTTCGAACGGCAAGCCAAAGCCCTCCGCGAAACGCTCGCTCCCACCGCTGACGAAGCGAAGGCGTCAACCTCGGCACTCGAAGCAGACGCCGAACGATTGAGCGTGGCTTGGAAGCAAGAACAGGAAGCGCAAGCCACCGCGACACGCGAGTTGAACAAGCAGCGCAAGAGCGCAGAAGAGTGCGGCGAAACGCGCGGTCAGGCTGACAAAGATAAAACCAAGTGTTCAGGCTCTGTGACTGCGCTCGAACAACAGATAGCTGCGTTACAGGCGCGTTATCCACACGGGATGGAAAAGGCGAAAAGCGACGCACAGAGCGCGTTTGTAAAGGCCGAGGCACGGCATGGCGAGGCGAAGAAAAATCTGCCGCCTGATGCCGACAAGTTGCCGGAGCGCAACAAGCGCGCGGCAGCGGCCTACGAGCAAGTCCGTCAAGAGTTGGAGAAGCGCAAGAGTGAATTCAACAAGCTGGAAGGAGCGCTGCAAACACGCGGCTCGGAAGGGCTTTACTCAAAGCTGTCATCGCTGGAAGAACGCGAAGTCTCGGTGCGCCAGCAAGTGGAGCGATTGCGCGTTCGGGGTTGGGCGGCGCGTCTGGCGCACGATTTGATTGAGTTCCGAAAACAAGCCGCCACGCGCGCGGTGCTTGGCCCGCTTGAAGCCCGACTGTCAGGAACATTTTCGGAGATTTCGCGCGATACCGAGCGCCGCGTGTTTCTCGACGAACAGCTTCAAATCTCCGGCATCGGCACAAGCCGCGAGGCCATGATTGCGTTCGCACACCTCTCGCAAGGCGCAAAGGAACAATTGCTCTTGTGCCTGCGACTCGCGGTCGCCGGTGAGGTGTCAACCAACGGTCATAAACTCGTCGTGCTCGACGACGTGCTGGTAAACACGGACGGACAGCGGCAACAGCGCGTTCTCGATTTGCTACAAACTTCTGCGGAGCGATTGCAGATTCTAATTCTGACCTGTCACCCGGAGCGGTATCGCGGTGTGGGAGTGATCACCGAAATGCGTTCAGAGTAACTCCCAGGCGAGACGCCCGCGCTACCTTTTGCAATTTCTTTATTGAGCGACGATTTGGTTCAGTCCCGTGATTGCCAGTTCCACTTCGTCCGGTTTGGGCCGTCCGATTTTCCGGCTCAATCGCTCGACTGACAGTGTGCGAATCCGGCTGATTTTCACCCAGGATTTTCCCGGTTCGCGTCGTCGAGTTCCAGCGTGAGGGGGAATCCCGCGCGTTGCGGCTGACTGGTCAGCGCCATCGCAATCACCGTGCCGGAGCGCTGGTTGAAAAATCAGGCAAGGCCGAGTTGTTTGCGGACTTCGTCGGTGGTGAACGTCGGCTTGCCTTTGTTGCGGGCGCGGGCTTCAAGCAAATCAAGGTAGTCGTTCAAATCTTCCATCTGCTCGCGCAGCGAACCGATTTGTTTGAGCACGGCTTTTTGCTGCCGTTTCAAAACGGGTTTTTGTGGAGGCGCGCTAATCATAAACGTCTTTCCGGTCGCCGACTTTTTGTATCACAATTCTATCACCAATCACATCAAATAAAACCCGATAATCGCCCATGCGCAATCGAAAAGCGGCGTCGGCATTTTGCAATCGCTTGATGTTGCCGTGCAGCCCGTGTTCAAGCCGCAGAACTTTGCGGAGGATTTGGTCGGCTTCGCGTTTCGGAAGCGAACGCAAATTTTCCAGAGCGGACGCCGCGTATTCTACTTTGTAGCGACCGTTGGCCATCGCTTGTTAATCCAGTCGCGAGCAAGCGGCGAGTCCTTCATCAGCCATCGCCTGCTCGGATTTGCGGTCGAGCTTGGCGCACTCGCGCGTGAGCGCGCTTTTGTCCATGCGGCTGATTTTTTCGGCCACGGCTTCCTGAACCGCCTGGCTGCGACTGCAGAATGACCGGGTTTTGACCAGCCTATCCAATCGCTGCAAGAGGGTTTCATCCATTGAAATGGCAACTTTGGTGGCGCTCATGGTTGAATAATAGCTTTGCGGGTTTCTTCTGTCCATTGCGGCCTACCGCCGCCGTTTCTTATGCGAGTTCAATCTTGAGCTTGCGACCAACGGCGAGCGCGGCCTGCTCCAGAAGTTGAAGGGTCACGGAAGATTCGTTTTGGGAAAACAGGCGGTCGAGTGTCGCGCGGTTGGTTTTCATGCGGCTGGCGAGTTTGGCGCGGGAAATCATCCTTCATCTCGCGCTCAATTTGCCAGGCCACGACGCGTTTGAGCGCGCCTGCTTCGCACTCGGCGAGCAGCCCGTCCTGCTTGAGGAAGTCGTCGAAATCAGAACCGATAAGCTCGCGTTTCATGGCGTTATCGTTTCAATCCGGGTGAAAACGTTTGAGAAAATCTTTCGGACTCAGCGCCGGCACGCGGGAGAATTTGAAGTCCTTCACGTTGCGGGTGATGATGAAGCTTGCGCCAGCAGTTTGCGCGGCGGCGGCTTGCAGCGCGTCTTCCCAATCGCTCATTCCCCAGCGAAGCACTTCCTGAATCGTGGCGGCGCTTGCGCCATGCACAGACAAATGAATCAGCAGCCGATCCTGCAAAAACGGCGCGGCGGCCTTGCCGTAGTAGTAGAACACATTGGCGACGGTGTGATAAGCCACCGCGCCGACGACGGCCTTGCGTCGGCAAAGGCAGAGGATTTGATTCGATGCGGCGTAATGCGGCTGGCGTTTGCTGAGAACGTCGAACACGACGTTCGTATCGAGGAGAATCACCATGTCAGCCATGTTTGCGTTTCAGGAATTCGTAGCGGGCATCGCCGGGCCGTTTGACGGGCTTCAGCGCGCGTCCTGGCCAGAATTCTTCACTTCCCGCATTGGCAGAAGGAATCGCCAGCAGTTGTTCTTCGATAACGGCGGAGAGGCTTTTGCCGGTTTCGGCGGCAATCTGTTCGCCGCGAGCAATGGCCTTGTCTGAGAGGGAAAAACTTTTGCGCTGTTTCATGCGGCAAAGTTACGTTTTTTATGCGCGCGATGCAACTCAGGACATACAGCTACATTTTGTTTCCGAACAGCGCGTCAATTTTCTTTCGCACGGTTTCATCCATTTGAATTAACGGCGGCCATGGTCTTTTGAATCCTTCACCCGCGAGCTTGCGCGTGGCGTCAATTCCCAGCTTTGTTCCGATTGGGATTTCAGACGTTGCGTGGTCCAGAACATCCGCCGGGCCTTTGGTGAAGATGCTGTCGCGTTGCGGGTCGGTGTCGGCGCAGAGGCGGAAGAGGACTTCGCTGGTGTCGGGGTCCCACCACCCTGGGTTGCAAAA
>JACQWK010000393.1 GCA_016209525.1 Verrucomicrobiota bacterium
CACAGTTTGATCGGGCCCTTTGGTGAAGCTGGGGACGTCGTTGACCGGCGTGACGGTGATGATGAAGGTCTGTTCCGCGCTGGTGTCTTTGCCACCGCCGGCCGTGCCGCCGTCATCCTTCAATTTCACCGTGACCTTGGCCACGCCGTTGAGGTCGGGTCCCGCTACCGTAAACGTTAAGGTGCCGTCCGAACTGATCGCGGGTGGAACAGAAAACAACGCCGCATTGTCATTGCTGACCTGGAAGGTCACCGTCTGTAGGCTCTCATTCGGCGGTCCTGCCTTAATATTCTTGGCCCACTTGTCAATGGTCTTGGCGCCCGAATCTTCGAGCGCCGTCACATTGGCTCCCTTGGTGAAACTGGGCGCGTCATTGAGGGAAGTCACGGCAATCGTGAACGTCTGTCCGGCGCTGGTGCTGACTCCGCCATTGGCTGTTCCGCCGGTGTCCTTGATCGCCACCGTCACATTCGCCACACCGGTGCCATTGGAGGCAGGCGTGAAAGTCAGCGTTCCGTCCGGCCTGACGGCCGGTTGCGCGGAGAACAGCGTTTTGTTGTCGTTGCTCACCGCGAAGCTCAGCGTTTGGGTCGATTCATTGGCCGGCCCGGCGCTGAGGTTCTTGGCCCAACCTGCCACCGTCTGTTTGCCGGCATCCTCCAGGACCGTTTGATCGGGCCCTTTGGTGAAACTGGGGGCATCATTGACGGCGGTGACGATGATCTTGAAGGTCTGCGCGGCGCTGGTGTCTTTGCCGCCGCCGGCTGTGCCACCGTTATCCTTCAACGTCGCTGTGACTTCGGCTACACCATTGATGTCGGGTGCTGCCACCGTAAATGTCAGGGTACCGTCCGAACTGATCGCGGGTGGAACAGAAAACAACGCCGCATTGTTATTGCTGACCTGGAAGGTCACCGTCTGTGGGCTCTCATCCGGCGGTCCTGCCTTAATATTTTTGGCCCAAGTGGGAATGCTTTTGGCCCCCGAATCTTCCAGCACCTTGACATCGGCTCCCTTGGTAAAACTCGGGGCGTCGTTGAGGGAACCAACGGTGACCGTGAAAGTCTGCGCGGCGCTGGAGTTGACTCCGCCAGTGGACGTGCCGCCGTTGTCTTTTACGATCACCGTCACCTTTGCCGCACCGATCCCATTGGAGGCCGGCGTGAAAGTCAGCGTTCCGTCCGGGCTGACGGCTGGTTGGGCGGAAAACAGGGCGTTGTTGTCGTTGCTCACCACGAAACTCAACTTTTGAGTCGCTTGTTCGTCCGCCGGTCCGGCGCTGAGATTTTTGGCCCAACCTGCGATCGTCTGTTTGCCGGCATCTTCGAGCACAGTTTGATCGGGCCCTTTGGTGAAGCTGGGGACGTCGTTGACCGGCGTGACGGTGATGATGAAGGTCTGTTCCGCGCTGGTGTCTTTGCCGCCGTTGGCCGTGCCGCCGTCATCCTTCAATTTCACCGTGACTTTGGCCACGCCGTTGAGGTCGGATCCCGCTACCGTAAACGTCAAGGTGCCGACCGCGCTGATCGCGGGCGGAACAGAAAACAAGCCTGCATTGTCATTGCTCACCAAAAAGGCCACCGTCTGGCCGGTTTTCTCCTCTCCTAGGCCGGGCGTAATCTTGGTCGCCCACTGAGGTCTGCTGGCGCCGCTGGCCTCCGCGCCCTCCAGAATGGTCACATTGGCTCCTTTGACAAAACTTGGCGGATCGTTCACGGGAGAGACTGTTACCGTAACCTCCGCCGGATCGCTGGTCTCGCCATCTCCGTCGGTCAGGACAAATCTGACCGTTCGCGTTCCCGAAGTCGGCTGGCCCGTATTGTTGTTCAGATACGTCACATTCTGGAGCAGTGCCGCGGCCGCGGCGGGGCTGGAACTGGCATTGAACGTCACCACCAGGTTGTTCCCGACGGTCCCTCCCGAAATTGTCCCAATCATCTTCCCGCCAAAACTGACGCTGCTCGCTTTGACTCCAATTTGCCCGGCTCCAGTCCCCTGGTTTCGGATCCCCAAAAGGTCCTCGGCCGCGGCTTTGCCGGTGACAATCGACACGGTCAAAGTCCCTTTGTCGAAGTCCGGGCTGTTGGCATCCGTCACGGTGGCCGCCGTAGCTTTATCCAAAACCACGGCGCCATCTCCTTCGAGGTAATTGAAGCTGTCGCCCTGGAGATTCTTGATCACGGGCGCATTGGTCACCAAAGGAGTAATCGTCACCGAGATCGTGCGCGTCGCGCTGGCGGTGCCGTCACTCACTTGAATCGTGAAGCTGTCGGTGCCGGAAAATCCGGAAGCCGGCGTGTAAGTGATCGTTCCGCCCGGCGTGATGTCCGCGCTGCCGGACGACGCGGTCGCGGCGGAAATGCTCAACGTGCCATGAGCCGGCGCCGAGCTTTGCGTCCAGGTCAAGGTCTGGCCGCTGTCGCTGTCGCCGACGTGGAGGAGACTCTTGATGTCCATGGCTGAAGCGTTCTGACTGACGCTCAGCGTGGTGGTCGCACCGACGAAGGTTGGGGCGATGTTCGGGGCTGCGTTCACGCTCACCGTGAATGACGATTGGTTCGAAATATTGCCATCCGCATCCCTTCCTTCAATGGTCACTATCGTCGAACCGGTGAAATTCATCCGCGGATGCACATGGATCGTGTTGTCTTGGGATCCGACGCCCGGGCGCACTTTGAATGTCCCGCTGTCCGGATCCATGCCAATCGTCACCACCGGAATTCCGGCCACCCCGCCGTTCTGGCCGTCGGAAAGGCCGAAGGCAGCGTTGATCTGATCGAGGTTGACAATGCGGAATTGCATCGTCGCACTCGCTGAATCCGGGTCGGTGACAAACGTCGCCAAGTCGGCGGCGCCGGGATGGACGCTGGTATTCACACTCAATTGCAGATCAGGCAAGGGACTCAACACCGGCGGGGCTGTGACGTTGACGGAGATGGCGCGGGTCGCGCTGGCCGTGCCGTCGCTCACTTGAACCGAGAAACTGTCAGTCCCGGCATAACCGGAGGCGGGAGTGTAGGTGATCGTGCCACCGGGCGTGATGTCCGTGCTGCCGGACGCCGCGGTCGCGCCGGAGAAACTCAAGCTGCCATGGCTCGGAGCAGAACTTTCCGACCAAGTCAAGGTCTGGCCGCTGTCAGTGTCGCTGGCGTGAAGCAGACTCTTGATATCCGTGGCCGAAGCGTTCTGGCTAAGGTTCAGAGTGGTGGTCGCGCCGACGAAGGTCGGAGCTGTGTTCGCGGGCGTGACGCTCACTTGCACCTGCACGGCGGTCGCTGAAGCGGCAGTTCCGTCGTGGGCCTTCACGGTAAAGGCATTCAATGTCCCGCTGGCTCCCGCCGCCGGTGCCACACCAGACTCTCTCCCGCGCTCAGCAAGGTCGTTCCTGGAGTCACAGCGCTCCCGCCCTTGGTCAACGTGCCGGTGCTCACGGCTTCGACTCGGAATGAAATTGGATCGTCGTCAGCGTCCGCCTCATCCGCGGCGGCGGCGAGAGCGGCGTAAGTGATGGTGAAGGGGGTGTCTTCCGTGGCACCGGTCAGCGAACTGATCGTCGTTAACGTTGGGGCTGCGTTGGGAGGTTCTCCATAAAGGACCGCCACCGTGTGATATGCTCCCGCCGCAATCGCCGTCACTCCGCTCAAGCCCCCCGGCA
>JACQWK010000405.1 GCA_016209525.1 Verrucomicrobiota bacterium
CCCCTCACCCCGGCCCCACTGCTGTTGAATTAAGGTCAACCGGCCGTTTCTTGCTCTTAATCGTGCTCTTACTCTTACTCCGGAACTCCCTGGAGAGATTAAGATTACGAGTAAGATCAAGAGCAAGACCTGCTCGGGATGGAATCGAATTCATGCTTAATTCAACAGCAAAGCACCCCGGCCCTCTCCCCAGGGGAGAGGGAGAAACGTTCGCCAGGCGCGGAAATGTTCAGCGATCCCGGATTATCCCAACGCAGTGGCAGTGCCTCCCTCTCCTTGGGGAGAGGGCCGGGATGAGGGAGAACGCGACGCCCAAAGACCAATCGTCGTAATCTGCCCCAAAGACTTCTCTGCCCGATGTCCTGCCACGGGATCAGGCGTGCGTTAAATCGCCGGATACTCCCACGGCTTTCGGTATGCTCGGCTCAGTAACCGATTTGCTTCTGCATCGCCGATCACTCTTTCTCCTTGGCCATCCCACTGGACGCTTCGGCCAAGCTTCAGCGACAACATGCCCAGCAAGCTGACGTTGGTTGAGCGGTGGATCTCTTCAATGTCGCTGATGGGACGTTGGCCTGACTTAATACACCGCAGGAAATCCCCCCAGAGTTCCTTGATGTTTTGGTCGTCCGGCTGATGCAGCTTTGGCGCTTCGTGAATGACTTGTTTCTTCGCGTCGGCTGGATAAAAAGTCCAACCGTTCTTCCACGCCATATGGAAGGTGCCTTCGGTGCCGTAGAAGTAACAGCCGACGCTTTCGCCTTTCTCGGCGTTGTTGGCCGCAAATTGCCGATGTTCCCAAACCACGCTGAAGTTCTCGAACTCGAAAGTTGCAACCTGATGATCCGGCGCGTCGCTGGTCTGTTCTTCCTTCGTGAGGATCGGCGGACCTTTGATGGGGCGGCCACCCGTCGAGAAAATCTTGCGCGGCCATTTTTCGTCCATGACCCAGAGAATTTGGTCCAGCCAATGGATGCCCCAATCCCCGAGCGTGCCGTTGGCGTAATCCAGGTAATTTCGGAAACCCCGAGGGTGAATCGCGCCGCGCCAGGACTGGCTCGTGTCGCGCGGGTCGCCCCCGTTGTGAGGCCGCAATGGGGCCGGGCCGCACCACAAGTTCCAATCGAGTTCCTTGGGCGGTTCCGTGTTCTTGATCGGCCTCTCCGGTCCGCCGCCGGACAGGACGAAGGCGCGAATCATGCCGATCTTGCCCGCCTTGCCGGAACGGATGAACTCGCGGCCAGAGACATTGTGCGGAGAAACGCGGCGGTGGGTGCCGACCTGGACGACTCGCCCCGTGTCGCGGGCGGCTTTCACCATGGCGCGGCCTTCGCGGATCGTGTGGCCGAGAGGTTTCTCCACATAGACATGCGATCCCGCTTTCACGGCGGCGATAGTGATCAGTGGATGCCAATGATCCGGGGTGGCCACGATGCAGATCTCCGGTTTTTCCTGTTCCAGCAGCTCGCGAAAGTCGCGGTACTTCTTTGGCTGGTCGCCGGATTGCTTGCTCACTCGCTCCCCGGTTGGATCGAGCTGTCGTTGATCGACATCGCACAGCGCGGTGATTTTGCATTCCTGGGACGCCATCGCCTCGCCGAGGATGTTGTTGCCCCACCAGCCGCAACCGATCAGCGCCGTGCGATATTTCCTGCCGGGCTGATCTGCGCCGAAGACCGGCATCGTACTCAGGGTGAAGCTGGCTGCGGCCGAAGTTTTCAGAAAAAGGCGTCGGTTCATGCTCATACAAAAACCTCAAATCGTGTGAAGGGTTATGAATTAGTTCAGCATCTGTCCGATCCTGACTCCCCTCACCCTTGATCCCTCTCCCCTCATCCGATGAGGGGAGAGGGCAGGGAGAGGGGTGTTTCATGTCGGATTGATGATGAACTCTTTGTTTTTGCTCGTGAAATTTGTGACAAACCAAATTGCAGTGGCGGCTCGTTCCTACGTCAAGCTGAAAACCTGGAACGGCGCGGCGAAGGGCGCAGGACAGAATTCATCGTCGCGCAGATTTTCAATCTGCTGTATCGCAGAATTGCATTCTGCGAACGCCCGGAACCGCCGGGCGGCCCCGTAGGATTAGACGCCTGGCCGAGTGCAACTCGGGGATACAGCGCAACGCGGCGAAGCCGCAACAAAATCCGCTGGGGCGAGACTCTGTCGAGCCCTGGCATACTTACTGGCAAAGAAGTCAGGGCTCGACAGGAGTCTCGCCCCACCAATAAATTTGCGCGGCTTGCGACGATTTCGACAGATGCGGCTAAGACCCTACCCTTGACCACGCCTATCATCAGCCGACCGCGCCGAGTCATTCCCCATCTCCGCTGGTGGATTGGCGGAGCGCTGTTTGCTTCGACCGTCATCAACTACATCGATCGCCAGACCTTGAGCGTGCTGGCGCCGTTCCTGAAAACGGAATACCAATGGACCAATTCCGATTTCGCCCTGGTCGTGATCGCCTTCCGCGTGGCCTATGCCATCGGGCAAACCGGCGCTGGACGGTTGTTGGATCGGTGGGGCACGCGTCTGGGATTGCTGGCAGCCGTTTGCTGGTATTCGGCGGCAGCGATGGTGACGTCGCTGGCCGTCGGTTTGAAAAGCTTCGCCTTCTGCCGTTTTCTGCTGGGCGCGGGCGAAGCGGCCAATTGGCCGGGCGCCACCAAGGCGGTCTCCGAATGGTTTCCTAAATCCGAACGCGGGCTGGCCGTGGCGTTGTTCGACAGCGGTTCATCGGTGGGCGGAGCGATTGCGCCGCTGCTGGTAATCTGGCTTCACCAGGTGTTCGGAAGCTGGCGCCCGGTTTTTCTGATCACCGGCACGTTAGGCCTCTTTTGGGCTTTGGCCTGGTATCGATGGTATCATCCGCCCGAAACGCATCCGAATCTGGGCATGGCCGAACGCGCGCGGATCTGTGAAAGCCGGCGGAAGGAAACCGAGGTGGAAGCCCTGGCCATGACCGGCAATGGCTCCGATCAAAGCCGCTGGCAGGCTCTGCTGCGGTTGCCGCAAACTTGGGGAATCATTCTCGGACGGACCCTCACCGATCCGGTCTGGTTCTTCATCACCGACTGGTTCGCCATTTATCTGGTCGCGAAGGGATTCAAGCTGGAGCACACGCTTCTGGGATTTTGGGTTCCGTTCCTTGCCGCCGACTTGGGCAACTTCTTTGGCGGCGGCTTGTCGAGCTGGTTGATTCGGCGCGGCTGGAAAGTTCTGGCGGCCCGGAAATTCGTCATCGTGGTTTGCGGGCTAGCCATGACTTCCATCGCGGCGGCGGCGTTCGTGTCGAATTTTGCGGTGCTCATCGCGCTGTTTGGCGTCTCGACTTTCGCTTATGCGGCTTGGTCCACGATGGCGCTGGTCTTGCCATCGGATCTCTACCCCAGCCGAAATGTCGCATCGGTCAGCGGGATGAGCGGGACCGGGGCGGGGATTGGCACGATTCTCTCCACCTGGCTGATCGGGCAGGTTTCCGACCGCTATTCATTCGAGCCGATCCTGATCGGGGCCAGCCTCGTGCCGTTGCTCGCGACGGCGCTGGTGTTGTTCCTGGTCCGTGTTCGCGCTCGCGAAGGGGTCATCAGTCCTCAGTCTTGATTCTGCGGAAGAACCACCAAGCAGGGAATGCAGCCGAATTCTTGATTCAAACCCTCAACCTCCCTAACTCTCAACTCCTCCGCATTCCGCACTTCATCACCCAGAGGTGTGGCCTCCCAAATCGCGGCTGGCAAACCTCCTTGACTGCTGACCATCAAGCACCTACCCTCCTGGCCAATTAAGGAAAATGTCGTTTATTGATTTCCGCAAAGGCGAGAATCGGCATCGTTAAAGCCCTTCCTTGATAAACCGAAGAATCTTTCGTTTATTAACACTGTTAGACCACTTCGAGCATGACAGCCATTTCCAGAGCGATTGATTTTCATGTTGTGGCAGTGCTGCTTTTGCTTTTAGCGCTCGCTGCCTTTCTTCCACATCGTCTGTGGTTGCTGATCGTCTTGGCCATCATTCCGCAGGGCCGGATTCTTACACGAGCTTTTGGAGACTTTCCCAAGCAGCAGCGCCCGGCGGGCGCTTATCTTATCGCGAACGAGGCGCTGGTTGCGCTCGCGCTTCTCTCTTGCTGGACAGCATGGCATTTTCTCGGGAGAGTTTGAATGATGACAATGACGTGGTCTAACCAGCGGGTCGAGCGAACCGCCACCAGCCACGGCATTTGCCAGGGCGTTTCGGCGAGTTTGCCGATCTCAGTGATTTCCGGCGTTCACGGTCAGGTGGCGGTCGCTCACCCGTGTCGTTGATATGGCTGATTTTATGATTATCACCACAGGAAACGATGTTGCCGGCCACGATATAGTCCAATATCTTGGGATTGTCCGGGGCATTGTGGTTCGCTCTACCGGGATCGCACGCGGTCTTATGGGCGGTCTTCGATCTCTTGCGGGCGGTAATATTCCCGAATATGTGGCGGTGTGCGAGGAGGCTCGTCAGCACGCATACGAACTGATGGTGCAACACGCACAGGAAGCCGGCGCAGATGCGATCATTGCTGTCCGCTACGACGCGACTGAATTCATGCCGGGCTCCACGGAAGTCTTAGCCTATGGCACGGCAGTCAAAGTTCAGAAAGCCTGACAAATCGCAGGAGACGAACCGCCGCCAGCCGTCTCGGTTGCGACGCTGCCGGATTTGTGAACATCCTCAGACGCGGCTTGAGTGCGCTGACGGCGGGGGTCGCTCACTCGTGTCGTTCCCACGAATCTTTGATCGAGGCCCCATTTCTGGCAAATCGGCACGTTCGTTCTGCAGACCAAGGCACGAACAGTTGACGATACCATTGATCGACCCCTTTCCACCAGTTTCGGTCCAGTTAAGTCGTGCGTTGAAGCAATTTCGCCGCACTGCGAAATTCGGCATGTGCCGGCAGAAATCACGTATCCGCAGATCGTCAAACCCGCCAACGACTCCGCGCGTCTGGAAAATCATCGACGTACGTGCGTGTCGATGATCGTGGCGGATTATTTGTGGCGCGGTTGGTCGGCGGAAGAGATCGTCAGGCAGTATCCGTACCTGACACTGGCGGAGACGCACGCCGCCCTCACCTACTACTTCGAACATCGCGAGGAGATTGAGGCCGAGTTGCTCACCGAACATCGTAAGGCCGAAGAGTGGAAAAATCGAGTCGAACAGTTGCCGTTGTGAAGCGTCACACGGTCACACCTGAGTTCAAGGACCTCGGTACGATCCTCGTCGTGTTCGAAATCGAAGGGATGCCGTGCATCCGGCAACGTTTTCCGGATCAAGGGCTTCGGAAAGTCACGGTGACGTCCAGGCGATAACTCGGATTGAAATTGCTCAGATCGCTCCCCACGAACACCGTTCCACCAAGCGAGATCTTGCCATTCCCGAAACTGACGCCCGAGTTGTCGCCGAACATCGAAAAGTTGCCGCCATACCCGCCGAACGCATCTGCAGGAAAAAACGTGACGCCGGGGCCGAATCCCGCAAACCCGGGATCGGCAGTCACGTCGATCTTGTAGAGCGACACCTGAGGGATCGAACGGAAGGCGAGTTTCAGAGAAATCGATTCCGGATTGGCGGGAACGACGCTGGATGAGACAGGGGCTGTGTACTGGGTTGTTCGGAGGGAAATGGAGGAGACACTTTTCACCCCTGGAATGGGACTTTGCACCTGGCGCACCAGCGTGTACACGACATCGAAATCCTGATTCCTAACCAAAGGAGAAATTTGCAGCGTTCCACTAAGGGTGGTGTTGACATTCGTCCGTCCTTGCGGGCTGAACAAAGTCCCGGAAATGGCGTTTGAGATGGTCGGACCCGCGGCATTGGTGATGACCAAGTCGCCCGAATAGGTGCTTAGTTTCCAGGCGATCACCGGCACCAACCAGGTCTGAGGCGCAACCGGCTTCAGGATCAGCGTTACGGGAACCTGCGACTCCGGCTGCGTCACAGTCAGACTCTGCTGTAAATCCTCGGTGTCCGGCCCCGTGATGCGCAGCGACAGCGGGAGGTTGGGCGGCAGGAATGGGATGACGAAAAAGCCACGCGTCGTTCCATCCGGTAGCAATTCCGTATCGAATACGGCTCCCATGGGGCCATCAGCGGCCTGTGAGAATCCTTCGACACGCACGGCCAACGACTTTCTTTGATCGAGCGTCAAGGTCGCGTCGCTCAATCCGCCCGCGGCATCGCGCTGTTTCGCGGCGAGGTTGACGGTGGTCTTGGTGGCAAAGACGAGCGGCAAATCGACAAACGTGCTCAGATTGGCGTCCACAGATGCGGCCAACGGCAGGAGCTTGATCGGCTCGTTCTCCTGGTCGCGCGGCACGAGCAGGATGTCGTAAGCCAAAGCGGGCACCTGCAATCCCTGCGTGAGCAGGATGTCGTATCGTTCATTGATCACGTTTTTCCCGTTCACCAGGAACGTCGCCAGGCGCGTGGATCCGTCAGGTAGTTTGGCCAGCAAGAACAGGTCCGCCTTCACGTCACTGGCCGGGTCGTCGGTCCGCAAGAACCGCCGGCGTGAAGCAAACTTGAGGGTTGTTTGCGGAACGGCGGCGTTTTTCGTCAGGAAATCATAAACCTTTTTGGCGAGCTCTAACGCCGACTTCACGCCTTTGCCGCCGGTTGCATCGATGATGGTGCTGACATACGTCTCCACTCCGGCGGAAGCGAGCGAGCTCAGGAAACCCAGCAGGTTGTCTCGCAGGTAGAGCCGCCCGCGGATCGTCGAACTGCGAAACGCCTGCGCCACCAGGTCCTTTTGGCGATCGGTCAAGTTGAGGTTCCGATACGAATCAATCGTAAACTGAGGGCTGCTCATGCGGCTTCCCAAGAGCGGATCGCTTGCCGTCACAAAAGCGACGAGCGCCTGAAAATCGTCCGCGTCGTCCGGTTTGCCTTGATTCTTGCCGGCGATCATTTCGGCCAGCGGCCCTTCGACGTCGTCCCGCATCTTCTTGAAGACGTCGGAGATTTGCTTGAAGAAGCCCGAACGGGCGGAGGCAATTTCGTCGAGCGACTTGTTCTGCGTGATCAGATTGAGGAGGTCCGAACCGTCATTGAATTTCTTTTTCAGTTTTTTCAGTTCGTCCACCGTTTGTTTCACTTGCTTGAACTGGTTGATCACGTCGGTGAGCGGCCCAGGCACGAAGCCCGAATTCTGCGGACGCAAACCGGCCAAGGCGACCGGGGCAGACGTCGGCTCGGGAGAAGCCGCGGTTGATTGCAGCGCAAATCCAAGGTTCGTTGCCGCGGCCTCGGTTTGCGCCGCCACACCCGACAAGGTGGAATCGAATGCATCCAGAGCGCTTTGCAGGAGTGCCAATTGCCGGTTGACGCGCTCTTGGAACTCCTGGCTGGTGCCGGACGCGGGAATCTGGCCGAGCGCCGCCAACGCGTCGGATACGTTGCCAGCAGAAGCACCTAATGAACTCGGAGCCGGAGTTCCGCCCGCGATCAAAGCGCGGAAGAACATGGTCGCGTCGGCGCGCGGCGCGGTCGGAATCGTGATGGTGTTTTGGCCTCCGGCCACAACCGGCTGATTCGTCAGGGTGCTCCACTGGATCGGCGACAGCAGACTCTCCGTTGCTTGGATGATGACTTGGCCCGCGCCGGTGGGCCAGGAAACGAGGATTTGGTTGTCGCCGTGAACAACGGTCAATTTGGGAGGAGTCGAAGGCGCAGCCGTGCCAGTGCCGGAAACTGTGACCGTCACCTTGGCCTGGGCCGGATCGTTGCTGTTGACCGACAGCCGGCCGCTCTGAAGGCCTGCGATCGCCGGAGCGAAACGCACGAGAACCACTTGTTCCGTCCCGCCGGCGAGGTTGAATGGCGTCGCCGGAGAAATCACGGTGAATCGCGAATCATCGCTCGTGATGGAACTCACCGTCAACGTGGCGGTGCCGGAATTGCGAATCGCGAGCGCCAAATCTTTGGTCTGGCCGACTGCGACGCTTCCGTAGTCCAAGCTCACGGGGAAGAGCGCGACGACAGGCGCAGCCGCGGCTTGTTTGCACTTTCCGGCCGCGCCGGCGTTTGAGAGGGTCTGGACTTCGCTAACCGTCAGAGCACGACGGTAAATCGAGAGTTCATCCACTTGGCCGCGGAAGAAACGATTCGGCGATCCGCCACCCCACGAATAACCCAGGTTAACTGGTCGTGTGTTGTTGGCCGGAGTGGAAAGCGCCGCCTCGCCTTGCAGGGCGCCGTCCACGTAAAGGCGAATCGTGCTGCCATCCCAGGTGCCCGCAACGTGATGGAATACGCCGTCCGACACGTCGATCGTGGAAGTGACTTCGGGGTAATTGCGATCACCACCTCCCCCCAGGCCGATGGCGAAGGCGATTCTACCGCTGCTGCTGAAACCTTGGAAGAACCAACCCGTCGAATCCACCCATCCATGCGACTTGTCCACCACGAGGTAATGATCCTGCGGCTGATTCTTCGCGCCTTTCATCCAAAATTCCGATGTGAAACCCGGCGCCTGCATGTCAAACAGAGGATCATGCGGGATGGTGATTCGGTCACTGTCGTTGGCGAAGCTGAAGGCCAGTCCGACTTTGCCAGAGGCAAAACTCACGCCGCCCAGCGGCACGCCGTGGTTCGTAGCGGCCACGTTGAGAAAACTCCCCTCGCCCGGCCACCAACCCACCAAACCGGCCGGCGGTTCCACGCAGTCGGCGGCAAATTCGGTGTCGTAGAGCGTGCTCACTTCTGCGCCGGAAAGTGGCCGGCTATAAATCCGCACGTCATCGATCTTGCCGGTGAAATAGCCCGCATCGGTCGCTTTGCCGATGGTGATGCTCATGTCGTTGGCCTTCGGGGAACCGCGGGCTTGAGAGTCCTTGAGGACGCCATCGACATACAGGAACATGGTAGCGCCATCATAGACCGCGGTCGTCTGATGCCATCGGCCATCGTTGTACGTTTCGGTGGTGCCCAGCCACATCAAGCTGTTCATGAAGAAGGCCACCGCATTGCTGCCCAAGGCCAGGAAGTAGCCGTTCTCCGCGCCGGCGTAGGAAAAGTGTTTTGAAATGATATGGCCGGCCCAGCCGGACTCGGTGTAAGCAATCCAAGCGCTCAAGGTGAAACCGCCGGTGGAGAAGTTCAGAGACTTGGAGTCGGCCAGTTCGATAAACTGGGTTTTGCCGTCGAACTGGTAGGCGCGGTTCGGCTGGCCGAAGCGGTCGGTCGTCAGCGTCGCGCCATTGACGATGCCATTGTGCCCGCTGCCGCTTTCGTCATTCGCATTTCCGTTGAACGGCAAGTACGCGATCAAGCCCCCGAGTTCAGTCACGCCGTTCCCCGTCATGGTGACAGTCAGACTCGGCTGATCCGGGTCGCTGCTGACGATCGTCACGATGCCTTTTTGTGCCAGTGGCGCGCTGGACGTGAAACGCACATTCACCGTGGCATTGGCGCCGGCGCCAACCGTCAACGGTGTCACCGGTGACGCGATCACAAATCGCGCGTTGTCACTGGTGATGGCGCGAACGGTCAACGGCGCGTTCCCTTTGTTACTGATCGTGAACGTCAAATCTTTGCTCTGGCCGACGATCACGCTGCCGAAATCCAGACTCGACGGCGCCACCGCGATGGAAGGCGCGGTCACGGCTTGCTTGCACTTGCCCGCGCTGTCCGCCGCGAAGATGGCCTGAATTTCGTTGGTGGACAGGGCGCGGCGATAGATCGCGAGTTCATCCACTTGGCCGCGGAAGAAACGGTTTGGCGAACCTCCGCCCCACGAATAGCCCAGGTTGACCGGGCGCGTGTTGTTGGCCGGAGCGGAAAGGGCTGCCTCGCCTTGGAGCGCACTGTCCACGTACAGCCGAATGGTGCCGCCGTCCCAGGTGCCGGCAACGTGATGGAAAACGCCGTCCAAAACGTCCGTCGCCGACACGACGCCGGGAAAATTGACGATGCCGCCACCCCCCGCTCCAATACCGAAATAGATTTTTCCATTGCCGCTGTATCCTTGGCACATCCAGCCGGTGGAATCCGCCCAGCCGTGCGACTTGTCCACGACCAGGAATTGATCGTGCGGCTGATTCTTGGTCCCGCGCATCCAGAATTCCACGGTGAAGCCGGGCGCCTGGACGTCCAGCAACGGATCGTGGGGCACGGTAATCCGGTCGCTGTCGCTGGCGAAACTGAAGGCACGGCCAATCTTGCCGGACGCAAAACTCACGCCGCCCAGCGGCTGGCCGTGATTGGTCGAAGCGGCGTTGAGGAAACTCCCGTCGCCCGGCCACCAGCCGACCAGGCCCGACGGTGGTGCCAGGCAGTCCGCCGCGACAATCCCGGTCGCCTTGAGCGAAATGTTGACGCTGCTTTGGCTGGCGTCGTTGCATCTCACGGTCAACGTCCCCGTCGCGGAAGTGATCGCGTCGGCGCTGAACGAAACGCTGATCGCCTGCTGCAAACCGGCGGCAACGGTGAAAGGCGTGGCGGGCGAGACGACTCGGAAGCGCGAGCTGTCACTCGCCACCGAAGTCACGGTCAATTCCGAGCCTCCGACGTTGCGCACGCCCAAGAACAACTCTTTGCTCTCGCCGACAATGACGGTGCCGAAATCCAAGGTGGTCGGAGAAACTTCCACCTTTTGCGGCGGCTGGGAAGCGAGGGCGTCCGTCTGCAAGAACGCGCTCCAGTCCACGTATTCGCTGACCTTGTCGCCTTTGCCACTCGCGTTGAGCTGATTTCGGCCGTCGGTATTCGCATTGTCAAACGGCCCGCTTGGATCGCCCCAGAAGTTGGACTTGGCGTTGATGATTCGGGCGGTGTCGAAGTTCCGCACGCCGAACTCGGCATGGCCGGAGATCGTGCTGTTGTTGATGACCGGCGAAGCGCCATTGGCGGTGCGAATGCCGTCCCGGCCGCTCTTGACGATGCGAGAAGCGGTGATGAGCGAGGCAGAATTGTTGCAGTGAATGGCGTCGCTGACGCTGTCATGGATGATGCAATTGTTGATGCGGGGCGAAGAGCCGAAGAGAGCGACGTTGCCCTCGGCGTTGGCGCCGCCGTACTCGACGTTGCAGTTCTCAAGGATGGAATTGCCGTCCGGCGCACGGAAGGTAAGGGCCCTCCATTGCCCGGCCTTTTTCACGGCTTCATCCGAAGTGAATGCGATGGGCGCCGCGGCCGTACCACGAGCGATCAGGACGCCATCCACCCAGAGCCCGACGTTCGGGTCTTGAAACTGAACGGTGACTCCGGCTTCGATGGTGAGCGACTTGCCGCCGTTCACGTTGACGTCATTCACCAGAGTGTAAGGCAGGCTATCCTTCACCCACGTGCCATTGCGGCCAAAGTTGTAGTCGAAGACTTTGATCGCGTCGCGTCCGTTCCCCAGCGCAATATTGTTCTTCAATTTGGGCAGGGAATCCACGCGCATGGCCATGGCAAAACCATTGTTCGTGGTCCCGTTGTTCACGAACTGGCAATTCTCGATGACTGGGTCCGAAGCCTGAAATCGGATGCCGTCGAGCCGGCTGTTCCGGATCGCGCAGTTCCGGATCGTCGCCGTGGCGTTCTCAAACCGGATGCTCTCATCGCTCAGGCCCGCCGCTGCCCCATACTCGACAACGCAGTTTTCGAGAATCGAGTTGACGTTCGACGCCCGGAAAATGATCGCCTCCCACTGGCCCGGAGCTTTCTGGAGCTCGTCCGAGGTAAAACGAATCGGCCTGAGCGCCGTGCCCCGAGCCGTCAAGGTTCCATCGACGACCAGGGCCGTGTCCGGATATCGGAATTGCACGACCAATCCAGGCTCCAGGGTGAGTGTCGCACCGGCATCGACGTACACATCGTTGACCAAGGTGTAAGGGAGATTGTCCTTCAGCCAGGTTCCGCTCCGGGTCACGTGGTAGTCGAACACGCTGATGGCGTCGTTCCCATTGCCTTGGGCGCGGTTGTTCGCGAGCCGGGGCCAGGAATCGACCCGCATGGCCATGGCGAACGCGTTGGCATTCGTGAAGCCGTTGTTCAGGAATTGGCAGTCTTCGATGATGGGATTGGAGCCGAGAAAGGTCATGCCGTGCATTCGGCTGGCGCGGAAGGTGCAGTTTCGGAGGGCGGCGGTGGCGCCTTCAAACCGAATCATTTCATCGACATACCCCGCGGCCGCGCCGCACTCGACAAGGCAATTCTCGAGAATCGAATTGGTGTTCGAGGCCCGAAAAACCAGCGCTTCCCACTGCCCGGGCGCCTTCTGCGCTTTGTCCGAGGTGAACAGGATCGGCGCGGTGGGCGTGCCACGAGCGACGAGTGTTCCATCGACTATGAAGGTCGCGTACGGGTTCTGGAACTGCACGATCACGCCCGGTTCGATGGTGAGAGTCTTGCCGGCGTCCACGTACACGTCGTCCGGCAAGGTGTACGGCAGATTGTCCTTCAACCAGGCGCCATTCCTCGCAAAGTGGTAATCGAAGACACCGATGGCGTCCTGCACGTTGCCGGTCGCCGTGTTGTTCTTGAGCAGAGGCAAGGAATCGACGCGCATGGAGATCGCGAACGCCCCCTTGTTGGTTGAACCGTTGTTCAGAAACCGGCAGTTATCCAGCAGCGGATCCGAGCCGAGGAGCTTCAGGCCGTGCATCCGGCTGTTGCGAATGGTGCAGTTCCGGATCGTCGCCGTGGCGTTCTCAAACCGAATGTTCTCGTCGCTCTGCCCCGCCGCCGCGCCGTATTCCACGATGCAGTTTTCGAGGATCGAATTGGTGTTCGAAGAGCGGAAAATGATGGCCTCCCACTGGCCAGGCGCTTTCTGCGCGTCATCCGACGTGAACACAATCGGCGTCGTTGCGGTCGCGCGAGCAATGAGAGTTCCATCGACGATCAAGGCGGAGTACGGATTTTGAAACTGGACGATGACCTCCGGCGCGATGGTAAGAGTTTTGCCGGCGTCCACATACACGTCATCCAGTAACGTGTAAGGCAGATTATCCTTCAGCCAAGCGCCGTTCCTCGCAAAGTGGTAATCGAAGATGCCGATGGCATCCTGCCCGTTGCCGCTGGCCGTGTTGTTCTTGAGCAACGGCAGCGAATCGAGGCGCATGAAGATCGCAAACGCTTCCTTGTTCGTCTGACCGTTGTTCAGAAATCGGCAGGTCTCGATCAGCGGATCGGATCCGAGCAGCTTGATTCCATGAAGGCGGCTGTTGCGGATCGTGCAGTTTCGGAGCGTCGCCGTGGCGGTCTCAAACCGGATGCTCTCATCGCTCTGGCCTGCCGCCGCCCCATACTCCACCGTGCAATTCTCCAGAATCGAATTGGTGTTCGAAGCCCGGAAAATGATGGCCTCCCACTGGCCCGGCGCTTTCTGCGCGTCATCCGAGGTGAACACAATCGGCGCCGTTGCCGTAGCGCGAGCGATGAAAGTGCCATCGACGATCAAGGCGGCGAACGGGTTCTGAAATTGCACCACGACACCCGGTTCGACGCTGAGCGTTTTGCCGGCGTCCACGTACACATCGTCGAGCAAGGTGTACGGCAGATTATCCTTCATCCAAGTGCCGTTCCTTGCGAAGTGGTAATCGAAGACGCCGATGGCATCGTGCGCATTGCCCGTGGCGGTATTGTTTCTCAGCTGCGGCAGCGAATTCACGTGCATGAAGAGCGCGAACGCGTCTTTGTTCGCCGCGCCATTGCCCGTGAATTGGCAGTTCTCAAGGCGCGGATCGGAACTGAAAAGCCGGATTCCGTGGAAACGGCTGCCACGAATCGTGCAATTGCGAATCGTAGGTGAAGCCGATTCACAGCGGATGATTTCGTCGGCAAAACCCGCCGCCGCCCCATATTCCACCGTGCAGTTCTCCAGGATCGAATTCGTGTTCGCTCCGCGAAAGATGATCGCTTCCCATTGGCCGGGCGCCTTCTGCGCGTCATCCGACGTGAAAAGAATTGGCGCCGCCGCCGTGCCGCGCGCGAGCAGCGTCCCATCCACGAAGAAACCCACGTCGGGCGCCTGAAATTGCACAACCACTCCTGGCTCGATGGTGAGAGTTTGATTGCCGCTGACATAAATATCCGCCGTGGCGAGGTAAGGGCTGTTCGCCAGCGTGAGCGTTCCAGACTGAGCGCCGCTTAATGGGGTTGATGTTCCGGGGGCGGAGGCGGCCTGCGAGAGCCCAGTCGCCGCAAGACTCGCCAACGAAATCACCCAGATGCTGCGGCATTTTCCGGTGTGAGAATTCGGGCGTCCGCGACGAAAAGCCATCGGAGAGGTCTTCATATTGAGAGAGATTTCGGGGGCGTTTGCCGGATAATCGCCCTGTCAAGTGACAAACTGGCCGCCATTGCAAGGAAACGGACCAACGGTTGCTTCTCTTAATTTGCCAATTCCCCAACAGAACTTGCCGGTGTTTTTCGATTGCATCCTCGTCCGAGACGCGGCTTTCTCTAAGCCCGTGTTTTGAAAATGGGTGGAACGGGCTACCAGCCCGTTTTCGGCGGCAACCTGCCGCCGAGAACGGCGGCAGGCTGGTAGCCTGCCGCGACAGGCCAGCGGCCTGTTCCACTCAGGAGGCATTTTCAAAACACGCTCTAAACAGCATTTGGTTCAGAAAACGTTGATCGCATGGCAAAGCAAGCTGTCGAAATGATGATCGAGTTGGTGACGATGGAATTGCCCGATACCAAGACCATTCGTCTGAAATGGCCGGAAGCCTACGATCCGGAGTTCAACACGGGCCAGTTCATCACTCTCGCTTGGCCGGACACGCCCAATTACCGGCGCGGCTATTCCTTGTCGTCCTGCGCGCTGGATCGGGGGTTTTTCGAAACGACCGTGAAACGCGACGGGAAAATGGGCACGCGGATCGTGGATTGGGCGAAACCGGGGGACCAGATGTTGGTGCTGCCTCCCGCGGGCCGATTCTTGCCCGTGTATGAACCGAACAAGCACCTCATTTGCATTGCGGGCGGCTCCGGTGTCACCCCGTTCCGGGCTTTCGCGCGCGAAGCGACGCGGCGCGAACTTGAAACGAAGATCACCGTCCTCTACAGCGTGCGCACGACGAACGACATCATCTTCAACGATGAATTTCATCAGTTGGAGCTGGACAACGCGAACTTTGATTTCTATGTGACTTGCACGCGGCTGCACCGGGACGACCCTTGGACCGGCCGACGCGGGCGGATCGATGCGGCGTGGGTGCGCGAGCACGTTCACGATCCGACCAACACGATCTTTTATGCGTGCGGGCCCAATGAGCTGGTCGAATTTGCGGAAGAGCTGGTCCTCCATGAACTCAAGTTTCCGAAAGAACAGATGCGGACGGAGAAGTGGGGATGATCCCATACGGCCTCTCCATGAACCACAAGGTGGGGCGAGACTCCCG